>NZ_JADYVS010000079.1:0-1910 GCF_020194055.1 Bradyrhizobium sp. NBAIM03 | reverse complement strand
ACGCGCTCTCTGTAATTTCAATTTCCAGGCGGCGCGGACCAAAGCCGGTTTGCTCTAGGATCGATATAATGCGCTCTCCAAGCGCGGAATCCCGCAACTGAACAGGCGAAATGTTGAAGGCAAGCGAGAACGTCTTCGGCCACGCAGTGGCATCAAGACACGCGCGGCGAAAAACCTGATCTCCAAGAGCGTTGATGAGGCCAGTTTCTTCTGCAATTGGAATAAACACGTCGGGCGGGATATGCCCTAATGTCCTGTTTTCCCAACGGGCCAGCGCCTCGAACCCGACGATGCGATTACTTACGAGTGAAACAACCGGCTGGTAATGGGGCTCGATAATGTGCGTTGCGATAGCGCTCCGAAGCTCACGCTCAATATTGATGCGCCGCTCGACATGCATGTCCATGTCCGGTTCGAAAAAGCGAACAGGCGACCTGCCGTCGCTCTGCGCGCGATAAAGCGCGCGTTCTGCGCGCCTGACCAATTCGTGGGGGTTGACGCCATCAAGCGGAGCGATGGCGATGCCAATGCCAAGACTAAGCTCGGCTGCGCCAGTCTCAATCGCGAGAGTATCGGCGGCGGACGCCACCATACGGCGCGCGAGGTTGGCGGGATCTTCGAGGGAGCTAATGCTGGGCAGGACGATCCCGAATTCGTCGCCTCCGATCCTCGCCAGGAGGCCATCCTTGCGCAAGATGTCGATAAGCCTTGTGGCAAATTCGCAGACTGCCTTGTCCACCGCTTCATGGCCGTGCGTATCCTTGATCCGCTTTAAGCCGTCGAGGCCGAGCATCAGAACAGCGACTTGATGCGTGTCGGTGGCGAGGCCAGCGCACAGATCAAGTTTCTCATCAAACAGGCGGCGGTTCGGCAAGCCAGTCAATGGATCGTGTCGCGCCAAATCGCGGACGTCCCCTTCTGCAATGGTTCGTGCGTCAATTCCGCGGGCGAGTTCTCGGTAGCGCCGAACACTAAAGATTGATAGTGCAATGCTCAGCAAGAACGCGACGAACACAATGAATATAATGTCGTCGAGTAATACCGAATCCACATAGCGCCGTCCCAGCTGCGCCAAACGGGGGGCAAGCCCATAGAGATGCGCTAAGAGTGAAGCGAGAACGACGCCGCCGAAGAGAGCAATGAAGTCCCTCGTGGCAGAACTGCGCCAATCGAAGTGCAATACGCGCAATCGTGGAGTTGGCATTCTCATCTCATTCAAACACTTCGCAGCGCGGGGTGGCCCAGTGAGGTTCTTGGCCGCAGCATGATTGTTGAGAACCAGATGTTGCGCCGATTGCCGAACTTCAGTACAGTAACGGCTTCGCAAGCAGCAATGAACCATCGGGGCGCGATAGCGGCCTCCCGCAAACGTTGTGTTCGAGCGACCGGCAAGTTCGCGCACCGAAGCAACGAGCTATATCCTGAATATGCCGCTTCAAGACTTTGAACACTCTGGAGCGCGAGCGCCAAGGGAGGGCGCTAGTTTACGTGCGATAGCAATCAGCGCGACCTAGTTCCTACTCGTTGTGCCTCCTGATCCGGACCTTCTGCCAAGTGCCTGGCGAGCGGATTGGCTCGCGGCGCGCGCCAAGGGGCGGCCGCCTTGGCGAGGTGAGGCGACCGCCAGTTGAGCGCTCGATGGAACGACGGCTGTCACGCGACGCTGTTGTAGCAAGCAACGACATGACAGCTCCCGGCAGCAACCTATTGTGGTGCGAATCTACCTGCAAATGTTGCAATGGATGGACCATGACCGAATAGTTGTTAGTGGAGTTGCGGCTTTGGGGGATGTCCCGGGTTCTGTTGAATTTCTGAAGAGGTCGGCGTTGCTCACCTTGAGCCGGTAGGCTCGGGGTGCTGATTCCACAAAGGAGAGCAACGCCATGACGAGAGATATCACACCGGCTGGT
>NZ_JADYVS010000078.1:0-1960 GCF_020194055.1 Bradyrhizobium sp. NBAIM03 | reverse complement strand
CCGTCTGTCGACCGGCAAGAGCGTCAACTCGGCCCTGGACAATCCCACCAACTTCTTCACGGCCCAGTCGCTCGACAACCGCGCCAGCGACATCAACAACCTGCTCGACGGCATCGCCAACGGCGTGCAGGTGCTGCAGGCTGCCAACACCGGCATCACCTCGCTGCAGAAGCTGATCGACTCTGCGAAGTCGATCGCCAACCAGGCGCTGCAGACCACGGTCGGCTATTCCACCAAGTCCAACGTCTCCGCCACCATCTCCGGTGCGACGGCGGCCGACCTGCGTGGCACGACCTCCTACGCCAGCGCGACGGCGAACAGCAACGTCGTGTATAGCGGTGCGGCCGGCGGCACCACCGCGGCGACCGGCACAACCACGCTCGGCGCCACCATCGGCGTCTTCGCCAGCACGGGCGCAACGGCCGGCGACGGCACCACGGCGCTGACCGGCACGATGACCCTGATCGCCACCAACGGCACGACCGCGACCGGCCTCGCCGGCAACGCCCAGCCTGCCGACGGCGACACGCTGACCGTGAACGGCAAGTCCATCACCTTCCGCAGCGGCTCGGCTCCGGGTGCGACTGGCGTTCCGACCGGCTCGGGCGTCAGCGGCAACATCGTCACCGACGGCAATGGCAACAGCACCGTCTATCTCGGCACCAACGGCACGCCGGCAGCGACCGTCAACGACCTGTTGAGCGCGATCGATCTGGCAAGCGGCGTCAAGACGGTCTCGATCACCTCCGGTGCGGCGACGATCGCCACGAGCAACGGCCAGACCGCTTCGACCGTCGCTGCGGGCGCCGTCACGCTGAGGAGCTCGACAGGTGCGGATCTGAGCGTCACCGGCAAGGCCGACCTGCTCAAGGCTCTCGCCCTGACCACGTCGGTGGGCGGCGGCAACGCCACCGTCAACGTCAACCGGACCACCAGCGCGGCCTCGCTGGGTGCGACGATCACCGACGGTTCGACGTTGAACGTCAACGGTAAAGTCATCACCTTCAAGAATGCGCCGATCCCGGGCTCGACCGGTGCGCCGAGCATTCCGACCGGCTATGGTGCGAACGGTAACGTCCTCACCGACGGCGCCGGCAACTCGACGGTCTATCTGCAGGGCGGTACCCTCAACGACGTCTTGAAGGCGATCGACCTTGCCACCGGCGTGCAGACCGCGACCATCAGCGCCGCCGGCGCTGCCACGCTTGCGACGGCCTCCGGCCAGACCAACTCGTCGATCAACGCCTCGGGCCAGCTGAAGCTGTCCACTGGCGTCAATGCCGACCTGTCGATCACCGGCACGGGCAATGCGCTGAACGCGCTCGGCCTTGCCGGCAACACCGGAACGGCGACCGCCTTCACCGCGGCGCGCACCTCCGGCATCGGCGGCATCAGCGGCAAGACCTTGACCTTCACCTCCTTCAACGGCGGCACGGCGGTCAACGTCACCTTCGGCGACGGCACCAACGGCACGGTCAAGACGCTCGATCAGCTCAACACCAAGCTGCAGGCCAACAACCTGTCGGCGACGATCGACGCCAACGGCCTGCTGACGATCTCGACCACCAACGACTACGCGTCCTCGACCATCGGTTCGAGCGCCGCGGGTGGTGCGATCGGCGGCACGCTGACCTCGTCGCTGACGTTCTCGACGGCTTCCAGCCCCGTCGCGGACGGTTGCCCAGACCTCGCGTGCGAACCTGGTGTCTCAGTTCAACAACATCCTGAACCAGATCGACTCGACCGCGCAGGACTCCTCGTTCAACGGCGTCAACCTCTTGAACGGCGACCAGCTCAAGCTGGTGTTCGACGAGACTGCAAAGTCGAGCCTCAGCATCACCGGCGTGACCTACAATTCCAAGGGTCTGGGCCTCGCCTCGCTGACCAGCGGTGTCGACTTCATCGATAACGCTGCCACCAACAAGGTGCTGACCAACCTCAACGCCGCCTCGAGCACGCT
>NZ_JADYVS010000077.1:0-2041 GCF_020194055.1 Bradyrhizobium sp. NBAIM03 | reverse complement strand
AGCGCTACGAACCTCCGCGAGGCCGCCGACTCCGAAACCCCCGATCCGGGCGGTGCCGGCACGTCACCCTCGGGCAGCCGGACAGCGCGGCCGGCTGCACAAGACCTTTGCCTGCGCTGAGGGCTGCCGCACACTCGGCAGCTCAATGAGATGACCATACTGATCGAAATCGTAAGACGCCGACATCGGCAACCCCGTGATATTTGGGGGCTGGGACCGTGCGGACGACTTGCGAGGAGACCGGGCAAATGTCCCCGGCTGCAAGCGACCCACCCGGGCACATGCGTTCTGTCGCATTAGGTCTCCTGGCTCGCGGGTCGCTGCGGCTGTCGGCCTTCCCAGCGCTGTCGCGCTAATGCCTCGGAATAGCCGCGGCCGAGACCCCCAACTCCGCGCCACCATATATGCGAACTTAAAACCAAGACGACACCACATATAGAAGGCCCTGCCTAGGCTCGTCAAGACGGCACAGTCAAGTAAACCAGTTGGAGCAGCCCCGAGGTCGAGGTTCGAAATTCGCCGAGCGCCTGTCCTGAGAGCCTCACTCAAAAAGCATAGACCTCTCAAGGCCAGCCAATCGGCGAGTTAGGAGCCTCAGTTGGGCGACGAGCAGCCAAGCGAGCTCGGTAGCGGCGGAACCTTCGAAGTCTTTGCACAGGTGCCGACATCTGCCGAGCCACGCAAAGGTGCGCTCGACGACCCAGCGCCTGCGATCGGCAAAGATGTGCTCAAGCCTTTGGAAGTGGCGTCGCAAATTCTCCAACAGGGGAACAGCAACCCTGGACATCCTGAATGTTGGCATCGATGGGTTCGCGGTCCGCGAATTGAGTTGGGCTGGATCGGGTTTCGGCGGCCATACGCGTCTCGCCATTCATCGCTTTCTGTGGCCCCTAGATGAAAATTGTCTGGAGCCCGACCGCAATCGATGCAGCCGCCCGTGGCAATGTCCCACGCTTAGTGGATTTGACCCCGCCAGCTCTCACATCAGACATGCCAACTTTGCCGAAGAGACGATTCGTATGCTTTTCGCAGGCCGGGCGAGCCGCCTCACGTGCTCAGTTGTCTGGGCCGCGAACATAAGCCGTCCTGACCGAACGCGGTCATGTCAGGTTATTGGCAATCAATCCTAACGGGATGAGGCGGAGCTATGCTTGAGTTTGGGTGACGAGCCGATCCGGCGGCGCGGCCTTGCTGGGTCGGAATGAAGCCGTTCGCAACATTGGCGTGAGCGGCGGCGAAGAACCGTGTTGTATCTCACCAACGACCTTGAAGCCGTGACGTTGGTAAAAGGGAATGTTTTCAGGGTTCGAGCTTTCGAGGTAGGCAACAATGCCGTTCTCATCGCATCGTTGAAGGGCGTATTTCATCAGCAACGTGCCAAGCCCTTTTCCGATCCAGTTCGGATCGACGGCAATGAGCGGCAGATACCAATGTGGCTCGTGGGGACGATGTTCGGCCATTCCCCGCCGCAAGTGTGCCATATCCTCGGTAATCTCCGGGCGCAGGGATAGCGCCATGATTGCATCCAATGCCTCCTCGTCTTGCTGCACGTTGGGAGGCAGCCACAGGGCCGCGCCACGAATCTCTCCCGCGACGTAGGCTGTGCCATGTGCAAATGCTCGGCCCCCACAGGCGTCAATGAACTGAGGCATGCTCCTAAGGTATTGCCTTGGGTCAGGCCAGCTCCAACGCATCAACGGATCCGCGGCAAAGCCGAGCACAATTGTCCAGACAGTGCTTGCACGAATGTTTGCGTTCGCAGATCTGATATCTGATTCTTCTGTCATGATGTCGTTTTCGGGGCTCTGTTTTGGCATTGGCCTTCCAAGGAGGAGCATGGCATCGACACATCTGACGGTGAGCGGAATGGATGCACCGACGGGGACCCGCCGGGTGCATTTGGTTTCCCTTCCGAGATCTCCGCCTGTCTCAGACGGCTGACTTTGACGGCCACTTCGGACGAAGGCTCCTTGGTAGGCAATGCTTGGATCTACATATTCCTGGCGGGCTTCTGCGCTTCCACGCCCTATCTGGAACCCGC
>NZ_JADYVS010000076.1:0-2246 GCF_020194055.1 Bradyrhizobium sp. NBAIM03 | reverse complement strand
GCTGCACTATCGCCATAGTGCCCCCAACTCCGCAGCTTCGTTCAATCCGGCTTCTATGAGGTCGCATGCTACGACAGCGCGCGCGGCTCAAGTCTGCCCCGCGACCTCACAGAACCCTCAAGATTCCCGAATCAGATTTTCAGTGATTCATGGGTGGTCGGCTCTTGGAGGGCTGACCATGCCGGGATGGGAAGACGAACTCGAACGCTGGCTGATGGCGTTCTTGGACCGGCTGGGTCATAAGGCCCGGCAGCGGATGTGTCCTCTGTATGTTGCGGGTTTGATCGGTCCTGGCGATCGAAAGAGCGTTCAGCCGATGGCGGAACGCCTTGCCACGAGCAACTACGACCAGTTGCACCATTTCATTGCGGACGGTATCTGGGACGCGACGCCGCTGGAGACAGAGTTGCTCAACCAGGCGGACCGACTTGTCGGCGGCAGGGATGCGGTGCTGGTTATTGATGACACCTCACTTCCCAAGAAGGGTGAGCGCTCGGTCGGTGTTGCGGCTCAATACGCCTCGGCACTCGGTAAAACGGCAAATTGCCAAACACTGGTGTCTTTGACGCTTGCGAGCGGCGAAGTGCCCGTGATGGTCGCGTTACGTCTCTTTCTGCCTGACAGTTGGACAAGCGACGTATCTCGTTTGAAGCGCGCTCGCGTGCCAGTCGAACATCGAACGCCACGGTCCAAGCCGGAGATTCTTTTGGCCGAGATTGACCGCGCGATAGCAGCCAACGTGCGATTTGGATATGTGCTGGCGGATGCAGGATACGGCCTCAGCGCACCGTTTCGACAAGGGCTAACAGAGCGCGGGCTGGTCTGGGCTGTCGGAATCCCTCGGCACCAGAAGGTGTATCCGGTCGATGTGAAGCTCATTTGGCCGATTACCAAAGCCCGCGGGAAACCACGAAAGCACCACGTGCCCGATATCTTATCGATTGCGGCAGAACAAATGCTGGCCAGCGCCAAATGGAAAACCGTGAGTTGGCGCAGCGGGACGAAAGGTCGGCTCAAAGCCCGATTTGCTGCCCTCCGTGTCCGCACCGCCGACGGCCCTCCGCAGCGGATATGGGATAAAGGTCAGCAGCATCTCCCAGGCGACGAAGCCTGGCTCATTGGCGAGCAACGCGCCTCGGGCGAGAAGAAATACCATCTCGCCAATCTTCCGGCGACGGATCTGCGCACGCCGGCAGCCACCATCAAGGCACGGTGGATTTGCGAGCAAGCGCATCAGCAGTTGAAGGAGGAGCTTGAACTTGATCACTTCGAAGGGCGATCATGGCAGGGTCTTCATCGCCACGCCCTGATGACAATGATTGCCTACGCCTTAAGCGTAGCGGCATGTCCACAGCGCCACAGGCTCAAGCCTTTCGGTCGGGTTTGCGGGTTCGCCGCATGCTTTCGCCGTTGAGATCGATCCGGTGGGCGTTATGGACCAGGCGGTCGAGGACGGCGTCGGCGTAGGTGGGATCGCCGATCAGCGCGTGCCATTGATCGACCGGGAGCTGGCTGGTGACGATGGTGGAGCGGCGGCCGTAGCGGTCCTCGAGTATCTCCAGGAGGTCGTGGCGGGCGGCGGCGTCGAGCGGCTCGAGGCCCCAGTCGTCGAAGATGAGGAGATCGACGCGGCCAAGCGCGCGCAGCAGGCGGGAGTGGCGGCCGTCGCCGCGCGCCAAAGCGAGATCGGTGAACAGCCGCGGGACACGCTGATAGAGCACGGAGCGATTGTCGCGGCAGGCCTTGTTGCCGAGCGCCGAGGCGAGCCAGCTCTTGCCGACGCCGGAGGGCCCGCAGATCAGCAGGTTGGCGTGGTCGTCGATCCATTGGCCTTCGACCAGCATCGTCAGGAGGCTGCGGTCGAGGCCGCGCGGGGTGCGATAGTCGATGTCCTCGACGCAAGCCTGCTGGCGCAGCGTGGCGTATTGCAGCCGCTTCGATAGCCGCTTGTCGCGTCGCAGCGAGGCTTCGCGTTCGAGCAGCAGTGCGAGCCATTCGGCATGGCCGAGGCTTGCGGCATCGCCGCCGGCTTCGATGTCGGCAAAGGCCTTGGCCATGCCATGAAGGCCGAGCGCGTGGAGTTGATCGAGGGTCGGATGCGTGAGCAAGGCGTGATCTCCTAGTTGTAGTAGCGCGGCCCGCGGATGTTGGGATGAAGGACCGGCGCGTTGTCCGCGGGGCGCTTGGGTGAAGGACGCCGATCGAGGTTGTTGGCAAGGATCGATTTGACCGAGCCGTAGGTGCGC
>NZ_JADYVS010000075.1:0-2391 GCF_020194055.1 Bradyrhizobium sp. NBAIM03 | reverse complement strand
GGGGTGGGGGGCCGGGAGGCGCTGGACCGGCAGTCGACGAGGAGCTACGACCGCCGGGCGAGGTGAGCGTAACAATGACATTGTCCGTGCAGTTCTTCTTCATCCAGACTTCGGCAAAGCAGAGCACGGTATTGTCGGGGGGAAGGCGCCACGTCCATTCGACATGGACGGGCTCTGCCATGGTTTGCCTGACGAAATGGATGTGCCCATCGCTCAGATAGTTGTTGCCGGCAGGCAGGAAGACGTCGAGCTTTGGACTTACGGAAACGCCGTCATAGTGGGTGACAAGCTCCCTCAGCTTGCCCTCGAGCTCCGACGTGCCGTTGTGAGGTCCGGTTGTCGGCCCGTAGCTGACATTGATCACCACGTTCGTTGTGCCAGAATCGACAAATGACATGATGTAATCGACTGCATCGGCGACGTAACCCTTCAGCCAGACGCCGGTCGCGTCACGAAGGCAGCTCTCGGGAAACTGCACGAACACGATATCTGCTTCGCAAGCGGGATCGGTCAGGGGATCTCCGGGCTGCCAACTTGGCGGATCGCGGCGCGCGATGCGTGCCGAGAGCGGAATGCGTCCGGCGAGGACATCCATTACATGTGCACCATGCGAGGCCTGATGCTTGAGGGTCTTGAAACCTCCACGCGCGTAGCAGCCATCCTCGTCGATCGTGTTTGCCCTCTTGTGCAACTGGATCCAGTCGTTGAGCCCAACCACGCCGGATATGGAGTCTCGAAGGAACTCGAGGCCGTAATTGAAATCGAACGGCTTCTCGCCAAAGACGTCGGCACCTACCGGGATCGGGACTCGGCCTGCGTGCTCGTTCTGATCCCAGACACCGCGCACGCGTGTCCCGGATGCGACACCCGCGATCCTTTTGACAAACTGAGCGGCCGCGAACGGACAGCCATCGTCGATCACGCCGATGAGGAGAGGTGTCGGTGGTTGTTCGCTCGCGGACCTGTTGCGCTGCGCACCCTTTTGTATGGCCGTCGGCTTCAACGGGAGGGACAGCTCGACCCGGGATACGTTGTCGTCCCACGCCCGGAAACTGTCCTTCTCGACAGCCCTTATGTAAGCCCGCATGGTCAGATATCGCGAGTTCGGGCTGGTCAGCCCGAATTCGGCGCCGAAGTCACTAGGACTCATGGCTCTCACAAAATTATCGGCGAGCCCGGCGTGCTTAAGCTCCACGAACAGGAATAGCTTGGACTCCTGCTCGTCGAAAAAATCGAAGTTCTTAAATTCGCTCGCGATTGCGTACCGGAGGTACGGGTCGAAGCATCTCGGCAATTCCTCGGCCATGGAATGCTCTCCACTTCGGTTGCAGGGACGTGTTTCCTACGGAAATCTTGTCGAAACTTCGTAGTAGGCCTTGTCCCATAGTTCCTTCATCAGGAGGGACTGCGTAACAGTCCCTCCTGTGGTTTCCGAATAGAACTTGTTGGCATTGAGCGCCTGGTCAGCATGGAAGGGATTGAAATCCGTGCGAGAGTTACTGTCGGCGTGGCTGGCGTTGAATTTGCGGCTCTTGGTTGCCGTGCTCCCGAGACAACGGCCGACGAAGTACTCGCCCAAGGCGATACCCAGCATCCGCCCTGCCATGCTGTCGACTGGAAAATGGACTCCGGCCACGACCCGATTGGTTGCGATTCGTGCGGCCTGCCGGTCGAGCTGCTCGACGATCTCCGGGAATCCGGATGTCGTCTTGTGCAGGCTCAATAGCCGTTTCAGCACGTAGGCTACCGCGTAAGCCTGCGTCGCATGTCCGCTCGGGAAACTTCCGTGTCCCGGCGTCGTGATCATCGGCTGAACCTGGGCGTTGTATTCCACGGGACGCGAGCACCCCAGCGCATGCTTGAAGCGCATTTCCACGTAAACGCAGAATTGCAGGACCATGTTGATGAGCTCGAATGTCCGCCTGGTCCTCTCGGGATGCAGGTAGACGATCGAGGACCAGAAGGCATACTGGGGATCGATCTGCGCCATGATTTCTGTGGCGCGTTCGTTGCGCAGCTCGGCCCAGCTCACGACCATCTCAATCTGGTCTTGAAACGTCGATTGGACCGGACGCCCTAACTCCGCAATCACGTATGCGGGCGAGCGAACCAGGAATGCGTTCGGATCGGCGCCCGACACCTGAAGGGTGATGCCCTGCAGCATCTCCCCGACCGCTGTGTAGGCGCGCACCCACGGCTCCCAGCGATCCAATTGGGCTGGGTCTTCGATCGCCGGCAAGGCCGGCGCGTAGTAGTAAAAATACGGAGAGGTCGGTCGCTCCGGAACAACGATTGTCCCTTCGCGAGCGTGGATGAGTGCATCCACCATGATGGGATTGGCCCAGACGTCGCCGAGCGTGCCAATTATCGCCCCACCGGCCCCTCCAGCGC
>NZ_JADYVS010000074.1:0-2673 GCF_020194055.1 Bradyrhizobium sp. NBAIM03 | reverse complement strand
CACCCACCGCGCCGAACGGCACGGGCGCGCCATGGCCATCCAGCAAGTACACACGCGTGTTGGCGATTGGGCGCCCGATCGGGACCAATGACCCATTAAAATCAGCCGGGCAAGTCCAGATCGTCGCGAATGTCGTCGTCTCGGTGGGCCCGTAGCAGTTAATGAGACGTACGGGGCCCTTTTCCTTTAACAATCTCAGAAACGAGGCAAGATCACCGCACTCACCCCCACAGAGGAGGTGCTTCAGTTGCGCCAACGTCGGAGCAATCGTTGATGTATGTTGGTTGAATAATGCTGTTGTTAGAAACAGTGTCGTCACCCGGTGCTGTTCAAGCGCGCGGGCAAAACTAAGAGTATCCCTGACGGTGGCGGCATGCATGGCAACAATGCAACCACCGTTAAGCAGCGGTGCCCATACTTCGAACGTGCTTGCGTCGAAGGCGGGATTGCCAGCCCATGCCACCCGATCTCCTGCATCGATCTTCACATACCCACTGTTGATCACGAGCCGGTTGACGGCACGATGAGGAACAACAACTCCTTTGGGAAGGCCAGTTGAGCCAGAGGTGTACATGACGTAAGCGGCAGTTTCAGCGCTCAACGCCAGCCCAGGATCGGAACTACATCCCGTTCCAGCTATGAGCGGCCCAATAGTACGAACAGGTATCGTCGCCTCAACCAGATCATCAGCGCAAAGCACCAAGCGTGCAGCACAATCGGCCCTCAGCAATTCTTGTCGTGCCGGCGGGAGGGCGCGATCGATCGGTACATACACGCCGCCGGCCTTCAGAATTGCCAGCTGCGCCACCAGAAGAGCGACGGAGCGGTCCAGCACTGTGGCAATGCGATCCCCAGGTTTGACCCCGAGGGCGATCAGGTGATGCGCCAGGCGGTTGGCCCGCGCATTGAGCTCGCCGTAGCTCAGCCGCTCATCTTTGCAGACCACCGCCACCGCATCCGGCGCCTTGTGCACCTGCGCCTCGAACAGCTCGTGGATGCACCGCTCCGCAGGATACGGCGCCGCCGTCCGGTTCAGCTCCTCCAGCAGATACGTGCGCTCGGCAGTCGAGAGCAGCTCAATCCGGTGGACCTCTTGCTGCGCATCGGCAACCATCGCCCGCAGCTGCGCCAGCAGATAACCACGCTGCCGCTCGATCGTCGCCTGATCAAACAGCGCCGTGGCATAAGCCAGTGTTCCGGCGATCTCCTCGCCCTGCTCACCAAGGCTCAGCTCCAGATCGAACTCGACCTGATCAATCTCCTCCCCGGCAGCTTCGACACTCAGCCCCGGCAGGTCCAATGACCCAACCGCATTGTTCTCCCAGGCCAGCATCACCTGGAACAATGGCGTGTGATCAAGAGCCCGGGGCGGCTGCACGATCTGCACCACCTGCTCGAACGGCAGGTCCTGATGCTCCTGCGCAGCCAGCACCGTGCGCCGCGTCCGCTCCAGAAGCTCCGACACGCGCGGCTTGCCCGACAGGTCCAGCCGAAGCGCCAGGGTGTTGACGAAGAACCCGATCAGCTCTTCGATCTCGCGGTGCCCCCGATTGGCGCTCGGCACGCCAATCACAAGATCGTCCTGCCCGGACAGACGCGACAGCACCGCCGCCCAGGCCGCCAGCACCATCATGAACAACGTCGTGCCATGCTGTAGGCTCAGCCGCTTCAGCTCCCGCGTCAAATCCGCATCGACGGTGATCGGGACCGTGGCCGCGGCAAACGACTGCTGGGCAGGCCGCGCATGGTCCGTCGGCAAGACAAGACGGGCTGTGCCTGCCAGGGCGCTGCGCCAATACTGCGCCTGCTTCTGCAACCGTTCCCCCGACAGCCATTGACGTTGCCAGGCGGCGTAATCCGGATACTGGATCGCAAGCGGCGGCAGAGGGTCGTCCTGCCCAGCCTCGAATGCCCGGTAGAGCTGGCTAAGTTCACGCAGCAGCACGCCCATCGACCAACCGTCCGAGACGATGTGATGCTGGGTCAGTAGGAAGACGTGTTCCTCGTCGGCGATGCGGATCAGCCGCCCGCGGATCAGCGGACCGCGCGCAAGATCGAATGGCGTGCGCCCCTCTTCATGGCACAGATCCAAAAATGCCGCTTCCGCATCCGATCTCTCCCGCAGATCATGCTCAACTATCGGCAGACCCGCGTCCGGCGGCAGAACCTCAACCCGGGGCTTGCCTTGGGTCGCGACAAACACACTGCGCAGCGCCTCATGACGCGCAAACAGACGGTCAAGGCTGCGCTGCCAGGCGCTGCGGTCGAGCATCCCGCGCAATCGCAAGGCCAGCGGAATGTGATAGTTCGTGCTGCCTTCGTTCAGCTGAGCCAAAAACCATAGCCGCTGCTGCGCAAACGACAGCACAAGCGGCTCATGACGCGACACGGCTGCAATCGACGACAGCTCGTGCGGACCGGAGCGGCTCAACAGCTCGACGATGCTTGCCGCCAGGTCACTCAGCACTGGCCTTGCGAACAGCGTCGACAGTGGCAGTTCGACCCCGACAGCCTGTGACAGCCGGCTCGACATCTGCACGGCCAAGAGCGAGTGGCCGCCCAGTTCGAAGAAGTGGTCGTTGCGCCCGATGCGCTCGACACCAAGGAGCTCGGCCCAGATCTGCGCCAGCGCCGTCTCGACCGCACCTTGCGGCGACTGGTAGGCCGCCAGCG
>NZ_JADYVS010000073.1:0-2553 GCF_020194055.1 Bradyrhizobium sp. NBAIM03 | reverse complement strand
CAACCATGCGATACCTCCACACCATGCTGCGCGTGCGCAATCTCGATGTCGCGCTGAAATTCTATGTCGATGCTTTCGGCTTGAAGGAGGTGCGGCGGATCGAGAACGACAAGGGGCGCTTCACGCTGGTGTTCCTGTGCTCGGCGGATGATCTCGAAGCTCTGAAGAAGCAGCCGCCGACGCGCGGGGCGCCGCTGGTGGAGCTCACCTACAATTGGGACGAGGAGAAGTATGGCGAGGACCGCTTCTTCGGCCATCTCGCCTACGAGGTCGACGACATCTACGCCACCTGCGAGAAGCTGATGAAGGCGGGCGTCACCATCAATCGTCCGCCGCGCGACGGCAACATGGCCTTTGTCCGCTCGCCGGACCTGCACTCGATCGAGCTGCTGCAGAAGGGCGATCCGAAGCCGCCGCAGGAGCCGTGGGCATCGATGCCCAACACCGGCCATTGGTAAGCCATAGGCAGGAACTAGGCCCCTCCCCCGGCGTTCTCCTTTCACGAAACCGATTTGGAGGAGGATGCGATGGCGAGAGGGCTGTTGCTGTGGATGCTTGGCGTGCCGATCCCGGTGATCATTCTGTTGTGGCTGTTCTTCGGCCGCTGAGCGAAAGACTTGAACTATTGCAATGAAGGCTCCGCCGCGTGCGGAGCTTTTTGCATGAGGGGCACGATGCAATCGCGCATCGCTCGGCGCGCCGAATTCCGCTATCAGCTGGGAAAGGTGGATCTGTAGCCCGGATGGAGCGCAAGCGTAATCCGGGACTGTCAGCCCTGGATTGCGCTTCGCTCCATCCAGGCTACGACACCGGACAATGCCGCGGGAGACGCTTCATGGCCGATACCAAGCTGACGATCTGGGGCCGCGCCAATTCGGTCAATGTGCAGAAGGTGCTGTGGTGCTGCACCGAGCTTGGCCTCGCCTACGAGCGCATCGATGCCGGCATGCAATACGGCAAGACGCGCGAGGCCGATTATCTGGCGATGAATCCCAACGCGCGGATCCCGACGCTGGTCGAGGGCGATTTCGTGCTGTGGGAGTCCAACTCCATCATGCGCTATCTCTGCCTCGCGCATGGCCGCGGAACGCCGCTCTATCCCGAGGCGCCGAGGCAGCGCGCCTCGGTCGACCGCTGGCTCGACTGGACCCTGTCGACGGTGCAGCCGGTCGACCGCCCGGTGTTCTGGGGCATCGTGCGCACCGCGCCCGCCGAGCGCGACATGATCCAGGTGCAGCGCGATGCCGATGCCGCCGCCGAGGTCTGGGCCATCGCCGACCGCCTGCTCGCCACGCGCCGCTTCATCGAGGGCGATGCGTTCACGCTGGCCGACATCGCGATCGGGTCCTATGCGCGGCGCTGGCTCGGGGTCGAGGGCATCAGCCGGCCGGCCCAGCCGCACCTCACCCGCTGGCTCGCCGAGCTCGGCAAGCGGCCGGGATTTGCGCAATTCGTCGCACCGCCGATGTCGTGAGCACCTCGCGCGGGTTAAGCTGCGGCGGTCGCGCGGGGAATCCGCGTTCAGGCGCGCTTCCCGCGGCGTCACGGCCGCGCTTGACGGCTACGGTGCATGGGGTTGTTTTCGCGGTTTTGTTTCAGGCTTTAGCGCCAGCCGCGCTCGACCAGCAGCACGACGATGATCAGCAGCAGCGTCACCGCGGCCGTTGCCAGCCGCGCGGTCCAGCTGAGACCGCGGCCGACCCACCACAAGAGCGCGCAATACATCAGCACGGGGACGATGATGTCGAGCCGCACCAGATCCGCGGGCATGGGCCTTCAGCGCCGGATGCCAGCGTCGACGCTGGTCGAGCCGCCGAGCTTGACGCAGGTCCCCGTGCCCTCGGCCATCACGAAGCCCGAGCCATAGGCGGCGCAGGCGCCTGCCCTCACCTTGCCGGCCGTGCTGCCGTTCAGCGGCAGCGCCTTGCCGATCTGCGGCGGCTCGGCAGGCGGCAGGCGCAGGCTCTCGGCCGCGGTCGCGGACGTGGCCAGCAAGGAGAGCAGGATGAGGAGCGGCGTGCGCATCGCCGCCTTGTAGCCCGGACCGGCCCCGCGCGCCATCGGACCGTCCGCGGCTAGAGGAACCTGACGCCGGCCGACTTGCCGCGGCGCCAGACCACCTGGCAGCTCCGCCCGGTGCGCGCATCGCGTGCGAAGGCCATCCTGATCACGCCGGGAAGCTGGCTCGCGTCCTCGTCGAGGGTGATCCTGGCGCCCGAATCCGAGATGTCCTGAACCAGGCAGTGCCGCGCGGCAAAGCCGCCGTCCAGCGTGATCCAGGCGTGCTGCGACAGCAGCTTGCGGGCTGCGCGCTTCTTCGGCGTTGGCATCGGCAAAATCTCCCCGTCCAGCGCTACGCAGGGAACGCTAACAAACCGTTGAAATCGCCTCCGAATGATCCCGCCCCCCGGGGCTATCCACCGGGCCCGAAAGACCGTTCCCGAACGGCTTGCCCGGGAGCGCAAAGGCCACTATACGTTCGCCCGCTGCAAGTCGCCGGGCCCTGTTCGGCCGGCCAGCGGCCGTGCCGGGACAATCGGCAGGGCCCTGCGT
>NZ_JADYVS010000072.1:0-2853 GCF_020194055.1 Bradyrhizobium sp. NBAIM03 | reverse complement strand
GAGCTGGTGCGGAGCCATCGGCATAGCGCAGCGCCAGATCCCGTCGCGGGTTGCAGGTGAAGGCAAACTCCGATGGTGTTTTCCATCCGAGTTGCGAGTGAGGTCGCGTATCGTTGTAGTCGGCCCGACAATGTCCGAGTTCGACGCGGGCCTGGGCCAGCGACGTGAACAGCGTCTCGTTCAACAATTCGTCTCGGAGACGGCCATTGAAGCTTTCGATGAAGGCATTCTGCGTCGGCTTGCCGGGCGCGATGTAATGCCAGGCGACGCGGCTCTGATCGGCCCATGTCAGGATGGCGTTGCTGGTCAATTCGGTGCCGTTGTCGCTGACCACCATTTTGGGCTTGCCGCGCTCGATGATCAGCCGGTCCAGCTCCCGCGCCACCCGGGAGCCCGACAGCGAGGTGTCGGCCACCAACGCCAGGCATTCGCGCGTGCACTCGTCGACCACGGTCAGAATGCGGAAGCGGCGGCCATCGGTGAGCTGGTCCGAGACGAAGTCGAGCGACCAGCGGTCATTCGGCGCTATCGGCACCACCATCGGCGCCCTGGTCCCGAGCGCCCGCTTGCGGCCACCACGGCGACGGACCGCGAGCCTCTCTTCCCGGTAGAGCCGGAACAGTTTCTTGTGGTTGACCAGATAGCCCTCCCGCCTGAGCAGAACATGCAGGCGCCGATAGCCGAAGCGACGGCGCACCTCGGCAATCGCTCTCATGCGTTGGCGTAGGGCCGCGTCATCCGCCCGGGTCGTCCGATATCTGATGGTCATGCGGCAACAGCCGATGGCTTTACACGCCCGCCGTTCGCTCATCTCGTGGGCCTCCATGAGATGGGCGACAGCTTTCCGCTTGGCCGCGGGCGTCACCACTTCTTTCCCAGGAGGTCCTTTAACGCAGCATTGTCCAGCATGGCGTCGGCCAAAAGCCGCTTCAGCCGCGTGTTCTCATCCTCCAGCGTCCTCAGCCGCTTGGCCTCCGATACCTCCATCCCGCCAAACTTGGCTTTCCATTTGTAGATGCTGGCATCGCTGACGCCGTGCTTCCGGCACAGATCGGCAACCGACACGCCAGCTTCGTGCTCCTTCAAAATCCCGATGATCTGCTTCTGTATTCGGTCTGCTTCTGTCAATCCCTTAAGAGCGCGTGCCGCGGGTACCTTGCTTCTGTTCGTGGTCGGCAAAGCCGCCACACGATGGGATTCGGTTGAATGGTCGGTTCAAGCTCTTCGGCGTAGTCACCCGACCTGGAGGGCGGACGCCACGACAGATCATACGAACTCGACCATCCCCACGCCCCGCGACGGGCGTCTCTTGGGATGACGATGGCGTCCTTACGCCACCGCCGTCCATCGGAATTCGGTTCCATCAACCCACATTCGGTGAAGGACGACAGCCATCTTTCTGGCCAGCGCGACCTTCGCACGCTTGCTTCCTTGCCGGTGGGCAACACGCACCGCCCAGGCCTTCATCGGAGACCATCGGGTTGATGGCCTGAGAACGACGTTGGCAGCTTCGAACAGGGCTGTGCGCGTCTCTCCATCTCCGACTTTTGTGATCCGTCCCACCCGATCAACCTCGCCAGATTGGTATCGCCGGGGCGTCAACCCGAGATAGGCGCCGACAGATTGGGAATGCAGGAATCGCCTAGGATCGTCCACAGTGGAGCGGAAGGTCAACGCAGAGACCGGGCCGATCCCTGGCATCGTCATCAAGAGCCGACAAGCCGGGTCACTGCGCACGGCCTTCAGAACCAGACGATGCAGTCGGGCGTACTCCCGCATCAGCGCTTCGCGTCCGGCAAGCAGTGGATTCATGATCGCCTCCAGCAAGGCGTCATCGCCGACCAACTCACGAACTCGCGTCGAGAACAGAGTCCGCGAGACGATTCCGACTTTGAGACCGAGCGGACGCAGAAGTCCGCGGATGACTTGCTCTGTGGCAGCGATGGAGCGGACGATATGCTTGCGAGCCGCGGCCAGCGTCCGCGCCCTTTGGCTGCCGATGCTCTTGACGTGAACAGGCTTGAACCATCCCGTTCTCACCACCTGCGCGATCCCACGGGCGTCATTCCGATCGGTCTTCACCGGCATGGCCGAAAGCGCCGCCTTACCTTGGCGGGCTTCCAAACTGACGGCCGGCAGCCCCAGTTCGATTAGATTTGCGGTCAGCCATTCTGACGTCGGTCCTGCCTCAAGGCCCACCCGTTCAACTTGACCAGCCCATGGTTCGAGGTACTGCACAATCGATGGCGCGTCCGCCAACGTCGTTCCCTCCCGGATAAGCTTTCCGGTCTCGTCCACCGCACATACCGCAACGGAATTCAGCGAAACATCGAGGCCGACGTAGATCATGACGTTTCTCCTTCGGATAGAGTTGGTCCATGATCGTCAGTCAAAACGTGCCGCGCAGCAAATAGGTCAGGCGATCGGGACCGAATACCCCATCTCTTCCGTAAAGCGGCTGCGCTTCATGCTCTGGTCCTCATATGGCCAGAGCGAACTTCAATCTGGATTAAGTCCAGGGGGCAAGGTCACTCCGCCATTGAGCCCATCATCGGACACCTGAAGGCCGAAGGGCACCTCGGCCGGTGCTATCTCAAAGGCCGCGCCGGCGATGCCGCCAACGTCGTCCTCTCAGCTGTCGGCCACAACTTCCGCCGCATCCTTGCCTGGTTCAGAGAACTTTTGTGCCTGTTGCTGGTCTCGCTCGGGCACACGCTCAACTGTCCAGCTTCTGTCGAGCGATCACTTCTCGGTCGATGGCACGCTGATCGAGGCCTGGGCCTCGATGAAGAGCGTCAAGCTCAAGGAAGGCTCGGGCGAGCCGCCAGCGCAAGGCGGCGGGCGCAATGCCGA
>NZ_JADYVS010000071.1:0-2920 GCF_020194055.1 Bradyrhizobium sp. NBAIM03 | reverse complement strand
CACCTGCGGTCGCGGATGGGCCATGATCGGCACTGCCGGCAGGCTCGTCGGCCACTTCTACATACACAATGGCGACGATTCGGCCTTCGTTTGCGAACACAGCTGAGTTCTTCAACAGCCTGCTAGGTGGCTACTTGGCCAGGGCGGGCGGTCCGCCACCCGGAAACGTTGTCATCTGGCGCGGCCTCTCCCGACTCGCAGACATCGAACTCGGCGCCGAAATCGCCGCGGCTGGAAATGTGGGTAATTGAAAGCCGGAGAACGGCTTGCTGAATTTGCGCCCCCACTGGCGCACGGTTTCATAGGTCACGCCGATGCCACGCGCCGCCAGCATTTCCAGACCATGCGCAAGCTTAAGGGAAACCGGAAATACAACCAAACGGCATAGCTGATCACTTTCGTTAACTTGACGGTACCGCCTAACCTGCGGCGACAAGCCGAGCTGTGCATCCGGGCCGCGCTAGGTTCGCATGCCCGGTGGAAATGATATCTGTACTTTGCGCCGTCGTCGATACCAAGGCCGATTGGCACGCCAATTGCTGGAATATACTGAGGAAGAACACCAAGATGGCCGAGAGGATATCAATGTCAAACCCTAATTGGTTCTCTTGGTTGAGTTTTCCATTTTTCGCGCCACTCAGCGGGTCGGTGGTGCAGGACATCGCACCGAATTTTCACCGGCAAGTCGATAATGACGTAAGTGCTGAGATTGGCTTAGCTGAACAGCTGGTCATTCTTTCCAAGGCCGTTAAAGAGCTTAGGACGATGCTCGTAGGCATCGAGGAGACACCAGGCGCGAAGCTCAAGATCGCATCCGAGGATGCAACAACAGCAATGGGGCAGCTCACAGGGATGGAAGCAAAAGTAAACGAGATCAAACAGCGTCATAGCAAGGCCGCCGATCTGGAAGCTGAGCGCGCGCTAGATCGCCTAAAGGAGGTTAATCCCGAGGGATATGAGACGTTCATTCGTAAGCGCGAGAACCGCGCGAGCACTGGCGGAGATGCCGGAAAGTCGAACGGCGGATCAGTCCAATAAGGCAAAGGATAAGCTCATGCTCAGCTCAAACTCAACTGTGCCTGGATCTGTAACAGCAGCTGGTTGGAATCTGTGGTCGAGGCGAGGCGTTTTGGGTCTTCAGCTGTGCCTGGTTCAAGACTCGGATGTCCGAACTTCTGCACGAAGATCGACGTCGCGGGTCAGCTCAGCCTATTCATCGCGGTCACGTGGGTCGCGCGCATTCGGTCCTGACGTCGCTCACCAGATGTTCTACCGTTAGAGCCGTTGGTTCCTAATCGAACTACTCTTGAAGACAGTAACCGGCCTGAGGCCCTATCTATCGGTGGAGGTGGAACGATGGCAAGTGCCATATTGATGGCAGGCTGGAAGGTGATTCCTATCGTCGTGTCGAGGTGATCACCGGGGAACGTCGGCGGCGAGGATGGATGGGCGAGGAGAAGGCGCGGATCATGGCGGAGATGCAGGCCTGCACACTCCGCTCTATGCCGCGCGGCATCTCAGCCGCTGCTCATGCGACGCGAAGAGATCGCGCATCGCTTCGTGACCTTCATCAGGCAGCCACAAGCCGTTAGCTCGCCGGCGCGTAGCAGCCGCGCGAGAAAACGGCGTCCCGGCGGTTCGTCTCCGCACGATCGCCCGGCTTCCTCGGGATTAATGATGGCGCCATCACAGTGCATTCGTGGCCGAGCGACCGGATCAGGCGATAAAGACCATAGCCAATTGGGCCGGCTCGTAACAGAAGTGGACGCGTCAAACCGGTTGGCAATCCGCTCTATGACGCGGCGCATGTTGACAATGAAGGCATCGACCTCGCAAGAACCGAACCTCGCCCTCCCGGCCTACATCCGCAATCCCGACGGCATTTCTCAGCTTGGCCACATCGATTCCGACAAAAGGCCTTCCTATAATCTGCCACGGCTCGTCCTCGTGATGAGGATCGGCTCGGTACGCCCGTGCAACCTTAGGACGCGCAGTGTAGGGCGAGCCATCTCACCGCAAGAGGTGCGCATACGGTCTAACTATTCAGCCATGTCCGACTGAAGACATTGTGCGTCGGGAGGCCAACATTGAGATGTAAGCATCCCGCTGGGCACAGGGAAGCGCACGATCTCGCGCCTTTCTCTAAATGCACAGAACATTTTCCGGTGGCACGTATATTGCTGCAAAGGGTGGTGAGGCTCAAAGACCTTCATCGCGCGGTGGACAGCGCTTTCGGAAAGCAAGGATACATACAAATGGGAAGCTTTATAATCAAATACAAGGCGAATGAGGACTACGTGATCGGCGTGCACGATCAGGCAGTGGGTGCTCCAATTGTACTTCGAAAAAGACATGCCGCCCTTCGATATATTGTCTGGGATATCGACCTTGACGCCGGCTCCATTAGGCTTCACGCAAGCGATCGGCTTGCACTCGCGCCAAGCGGTAATGCCATCAGGGAAGCTAGGCTCTACCTTCAGTTCTACGACGCTGCCAACCCTAACCAGCAGTGGGAATTTGGGGAGAACCCAGGTCCTATCTACAGCTTAGTCAATCGCAACCTGTGCATCGATAACAATAATAGCAGACAGCAAGAAGGCAACCCAATTTGGCTCTATCCGGAGAACGGCACAGTCGCTCAGAAGTGGCAGCATGTACCACTATCGAGCCTGCGCGCTACGGATCTCGAGGTTGAAGTTGCGGGGTAATCGCAAATCCTCTGCGCACGATGAGGCTTCATCTACGTGTGCTCACAGGGCGGGGTCGGGCCAGATCGTTCGACCCCCTTCCAAAGGGGATGTCCCGATCGCTGTTGAACTAGGTCGGATCGACGTTGCCGGAATGAATGTTACGCGGCCCTCGTGACGTGGGCAACGGGGTTGATCGTCATGCGATTGTGGCGAGCTTGAAGAGCCGCACG
>NZ_JADYVS010000070.1:0-3344 GCF_020194055.1 Bradyrhizobium sp. NBAIM03 | reverse complement strand
ACAGCCGATCGCCCTCGACAAAGGGACTGGCGATGAACCGCTCCGCGGTCAGCTCAGGGCGGTTGAGGTAGCCCCGTGCCACCCCCGCCCCGCCAATGTAAAGCTCACCCACCGCGCCGAACGGCACGGGCGCGCCATGGCCATCCAGCAAGTACACACGCGTGTTGGCGATTGGGCGCCCGATCGGGACCAATGACCCATTAAAATCAGCCGGGCAAGTCCAGATCGTCGCACAGACTGTTGCCTCGGTCGGGCCGTAAGCATTGACAATTGATGTTGGGGCCAGACTTCGGATGAGTTCTGGCTTCGGCAGCTCTCCAGCAAGAACGAGAGCTTGCACAGCCAAACATTTCGGATCCTTGTTTGTCTGAAGCAACGCTGGGGGTAATGTCGCGTGGGTGATGGCTTCGCTTTGCAGATAATCCGATAGCTTGTTACTCGCTTGACGGATCTCTTCCGCAGGCAAGTGCAAAGCGGCTCCGGAGCCAAACGCCATAACAAGCTCCCAAGCGCTTGCATCAAAAGCAATGGAGGCGAACTGCACGACGCGGCTGTTGGAAGAAGCGCCAAAGAGGCCGACCTGAGCCGACAGCAGATTGACCAACCCTTGATGCTGGACCATGACCCCCTTTGGGGTTCCGGTTGAGCCTGAGGTGTAGATCACATAAGCGAGATGGCCCGATGTGAGGCCAAGCGTGCGCCGGTCAGGGTTTGAAGCCGCCCGTTCGGCCCAGGCGGGCGTGGCCGTCTCCACATCGATGACCGTCACATCGGTCAGCACCTCGAGACCGAGTGCTGCGCGACCGACGACGTCGCAAAGCAGCAGCCGCGGCGCGGCATCGTCGACAACCTGATGCAGCCGCTCGCTGGGATATGCTGGGTCCAGCGGCAGATAGGCACCGCCAGCCTTGAGGATCGCCAAGACACCAACCACCATCGCCGGACTGCGTTCGAGGCAGATCGCAACCGGCTGGTCCGGCTTGACCCCGAGGGCGATCAGGTGATGCGCCAGCCGGTTGGCCCGCGCGTTGAGCTCGCCATAGCTCAGCCGCTCGTTTTCGCAGACCAGCGCCACCGCCTCCGGCGCCTTTTGCACCTGCGCCTCGAACAGCTCATGGACGCACAGGTCCGATGGATAGGCCTCCGCCGTCCGGTTCAGATCCTCCAGCAGATAGGTGCGCTCTTCAGCTGGCAAGATGTCCAACTCGCGTACCGGCGTATCCGGGGCATGCTCCAGCGCCTTTGCCAGCTCCTCGAGCACCCGCTGCATGTAGCCGCAGATCCGATCCGCAGAGATAGGCTCCGCCACCTGCACAGTGAGGCCCAGCGCCTCGCCAAAATCCTCCACCGACAGGGTCAGCGGATAATTGGTGCGTTCCTCCCCACCCAGCCATTCCATGCCCGACAAGACATCATCCATCCCGGAGCCGGGCACAGCCGGCGCCGTGTTGTGACGGTAGTTCAACAACGTGCTGAACAGCGGCGCCGACGCCGCAACAGCGCTGCAGCGCTGTACCAGCGCCAGCGAGGCCTGCTCGTGCGCCAAGAGCTCGGCCAGCCGGGCGTGCGTGGTTCGCACGCTCGCCTCGACCGCTGTCCCATCAAGATCAAGCCGCAGCGGCAGGGTGTTGATGAACAGCCCCATCGTGCGGTCGGCGCCAGCGCTGCCCTGCAGGCGGCCTAACAGCACCGTGCCGAACACCACCTGCTCGCGGCCGCTGCTGCGCGCCACCACCTGTCCCCACGCCAGATGGCACAGGCTCGCCAGACTCACGCCCAGCCGCCGTGCCTGTTCGCGCAGCCTCGCTTGGAGCGCTGACGGCAGCATCCGCTGCGCCTCTCGAACCCCGCTGCCGTCGCCGCGCACCTCGCGCAAGCCGAACGGCGTGCTCGGCTCGTCGATGTCGGCCAGCAGCTCCCGAAAGAACGCTTCATCGGCCTTGGCATCACGGCGTAGATGCGCCTGCGCCACCAGATTGCGGAATGGCTGCGGCGCCGTCAGCTCATGCTGGCGCCCCTCCAGCTCGGCCCGGACCTCAGCATGCATCACGTCCCGCGTCGTGTGATCCCCGATCAGATGATGCTGCAGCTCCAGCAGCAGCCAGCGCGCGCTGCCGGGCTCGCGCGCAATCATAAATCGCAGCAGTGGTGCTCGGCCAAGCTCGATGCGGTGCTGGCGCGGATCAAACCGCTCCTTAAGCTGCGCGGCGCCAGCACCATGAGCGCCATCCAGCTCGACCTCGATCACCTCCAGTCGCGCCTCCCGCCACACCACCTGGGCCGGGCGCGACAGGCCCTCCCAGACGAACGAGGTGCGCAGAATGTCGTGCCGATTCACCACCCGCTGGACCGCGGCAAGATAGCGATCGAGCAGCCCACGCTCGTCAAACGCCATCTGCGATACCAGCAGGTACGGATCGCCCTTTGCCGCCAACAGATGATGGAACAGGATGCCGTCCTGCAGCGGCGACAGGCCGTAAATGTCCTGGATGTTGCAAATCCCGCCGGGCACTGTGGCGATGATCCGGTCGATCTCGCCCTGGGCCAGCTCAATCAGCGGCAACATCTGCGGCGTGATCGCCGCACTTCGCTCGGTGATCAGGTTGGCCGGGACCGCCACCTCGTGATGGCGGCCCAGGCTTGCAGCCAGATCAGCCAGCACCGGCTTGACGAACAAGGTGCGCACCTCGATGCGCAGTGACCGCCGCCTTAGACGCTCGATCATCTGCACCGCCAAGAGCGAGTGCCCTCCCAGTTCGAAGAAGTTGTCGTGCCGTCCGACCCGCTCCAGCCCCAGCAGCTCGGCCCAGATCTGCGCCAGCACCGTCTCCGTCTCGCCCTGTGGCGGCGCGTAGGTCCGGCGCGCATACGCCTCGTCGCCCGGGGCCGGCAGCGCGTTTCGATTGAGCTTACCGTTCAGCGTCAGCGGAAGCGCCGCCAGCCGCACGAACGCACTCGGCACCATGTAGTCCGGCAGCCCCGCACTCACATGCGCCCGCAAACCGCCGGCAAGATCAGATTCCTCAGCTTCGGCGGCAACGACATACGCAACGAGGCGCTGCTCGCCGCGACCATCCTCGCGCGCCACCACCACCGCCTCGCGCACGCAGGGGTGGCCGCAAAGCCGCGCGACGATCTCGCCCGGTTCGATCCGGAAGCCGCGGATCTTCACCTGCTCGTCGTTGCGGCCTAAAAACTCCAGATTGCCATCCGGCAGGTAGCGTGCCAGGTCGCCGGTCCGGTACAGCCGGTCGCCCTCGACAAAGGGACTGGGGATGAACCGCTCCGCTGTCAGCTCAGGGCGGTTGAGGTAGCCCCGCGCCACCCCCGCCCCGCCAATGCAG
>NZ_JADYVS010000007.1:0-333064 GCF_020194055.1 Bradyrhizobium sp. NBAIM03 | reverse complement strand
GGGTTGATCGCGCGTAGCGCGAGCGGGGTGGGGTGATCCCTCCTCTCGGGCGCTGTTGGATGGGGAGAGACCGTCACCCCACCCCGTCTCACATTTCGCTACGCTCCATGTGAGCCGACCCCTCCAGTGGAGGGTATGAAAGAGGCGTTACCGCTTCTGCTCGGTGGGCCTGCGCGGGGGCCGCGGCGGCGCCGGCGTGCCGCTCATCTTGTTGGCGGCCTCGCTGACGTCGAGCAGCGAGCGGCGAATGTCGTCGAGGTAGGCCGCCGATTTCTTCTTCATGGTGCCGGCAAGCTCGTGCAGTCCCTGGATCTTCTCGAACAGCTCGTCGGCCTTGCCGTCGACGAAGCCCGGCACCGCGCCCTCGATCTTGGCGACCGCCTTGTCGAAGCCCGCAAAGGCGCTGTCGACCTTGGCCATGACCGAATCGATCTCGGCGCCCTTGCTCCTGAGGTCGGCGGTATAGGTCTCGAACGTGTGCAGGCCCTCCTTGATTGCGGGGGCGTTGTTCACGATGGTGCGGTCGACGCTGTGCAGAGTTTCGACGATGGTTTCGGCGTCGCTGAGATCGGCCGTCAGCACCGGGATGCCGTCCGCGTCCAGCGGCACCGGCGGTGCAGAGGGGGCGCCGCCGATGAGTGAGATCGCGGCAATGCCGGTGAGGCCCTGGAACTCGATTCCGGCCACGGTGTCCTTGCGGATCGGCGCGGTGTTGTCGAGCATGACGAGTGCCACGATCCTGCGCGGACTATCCAGCTTGATCGACAGGATCTGGCCGGCGGGCACGCCGTCGAAATTGACCGGCCCGCCGCGGCGCAGCCCGCTGGCGGAGCCGCCCTCGAACACCACGCGCAACTGGCTGCGGCTCTGGATGGTGCGCCATTTCTGCGCGCCGAGCAGGCCGCCGAACGCCACGGCGATCGCCGCCAGCGTTGCCGTTCCGATCACAAGATTGCTCGCGCGTGCCATGCAGGGGCGATTTTACGGCCAAAGCGGGGAAGTTGGAAGGAGCCCGCGATGTTACGTAGGGCGGGTTAGCGAAGCGTAACCCGCCACCATCTCTCGTACGCCTGGGGATGAATTGGTGGATTACGCTGCGCTAATCCACCCTACGGCACGGCGCGACGTCAATGCCCGGCCGCCCGCTTTGCCGCAGCATTGTTCAGCACGATCAGGGCATCGACGGCCACGCCCGTCCTGGTGTTGATCAGGAACGGGTTGATATCGATCGAGGCGATGCGATCGCCCGCATCCGCGATCAGGTTGGACAGCCCGACCAGCGCCTTCACCGCCGAGGCCTCGTGCAAGGCCGGCCTGCCGCGATAGCCGCGCATCTTGACGCCGGCCTTGGTGCGGCCGATCAGGAGCTGTGCCTCGGCCTCGTCCAGCGGCGCGCCGGCGAGCGCGACGTCCTTCATCAGTTCGATGTCGATGCCGCCGGTGCCGAACAGCACGACCGGGCCCATCTCCGCATCGAGCGAGGCGCCGACCACCAGCTCGAACTCGGCCTTGACCTGCTGCGCGATCAGGATGCCGTCGAGCTTCGGCTTGCCCTTGAGCTTCGCCACGCGCGCGGTGATGTCGGCGAACGCCTTCTTCACCTCGGCTGCGCTGTTGAGGTTCAGCACCACGCCGCCGATGTCGGACTTGTGCAGGATCTCCGCACTGACGAGTTTTGCCACGACCGGAAAACCGATCTGCTTGGCAATCTTGATGGCGTCCGCCGCGGTCTGTGCGATCGCCTCCTTCGAGATCGGGATGCCGTAGGCCTTGAGCAGCTTCTTCGAGGCGACCTCGTCGAGCGCAGCACCGGTCGCCGATTTCAACGTCTTCTCCAGCACGGCGCGGGCGGCGGGTTTCGAGCTCGAGACGATATCGGGCACCTCCTTGCGCAGCTTCGCATAGGCGAGCAGCGACTTGATCGCGGTCACCGCGCGGTCCATGCCCTGCATGACCGCGAGATGCGGCAGCGACTTCCGCAAGCCCTTGGTGTATTCGGTGAAGCCGATCGACATCGCGCTGATGTAGATCACCGGCTTGCCCGCCTCGCTCGCCATCTCGTTGACGATACGCAAATTGCGCTCGCGCAGCTCGTGCGGCGCCTTCGGCAGCTCGGCATCGACGATGACGATGTCGATATCGGGGTCGTCGATCATCAGCTTGATCGACTTCATGTAGACGGAGGGATCGACCACCGCGGCGAAGCCGGCATCGAGCGGATTGCCGACGATCGAGCCGGGGCCGAGCATCTTCGCCAGCTCCGCGCTGACATGCGGGCTCAGCGGCGTGAAATTCAGGCCTGCGGCATAGAATGCGTCGATCAGCATGCCGCGCTTGCCGCCGGACAGCGTCACAGCGGCGAGCCGGTCGCCTTTCGGAACGGCCGCGTGCACGAAGCACTCGGTGGTCTCGATCAGCTCGTCGAGGCCGCCGACCCGGATCACCCCTTCGCGCGTCGCGATCGCGTCGAACGTCTCGATCGAGCCGGCGAGTGCGCCGGTATGCGCCATCGCCGCGGCGCGGCCGCCTTCGGAGGCGCCGAGCTTGAGCGCGATCACGGGCTTGCTCGCCGCGCGCGCCGCCTTGCAGGCATCGCGGAACGCCTTGGTGTTGCGCACGCCTTCGAGGTAGACGACGATCACCTTGATGCTCGGATCCTCGGCGAAGTAGCGCATCAGATCCGGCGTCTCGAGCCCGGCCTCGTTGCCCGTGGTCACCATGTAGCCGACGCCGACACCCCGGTCTTCCAGCGTCTGGCGGATCGCCATGACGATGGCGCCGGATTGGCCGGCGATTGCCACCGCGCCCTGCTCCATGGTGACGATGCGATCGTCGATATTGGTGAAGAGCTTCTCGCCGGCGCTCAAATTGCCGAGGCAGTTCGGGCCCGTGACCGCGAGCCCCGTCTCGCGCACCGCAGCCTGCAATTCGGCAGCGAGCTTCTGGCTTTCGTCATCCTGCAGCTCGCTGAAGCCGGAGGTGACGATGGTGGCCGACCGCGCGCCGGCTGCGGCGGCGTCGCGGATCACCTGCACGGCAAAGCGCGCAGGCACCAGCACCAGGACGTGATCGGGCTTCTCCGGAAGACTCGCAAAATCCTTGTAGCAGGGAACGCCCCAGACGGTATCGCGCTTGGCGTTGACCGGATAGAGCCCGCCTTCGAAACCATATTTGATCAGATTGTTCCAGATGCGCTCGGCATAATTGCCGGGCTTGTCGGTCGCGCCCACCAGCACGATGTTGTGCGGGTGCAGCATTGCGTGGATGCCCTTGACGATGTCGCTGGCATCGGGCGGCGGAGACCATGGACGTGATGCGGGCGCAGCAGACACACGGGCTTCCATGGCGTGACCTCACCTGTTGTTCTTATTGGTGTCGCGTCACTCTGTTCTATGGCGAGTCCTTTGGCAACTGTGTGGCTGGTATGCCGTGTGGTGGAATGAAGCGCGCACCGGTGCGTGTCAGTCCGATCGGCGATCTAGCCGTCGGCGCCAATCAATGTCGCATGCACGATGTAGCGCTCGGGGCCGGATGTGACGGCATCGAATGGCCAGCAGGTCGCGAGAACAAGCTCGAAACCCTGTGCCATGGGATCGATGCCGGATGCATCGAAGCGAACCACGGCCGAGGAATCCGCGCGATAGCGAAAGTGTCGACCGTCACTGCGCGTGACATCGATGACGTCGCCAATGGCAACATCTTTCAGGAAGCGGAAATGGGTGTCGCGATGGGCGGCATAGACGGCGATCCCGCGTTCGCCCGCATCAGCCGTGTCCTGGATATGACCGGGCCCGAAAGCGAGCGCTTGCCCGCTCGTGCCTTCCAGCACGATGGCGCTGGCGCCGATCCGCTTCACCTCGATCCGCGCGACCGGCCAGGTGTCGGCCCATGACCAGGGCTTTACCGCCTGTCCCGTGGCAATGCTTCGGTCGAAGGCCCGCTCCAGCAGCACCTGCGCCAGCCACGCCTTGGCGTGGATATAGGCGCCGTCGCCGAACAGGATGAGGCCGCCAAGCGCGAGGACCAGCGGAGAGATGAAGCGGGGCATTGTGTTTCGTCTCCCGTCATTGCGATAGCGAAGCGAAGCAATCCAGACTGTCTCCGCGGCGGCAGTCTGGATTGCTTCGTCGCTTCGCTCCTCGCAATGACAGTGAAAAAAGGCGCGCGCGGCCGTTTGGAAGGGACGGGCAGCCGCGCGCGCTAACAGAGGAGTCGGGGAGCTCCTCTCTCAAGCGGCGTCGGTGAGCAAGGTCCGACGCCGGTTGAACACGAACAGGATCAGGGCGAGCACGATCAGGATGAAGCCCGCGATCATCTTCAGCTCGGCCGAGGTCGCGGTCTTGGGCAGGCGGATCGCATCGGGCGCAGCAGGCATAGGCCGTCGCGTTGCCGGCTGATTGCGCGCGTCGGCATGGCGCTCGTGCAGCTGCGTTGGCGTCAGATGCGGCCGCTCGCCGAACACTTTCTCGAACTCCCAGCCCGCGGGCAGGTTGATCGGCAGTTCGCTGAGCTTGAGCGGTTCGCCTTCGGGACGGCTTGGCGTCTTGTCGACCGCGACGAGGCTGGTCAGCCGCGTGACGATCTGATGGTCGAGCGCCAGCGCCAGGATCGCCTTGTCAGCTTCCTCCGGCGTCATCTCGCGCAGGGTGCGCGCGACTTCCGCATCGGCGATCTTCCGCCTGGCCCAGAGCTTTGACAGGCCCTTGCCTTCGGCTGCGTTTTGCAGCGGCAGCGTCACCGACCACGGACGGTCGCCGACGCGGCCCTTGATCTCGAGCGAGCCTGCGAGCTTGTCGAGTCTCGCCGCCAGCACCAGGGGCTCGTCGCGATAGACGTCGGGGATGATCGCCGGGGTGACGTCGGCATTGGCCTCGGAAAACCTTGCGGTGAGGCCGGTCACGGCCGGATTCTCCAACTTGGCGAACAGGCCGCGCATGCGCTCCTCCACCTGCTCGGTGGAGCCGATATGGGTGAAGGCGCCGCGGCCGAGCTCGGCGGCACGGGTCATCAGATAGGTGTTGGGCGCGGACCCGATGCCGACCATGAAGACGCGCGAGCGGCCGCGCATCGTCGTGATCGCATCGAACAATTGCTGCTCGTTGCCGATCGCGCCGTCGGTCAGGAACACGACCTGGCGGACCATGCCGGTGTCGCCGAGCCTGTCGGCCAGTGCCGCGCGCATCGCCGGCACCATCTCGGTGCCGCCGCGCGCCTGCAAGGCGCCGACGAAGGAGGTCGCCTCGCCGACATGCGCAGCATCGGCCGGCACGGAGGCCGGAAACAGCACGTCCATGGTGTCATCGAAGCGGATCACGTTGAAGCGGTCATTCGGCTGCAGGCGGCCGAGAGCGTAGAGCAGGCTTGCCTTGGCCTGCACGATGGACGTGACGCCCATCGAGCCGGAATTGTCGATCACGAACACGACCTCGCGGGGCAGCGGCTTCTGCGCCGCCTGCCCGGCGCTCGGTGGGGTGACGAAGGCGAGCAGGTAATCGGCATCGCCGATGTGCTCGCGGAACAGTCCGACCGATGGCGCTGTCTCGGCAGCCGGCTTCCAGGTCAGCTCGAAGTCGCGGTCGGCGGGAATAGTACCGTCAGCGAGCGTCACCACGCGCGTCGTGTTGTCCGGGCTTTCCGTCTTGACGTTGTGATGGTGGCTCTTGACCTCGCCGAGCGCGAAGCCGGCCTGCAGGCGTACCGTGATGCTGGTCGGATTGACCGGCGGATGTTTGGCGGGATCCAGCACAGGGGGCGAGATGCGCTCGCGATCCGGCACCGGGTCCGACGATGTCGCGCCCCAGCCCGAGCCGTCCTTGCGGAAATCGACGCTCTGGATGATCGGTGCGGGATTGTAGCGCGGCCCGACCACGAGCGGCAGGCGCAACGAATATTCGTTGCCGACTTGATGCACCGGCTCCTGGTACTCGATCTGCACCAGCACGGTTTCGCCGGGACCGATATTGGCGACCGAGTTGGTGAAGATGTTCGGCCGCTCCTGCTCGGTGAGCGCGGCCTTCTGGCCGGCGCGGCGCGCCTCCTCGTAGATCACGCGCGCTTGCTGCCGTTCCTTGATGTCGCCGATGATGACGCGGTCGCCGACCACCATCTTCAGTGTGTCGACGGCGCCGCCGGCCGCGAGCGGATAGACGTAGGTGGCCTCGACCCAATCCTTGGTCGGGTTGCGAAATGCTTGCGTGACGCGGGCGCGCAAGGTCGGGCCCGACACGGTGATGTCGATATCGGTCCCGAGGCGAATCGCCTCCGTGGTAGTGCCGTCCTCTTTCAGTAGCAGGCTGCCCGACCGTGCTTCGCCGGGCTGGAGCAGGCTGGCCTGTTCGGTCGTCGCCGACCAGCTCGCCCCGAAACTCACCAGCAGGGCCAGGAAGGCGACCAGCATCACGGCGATGCCCTGCGCCAGAAGGAACAGTCCGACCTTGATGAGGCGGCTCAACAGCGGGTGGTCGTCGCTATCGGCCGTGTCGTAGGCGTTCATTTGGCTTGCTCCGAAGCATGTTTGCTGGTCCTCAGCATCCGCCGGCGGGGCGGGATTTCGCGAGCAGAATGATCGGCAATGTTCCGCCGCGGCCGGCCCAGGCTCGCTTGAGCCGGGGCGGTCATGTGCGGTTTTGTGCTGGTTTGTCCGCCCTGCTAGAGTGACCGGCCTGGAGCGGGGCTGACGGTGAAGATGCAGGACAAACTCACGGACAAGCAGCTTTCGGACGAGCAGAGCCGCGAGATCGCCGAGACCATTCGCGAGGAGCTCGCCCGGCGCCGGATGTCCCGGCAGGCGCTGGCCGAGCAAGCCAAGCTCAGCCTGTCGACGCTGGAGAAGGTGCTCGGCGGCCGGCGGCCGTTCACGCTGGCGACGACCGTCCGGCTGGAGCAGGCGCTCGGCGTCTCCTTGCGCAAGAGCGTCATCGTGGTGACGCCGCCGGCCGCAAACGACGTCGCGCCCGACAGCCTCGGCTCTTATGCCCACCGCGCAGTGACCTGGCTCGAGGACGTCTACATCACCCTGCGGCCGTCGTTCGGCGACAAGGACGCGATCTTCGCCTACCGCACCGAGATCGCCTGGGAGCCGAAACTCTCGTCGCTGGTCTTCCGCGAAGGCGAGCGGACCGATGCCGCCTACGAGCATACCGGCGAGGTCGCCGTTCCCCATCAGTCCGGCTTCATCTACCTCGTCTTCATCAAGCACGGCCAGCACCGCGTGATCACGGTGTCGCGGCCGACGGTATCAGGCGAGATGTACGGCATCATCTCGACGCTGCGCGCCGGGCCCGGCTCGCAGCTCACGCCGATCGCCGCGCCGATCGCCTATGTGCCGCTCAGGAATATCCCAAAACCTTCCTTGGGCCGGGTTGCGCCCGAGGATCCCAACCACGCCTTGTATCGAAAGCACTTGCGCCGCACGGTGGAAGAGCCGTTCGCGTTGTTTCTGACGCTGTGACAGCAATCCGCTGGGGGGGTGCGTTGCTGGCTTGCTCGAAGCGTTCGCGCCGATCAGCCACTCCGCGCAAGTGAACGGCCCAGGTTAAAGCCATGGTGGTCGGGACGAATCCGGTCGAGGCAAGTCTCGCGATGAAGAGCCCGTTCTATACCGCCGAGCACGACGCGTTCCGCGACGCGATGCGGCGGTTCGTCGAGAAGGAGATCGCGCCCTTCGCCCATGAATGGGACGAAGCCGGCGAATTCCCGCGCGAGCTCTATCGCAAGGCGGCGGGAATCGGCCTGCTGGGGCTCGGATTCCCGGAGGAATATGGCGGCATCGCCGCCGACCAGTTCATGAAGATCGTCGCGAGCCAGGAGCTTGCGCGCGCCGGCGCAGGCGGCGTCAGCGCCAGCCTGATGAGCCACACCATCGGCTCTCCCCCGATCGCGCGGGCCGCACGCGCCGAGGTGAAGGCGCGCGTGCTGCCGCAGGTGCTGGCAGGCGAGAAGATCTCCGCACTGGCGATCACCGAGCCGGGCGGCGGCTCGGACGTTGCGAACCTGCGCACCCGGGCGCGTCGCGACGGCGATGACTACGTCGTGAGCGGGGAGAAGACCTTCATCACCTCGGGGATGCGCGCCGATTACCTCACCGTTGCGGTGCGGACCGGCGGCGAGGGCGCCGGCGGCGTCAGCCTGCTCCTGATCGAAGGCGACACGCCCGGCCTGTCCAGGACCAAGCTGAAGAAGATGGGCTGGTGGGCCTCCGACACCGCGACGCTGCATTTCGACGCGTGCCGCGTGCCCGCCGCGAACCTGATCGGTGAGGAGGGCCAAGGCTTCAAGATCATCATGCAGAACTTCAACAGCGAGCGCATGGGCATGGCCGCGAGCTGCACCGCCTTTGCGCGCGTCTGCCTCGACGAGGCCATCGCCTACGCAAAGGAGCGCAAGACCTTCGGCAAGCCGCTCGCGCAGCACCAGGTCATCCGCCACAAGATCGTCGACATGGCGCAGAAGGTGGCGGCATCGCAAGCCATGCTGGAGATGCTGGCCTGGCGGCTTGAGCAGGGCGAGAGCCCGGTCGCCGAAATCTGCATGATGAAGAACCAGGCGACGCAGACCATGGCTTTTTGCGCCTCGGAAGCCGTGCAGATCTTTGGCGGCGCCGGCTTCATGCGCGGCATCAAGGCCGAACGCATCTATCGCGAGGTTAAGGTCAACGCCATCGGCGGCGGCACCGAGGAGATCATGAAGGATCTGGCCTCGCGGCAGATGGGGCTTTGAACGCTCTCTCCTCGCGTCATTCCGGGGCGCGAGCGAAGCGGAGCGAGCCCGGAATCCATAACCACAAGCGGAGGTTATGGATTCCGGGCCCGCGCCAAGGGGCGCGTCCCGGAATGACGAGGCTGAGAGAGAATGTTATTCACCGCCGACCACGACGACATCCGCCGCTCGCTACAAAGATTCATCGCCAACGAGATCAATCCGCACGTCGACGCGTGGGAGAAGGCCGACATCTTCCCGGCGCACGAGCTGTTCAAGAAGATGGGCAGCCTCGGCTTCCTCGGCCTGAACAAGCCGGTCGAATTCGGCGGCTCGGGCCTCGACTATTCCTATGCGCTGATGATGGCGGAAGAGCTGGGCGCCATCACCTGCGGCGGCGTGCCGATGGCGATCGGGGTGCAGACCGACATGGCAACGCCCGCGCTGGCGCGGTTCGGCTCGGACGAGGTGCGGCGCGAATTCCTCACCCCCTCGATCTCCGGTGACTACGTCGCCTGCATCGGCGTCTCCGAGCCCGGTGCGGGGTCGGACGTCGCCTCGATCAAGACCCAGGCGCGCTCTGACGGCGACGATTACGTCATCAACGGCGGCAAGATGTGGATCACTAACGGCACCCAGGCCGACTGGATCTGCCTGCTCGCCAACACCGGCGACGGTCCCGTTCACCGCAACAAGTCGCTGATCTGCGTGCCCATGAAGGCCAAGGGCGTCACAGTCGCGCGAAAACTCGACAAGATGGGCATGCGCTCCTCCGACACCGCGCAGATCTTCTTCGACAATGTCCGCGTGCCCAAGCGCAACCGGATCGGCGAGGAGGGCCAGGGTTTTACCTACCAGATGATCCAGTTCCAGGAGGAGCGGCTCTGGGGCGCGGCCGCCTGTCTGAAGGCGCACGAATACATCATCGACCAGACCATCGAATACACCCGCAACCGCAAAGCCTTCGGCAAGTCGATCCTCGACAACCAGGTCGTGCACTTCAAGCTTGCGGAGATGCAGACCGAGGTCGAGCTCCTGCGTGCACTGATCTATCGCGCCGGTGAGCAGCTGGTCGCCGGCGAGGATGTGACGCGGCTCGCGACCATGGCCAAGCTGAAGGCCGGGCGGCTCGGCCGCGAGCTCACCGACGCTTGCTTGCAATATTGGGGCGGAATGGGCTTTACCAACGAGACGCCGGTCAGCCGCGCCTATCGCGACAGCCGCCTGACCTCGATCGGCGGCGGCGCCGACGAGGTCATGCTGATGGTCCTGTGCAAGATGATGGGCACGCTGCCCGGCAGCAAAGGAAACGCCTGATGATCACGCTCTATCATTGCGACGCTGCGCGCTCGTTCCGTCCGCTCTGGATGCTGGAGGAGATGGGTCTGCCCTATGAATTGAAGATGCTGCCGTTCCCGCCGCGCGTCTTCGCCAAGGACTATCTCGCGCTCAACCCGCTCGGCACCATCCCCTTCATGATCGACGGCGAGACCAGGATGACGGAATCCTCCGGCATCTGCCATTACCTCGGCATCACATACGGCCCGACGCCCTTGATGGTCGGCCCTAAAGATCCCGCCTACGGCACGTTCCTGAACTGGATGTACTTCAGCGACGCCACGTTAACCTTCCCGCAAACGCTGGTGCTGAGATACACCCAGCTCGAGCCGGAGGAGCGCCGCAACCCGCAGGTCGCCACCGATTACGCGAAATGGTTTCTGGGGAGACTGCGCGCCGTCGAGGCAGCGACCGCGAATGCCGAAACATTGTGCGCTGGCCGCTTCACCGCCGCCGACATCGTCATCGGTTACGCGCTTCGGCTCGCGAGCAATATCGGGCTTGCCAAGGATTTTGGCCCTAACGTCGCAGCCTATTGGTCGCGTCTGCAGCAGCGCGACGGCTATAAGCGCGCGGTTGCTGCGGAGCAAAAGGCCGGGCAAGAGCAGAATGTTGCGCCGAGGGTGAGGGCGTAAGGAAGGCTGTCATTCCGGGGCGCGGAAGCGCGATCCCGGAACCTCACGATTTCCCGGTTCGCGCTATTGCGCGTCCACGACGTGCTATGTCTTTTGACAGCGCTATCCTATCGTGACAGCGCCCGAATTTCCGCTAAGGTGACCTCCGTCCGCAGCGGCCAGAGAGCCGCGCGAGGAGGAACCCAATGGAATATAACGGTCGCGAATCCGACCATCTGATGCTGATCACGCCGGAGCGGGTGTTTTATGCGGGCCTGCTCGGCCGTCCGCGCAAACGGACACCCGGCTGCTGCCATGTCTATGTCGCGGTGAAGGGCAATCTGCACCTGACCATCGACGACGTTCTCGCCACCGGCGAGCTGTTCGTCACCCTGCCGAACCAGCGGCACTCCATCGCCAGCGACTATCGCACCGTCATCAGCGTGACGCTGGAGCCGGAGAGCATGCCGGATGGCGTGATCGAAGCCTTGGCCGCACGTCTGACCGGACCCGACCAGGCCGCCTATGTCCGCAAGATCCTCGCCGCCTACGCACTTTTGCGTCAGCGCCGCTATGGCGACATCACCACCGCCGAGTTCGACGAGATGTGCTTTGGCGAGGCGCTGCCGCGCCGCGTGCTGGATCCGCGCGTGATGCGTGCGGTGGCCCGCATCGAGCGCTTCTCCGGCGAGCCGGTGACGGCGGATACCTGCGCCGCTGAAGCCGGCCTCTCGGCCTCGCGCTTCCTGCACCTGTTCAAGGAGGAGACCGGCATCTCGTTCCGCTCCTTCCGCGCCTGGAAGCGCGCGCGGTATCTGCTGCACTTCGCCAACCAGGACCTCAACCTCGCCCATCTGGCGCAGGACATCGGCTATCCCGATTCCACGCATTTCAGCCACTCGATCCGCCGCTTCTACGGATTGAAGCCACGGGCGATCTTCGTCGGCTCGCGCGATCTTGCGATCTATCGCAGCACCGAGACCGTGCGGATGGCGGAGGCTTCGTAGGGTGGGTTAGCCGATCAGATGCGCGAAGCGCAGCTGCTCGGCGTAACCCACCTCGTCAATTTCCACGGAGGCAGACAGTGGTGGGTTACGCCTTCGGCTAACGCACCCTACGAATTCGTCGTTTTTCCCAGCTTCTCCGCGCAAGAAGCCGCATGTCGCGCGTCACATGATCGCAAGCGTTGAATTCTCAACGTGCGAGACATTGAACGCATGAGCGACAAGGCCGTCATCACCTGCGCGCTGAACGGCGTGCTCACCGACCCCAAGCAGCACAACGTGCCCGTGACGCCCGAGCAGATGGCGCGCGAGGCCAAGGCTGCGTTCGAGGCCGGCGCGTCCATCATGCACATCCATCTGCGCCAGCAGGCGCCGGGCAAGGGACATCTGCCGTCCTGGGAGGTCGCGGTCAGCAAGGAGATCCAGCAGGCGATCCGCGAAGCCTGCCCGGGCGTGATCATCAACCACACCTCGGGCGTGTCAGGGCCGAACTATTCAGGCGCGCTCGACTGCATCCGCGAGACCAAGCCCGAGATTGCCGCCTGCAACGCAGGCTCGCTGAACTACCTGAAGGTGAAGGCCGACAACAGCTGGGCCTGGCCGCCGATGATGTTCGACAATTCGGTCGAGAAGGTGAAGGACTATCTCGACGTCATGAACGCGGTCGGCACCATCCCCGAGTTCGAGTGCTTCGACGTCGGTATCGTCCGCTGCGTCGGCATGTACCACCAGGTCGGCATGTACAACGGCCCGCTCGAGTACAATTTCGTCATGGGCGTCGCCTCCGGCATGCCGGCCGATCCTGAATTGCTGCCGATCCTCTTGAAGCTGAAGCGCCCCGAGGCGCATTGGCAGGTCACCGCCATCGGCCGCGAGGAGATCTGGCCGCTGCACCAGCGCTGCGCCGAGCTCGGCGGTCATCTGCGCACCGGCCTCGAGGACACCTTCTATCTCGCCGACGGCAAGAAAGTGACGTCGAACGGCCAGCTGATCGAAGCCGTCGCCGCCTGCGCAAGGCGCGCCGGCCGCGAGATCGCGAGCCCCGCCGAGGCGCGGAAGATCTTTGGGACGAACAGGTAAGGTATCGCCCCGTCATTGCGAGCGAAGCGAAGCAATCCAGAATCTTTCCGCGGATGCAGTCTGGATTGCTTCGTCGCTTCGCTCCTCGCAATGATGAGCAGGATCAAGTCATGTCCACCATCGAAAACACCATCTCCCCCGGCAGCGCCGCCTACCAAGCCAACCGCGACGGCATGCTCGGCCTGATCGACCGCATGCGCGCGCTCGAGGAGCGCACGCGCGCCGCGTCCGCCGCGGCCAAGGACCGCTTCCACAAGCGCGGCCAGCTGCTGCCGCGCGAGCGCGTCGCGCTGGTGCTCGATCCCGGCGCGCCCTTCATCGAGCTCTCGACGCTGGCGGGCTACATGTTCGACGTGCCGGATGCGAGCAAGAGCGTGCCGGGCGGCGGCGTCATCGCCGGAATCGGCTTCGTCTCCGGCATCCGCTGCATGGTCAGCGCCAGCGATTCCGGCATCGACGCCGGTGCGCTGCAGCCTTACGGTCTCGACAAGACGCTGCGGGTGCAGGAGCTCGCGCTGGAGAACAAGCTGCCTTATGTCCAGCTGGTCGAAAGCGCCGGCGCCAATTTGCTGCGCTACCGCGTCGAGGATTTCGTTCGCGGCGGCAACATCTTTCGCAACCTGGCGCGGCTCTCCGCTGCCGGTCTGCCGGTCGTCACCGTCACGCACGGCTCCTCCACCGCGGGCGGCGCCTATCAGACCGGCCTCTCCGACTACATCGTCATGGTCCGCGGCCGCACCCGCGCCTTCCTCGCCGGGCCCCCGCTGCTGAAAGCCGCGACCGGCGAGATCGCGACCGAGGAAGAGCTCGGCGGCGCCGAGATGCATACGCAGATCTCCGGCCTCGGCGATTACCTCGCCGAGGACGATCGTGACGCATTGCGCATCGCGCGCGAGATCATGGCCGCGCTGCAATGGGAGCGGCCGGGCAAAGCGGCGGCGCAGTTCAAGCCGCCGCGCTATGACCAGGAGGAGCTGCTCGGCATCATGCCGATGGACCACAAGCGCCCGGTCGACATGAAACAGGTGATCGCGCGCATCGTCGACGATTCCGATTTCACCGAGATGGCACCGAGTTACGGCCCGGCCACCGTCTGCGGCCATGCCCGCATCGAGGGCCAGGCCATCGGCATCATCACCAACAACGGCCCGCTCGATCCCGCCGGCGCCAACAAGGCGACGCATTTCATCCAGGCCTGCTGCCAGACCCGCACGCCGATCCTCTATCTCAACAACACCACCGGCTACATGGTCGGGAAAGCCTATGAGGAAGCCGGCATGATCAAGCACGGCTCCAAGATGATCCAGGCGGTGACGTCGGCAACAGTGCCGCAGATCACCATCTATTGCGGCGCCTCGTTCGGCGCCGGCAATTACGGCATGTGCGGCCGCGGCTTCCATCCGCGCTTCTGCTTCTCGTGGCCCAACGCCAAGACCGCCGTGATGGGCGGCGAGCAGGCGGCCGAGACCATGGCGATCGTGACCGAGGCCGCCGCCGCGCGTCGCGGCAAGCCGATCGAGAAGGACAGGCTGGACGCCATGAAGGCTGAGATCATCGGTGTGTTCGACGGCCAGATGGATGTGTTCTCGACCAGCGCCCGCGTGCTCGACGACGGCGTGATCGATCCGCGCGACACCCGCGCGGTGCTATCGGAGGTGCTCGCGATCTGCCGCGAGGGCGATGCGCGCACGCCCCAGCGCATGCAGTTTTCGGTGGCCCGCCCATGAGGAACGGATCAGTGCAGCACCGGCCGTTCTCTAGGGTTCTGGTTGCCAATCGCGGCGAGATCGCACTGCGCGTGATGCGCAGCGCGCGAAAACTCGGCCTCGGTGTCGTCGCGGTCTATTCCGATGCGGATCGCGATGCGCTTCATGTGAAGCAGGCGGATCAGGCCGTGCGCATCGGCGACGCCTTGCCGGCGCAATCCTATCTCAACATCCCCGCGATCATGGCCGCGGCCAAGGCCAGCGGGGCGGATGCCGTTCACCCCGGCTATGGCTTCCTCGCCGAGAACGAGGCGTTTGCGCGCGCCTGCAAGGATACCGGCCTCGTCTTCATCGGCCCGTCGCCGCAGGCGATCGAGGCGATGGGCAACAAGGCAGGCGCCAAGGAGATCATGAAGAAGGCCGGCGTGCCCATCGTGCCCGGCTACCAGGGCGCTGAGCAAGGCGACGAGGTCATGCTCGCCGAAGCCGGGAAGATCGGCTTCCCCGTGATGATCAAGGCGGTCGCCGGCGGCGGCGGCCGCGGCATGCGGCTCGTCACTGACGCGGCATCCTTCCCCGAAGCCCTGCGCAGCGCGCGGTCGGAAGCGAAAGCCGCGTTCGGCGATGCTGCCGTCATCCTCGAGCGTGCGATCCAGAACCCGCGCCACATCGAGATCCAGGTGTTCGGCGACAGGCACGGCAATGCCATCCATCTCGGCGAGCGCGATTGCTCGGTGCAGCGGCGGCATCAGAAGCTGATCGAGGAGGCGCCCTCGCCCGCCGTCACGCCGGAGCTGCGCGCGAAGATGGGCGAGGTCGCGGTGTCAGCGGTCAAGGCGCTGCGCTATGAGGGCGCCGGCACGCTGGAATTCCTGCTCGATCAGAGCGGCGCGTTCTACTTCATGGAGATGAACACGCGGCTGCAGGTCGAGCATCCCGTCACCGAGGCGATCACCGGGCTCGATCTCGTCGAGCTGCAGCTGCGCGTCGCGCGCGGCGAACCCTTGCCGGTGAAGCAGCAGGACATCAGGTTCTCCGGCCACGCCATCGAGGTGCGGCTCTGCTCGGAAGACGCCGCGCAGGATTTCATGCCGCAGTCGGGTCGCATGGCGCGCTGGCAGGTGCCTGACAGCATCCGCGTCGAGCACGCATTGCAATCCGGCTCGGAGATCCCGCCATTCTACGATTCCATGATCGCCAAGCTGATCAGCCATGGCGCCAATCGCGAGGAGGCGAGGGGACGGCTGATCGTTGGCCTCGAGCAGCTTACGGCCTTTGGCGTGACGACCAATCAGGCGTTCCTGTTATCGTGCCTGCGTCACCCCGGCTTTGCCAAGGGTGAGGCGACGACGGCTTTCATCGGCGCCCATCGCAACGAGCTGCTTGCGCCGCGTGCGGACGCGGCATTCAAGATCGCGCTGGCAGGCCTGCTGCTCTACGTCACCAATCCGCGCGCGCCGTCGTGGCAGGGCGGGCGGAGCCTTGCCGCCACCTTTCCGCTGCCGGCGAAAATCGACATCGGCGGCGATGCGCACGAGCTCGACACCATGCGCGAGCGCGACGGCAGCTACACCGTCGCCGTCGAAGGCCGCCAGCATAAGTTCGAGATCGACCAGCTCGATCTCGACGCCATCCGCTTCCGCCTCGCCGGCGTGATGGACAGCGCAAAATTCCTGCGGGATGGCGATCGGCTGTACGTCCAGCACCGCGGCATCCCGCTGGTGGCGAATGATCTCACCCTCGCCGCGCCGAAGGCGACTTCAACGAATGGCGGCGACGGCAAAGTCCGCGCCGCCATGAACGGTCGCGTCGTCGCTGTTCTCGTCAAGCCCGGCGACCGCGTCACCGCCGGCCAGCCGGTGTTGACGCTGGAGGCGATGAAGATGGAGCACGTCCACAAGGCCGGCACCGCGGGCGTGGTTAGCGCGATCGACGTCGCCGAAGGCGAGCAGGTCACGACTGGCCGCATCGTCGCGGAGATCGGGGCGGGTTAGCGCCACAAACGCGGTCTCGTAGGGTGGGCAGGCACGCAGCGCCGTGCCCACGAATGTCGATCATAAGCGGAATGGTGGGCATGCTTCGCTTTGGCCACCCTACGGCTGTGGCGGCCGCTCACGTTCAAAAAACAAAGTAATTTCAAGATCTTGCTTGTTGCGCAAATCTCGCGGCATTTCGCATTGAACATAGTTCATTTTCAAGCTACCAATATTGAACGATGTTCAATATCTGGAGCTATTCATGCTGCGCGCGCGCGACCAAGCTCAACCGGCCAATGCACTGGTCCCGCCAGTCGTTCGCCGACTCTCGTACGCCCCCCTTCAAACCGGCGAGAAATATCTTATCGGTGCGCTCCTCGTCCTGACGCTCACCGCGCTTCTGGCGCCCACGATGCCCGCCGCCGCCTGGCACATCCCGCATTTCGTCGATAGCCGCACCTTCCTCGGCGTGCCCAATGCCGGCGACGTGCTGAGCAATCTCGCCTTCCTCGCGATGGGCGTCTGGGGCTCGGAGCGGCTGCGTGCCCGCCACGATGCGCCGGTGGGTGCGAACTGGTTCTTCGTCGGCCTGATCCTCACGTGCCTCGGCTCGGGCTTCTATCATCTCGACCCCGACGTGCCGCAACGGCTCATCGCCGATCGTCTCGGCATGGCGGTCGCGTTCGCGGGCTTTCTGGGCATCGCGGCCAGCGAGCGCATCAGCACGCGCGCAGGCGAAGCGGTGCTGGTGCTGACGATGATCGCGGGCCTGTTGGCGGCCTGGGTGGCACGCGAGAATCTCACGCCCTGGGTGGTCGTGCAGTTCGGCGGCATGGCGCTGGCCGTGGGCCTCGCGTTCACACGCCCGCGACCCGGCGCGCTTGGCGTGCCGCTCGGCGGCGTGATGGTCTTCTATGTGCTGGCCAAGCTGTTCGAACTCGGCGACGTGACCGTGTTCGAAGCGACCGGCCACATGGTCTCGGGCCATACGCTCAAACATCTCGCCGCCGCGCTCGCGGCCTGGCCGGTGATCCGGGCACTGGGATCTAGGCCGTGTACGCATTAAGCGGCTGGCCGTCGACTGATGTCCGCTTAAGCCCCAACACCAGCGGAGAAGCAGCAATCTTCCAATGTAGCTGAAGGGCCACATGCGGATTCATGCAGCGCAGCATCATTCAATCACCTCGTCAGCCGTCGCGAGTAGCGCGGTTGGAATATTCAGTCCGAGAGCGCGAGCAGTCTTAAGATTGATCACCAATCGGAAGCGTTCCGGCTGCTGGATCGGGAGTTCGGCCGCTTTCGCGCCCCGCAGCAGTTTTGCAACATAACCGGCGGAGCGGCGATTGAGGTCAATGATGTCAGGGCCATACGCGAGAAGGCCACCTTCGACCGCTTCTTCACGCCAGTGATACACCGCCGGAATGCGGTTTTGCGCGGCGAGCTCGATGATCTTGCGCCGGTTGGCGAACCCGATGGGGTCCACAAGCACGAGCAGGCCCTGAATATCCTTCGAAGCTATGGTCTGGAAAGCAGGGCCTATGTCCTCCACCGAGCGTTTGATCAACGGAAGTATCTCGACCTGCCGGTCCGCGGCGGTTTTCTGGAAGTCGGCCATCAGCCGTGCATGATATTGGTTGTCGGGGTCGAGGAGCACCGCGAACCGCGACGCCCGTGGCAGTAACTCCAACAGAAGCCCGAAATTCTTGCCGCTGCTTGCGACCCCGGTCAGTCCCGTCACGTTTCCACCCGGCCGCGCAAGACTTGCCGCAAGGCCGACACCGACCGCGTCTGCGGTGGCAGTCACGATGGGGATCGTGCCGGTGACTGCCCTGGCGGCAATTGCCTCGGGCGTGCTGGACGCCACAATCACCTCGACTTCGAGAGCCACCAGCTCGGCGGCAAATCTCGCCAGTTGTTCCCGGTCATTCTTCCAGAACCGGCGCTCGATGATGATGTTCGCGCCCTCCACATATCCCATCTCGCGGAGTCCGCGATCGAAGGCTTCGATACGTTGGTGCGGAACTGACGCCAGGAAACCGATGCGAGGCATCTTCTTCATGAGCTGATGGGCGGGCTGCGCGATCAAGCTGCGCGGCCAAACGGCACCGATGGCCCCGATCAGTGCAATGAACTCCCGCCGCTGCATGTACCCTCCAAGGACCACGCCTGGGGATGACTACATTAGCATTTTGCCATGGGACCGTGTGATCGACGGAGGTATGCGGGATTGAGATGGGCCGTTTGGGTTGAATAAGTCGAAAATAACGTCACAGCAAGAACCTCGCTGAATTAGGTCAGAGCGAGTGATGAAGTTCTCGCCTTCAACCCAACTATGCTCTCGGAGCTTTCGCAGAAAAGCATCGAGCGTGCGTTGTACCAACTCCCGGCTCGGAGCACTTAGGTAAACAATTCGATGGACACGTTCCTTTTGCCGGGCGCGCGCGGCAACTGGCCAAATTGCGGCCAGTCCGCCGAGGGTCGACATGAAATCGCGTCGCCTCATGACTAGCCTCCAAACAGCGGAGCATTATGGGGCGCAATCAGGACCGAGGATAGGGAAATGAGTCCGCAATGGATCGAATGCAGACGGTCGCGGTCGCGCGGCAAGGTCGCTACGGGCCGACATCGGGCGTAGAGCCTTATTCGATCACCTCGTCCGCACGGGCGAGCAGTGATGGCGGGATTTCGATGCCTAAGGATCGCGCGGTTGCTGAGTTGAGAACCAAACTGAACTCCGTGGGCTGCTGAATGGGCAAATCCTCCGGCCGAGCACCTCCCAAGATTCGTGCGGCGTAGATGCCGGCTTTTTCAAAGTTTGCGACAAGGCTCGGCCCGTAGCTCATCAGGCCACCGGCCGCCGGAAACTCGCGGAATTCATAAGACGCCGGAAGCGAATGACGATCGGCCAATGCGACAAGTTGCGCACGCAGGTTGAAAAATATCGCATCGTTGCTGACGAGGACCGCCCCGACTTGGGCACTAACAAGCTGCCTGAAAGCTGGCTCTAATTCATCCTGGTTGCGCGCCTTGGCTACTTTCAAGGTCCGCCCGGTCGAACGGGCAACTTCGTCAATTTCCTGAAGCAAGTCTTGATTGTCAGGGTTCACCAAAAATCCGACGGTAGCCTTTTGCTGGAGCAGCTCCTGGATCAGTTCGAGGCGCTTTAGGACAAGCCTCGCTGTCATCATAGATATGCCCGTGGCGTTGCCCCCGGGGTGAGCGAAGCTCTTTGCCAGTCCGAGCTTCACGGGGTCTGACGCGATTACGAATACGATCGGAATGGTTGAAGTCACTTTCCTTGCGGCGAGCGCAACCACATTGCCCCCTCCGATGATCAGCGCTGGATTGAAATGCAAGAGCTCCTGAGCGAGCTCCGGAAGCCTACTGTGGTTTCCTCGTGCCCACCTACGTTCTATCGTAACGTTTTTGCCAACTACGAAACCCCTCTCCGCGAGACCTCTTTCGAATGCTGCGTCATAGGGACTCGCAATGTCAGGGGAACCCACGGACAACACACCGATAACAGCTACCGCTGAACGTTGCGCGCTCGCCGTCAGCGGCCACAGAGGTGCCGCGCCGACAAGAAGCGTGATGAACTCCCGCCGTCTCATGTGCGCTCCTAAGCTCTCTGGTGACGGCATCGTAGCCGTTCAGGCGAGCTCATTGAAAGTGGCCAAGGTCAAAAGTGTTGCATCCGCGAACCGCCGCAGACTTCTGTCTCCCCCAGCTCCACGAAGCGAGAAACATTTGTTCCCGCTCCTAGAATTGCAATATGGCACGCCAATTTGCGACAGCATTACTGCTACACATCTCGCTGGGATTGCTGACCATGCCATTGTTTAAGGAGATCAGGGACCCTGACGATGCTCACGTTCCGGCGTCAGGCACGTGCAACCGCAAGAATGAGTTTCGACCCGGGCGGTTGAGGGGTTGGAGTGCAGGCTCAGACTTCTGCTATGGGTCAAAAGCGGTGCTCGGAGGGCGAGGTCCCAATGGTCGGCTGAGGGCCACAAGCGGACATCAACGGGACGATGCAAGAGCACATGGCGGATTTTCGGTTGCCATGATCCGGCCCCGCGCTGGGGAGCACGGAGCGTACAGAACGCTGGCTTGAGGTTGAGGCAATTGGTCCAATCTTCTGATCCATCTTGAAACAAGATCAAGCCTCTCTAAGTCTCACGCCGGAGGGCTCCTCCGACCTCTTTTGGAAAGGATTGCTTGTAACCGTCGAGGACGACGATGATGACACTGGAAGAAAAGCTCGCCCGCTTGCGCACCCACCGCAATAGCATTCACCGCTACCACCGGCTGCTCAAGACCCGCCTTTCCGATCTGGAGCGCGAGTACATCGAAAGCCGTCTCTCCGAGGAACGGGCGGCGCTGGTAAGCCTCGCGCGCACGCCGTTCCCCATTCCTTTTAAAATGCCGCCGCCAGAGCAGCAGCCGCAGACCTTCAAGCCTGAGGTGACCTGAGCTTGCCGTGGGCATCAGGAGGTCGCTCCCGTGCGACAGCGGCCCATCAACGGCGTCGAGCCGGAAAGAACCGAGGATGACATTACGCGTGAGCTGCTCGGCCCCAGGGGCGTTCCGGGCGGTCCCGATCCCGCCCGCATGGTCCCGCAGGTCGAGAAGAACACGCCAAAGCACATAAGGTGGAGAAACCCCGAGCTCCCGCGATGAACCGAGCGCCAGAAACCGGAACCTTGTTGATCTGGTCAAGGGCAGAGAGGCGGAACGGGTAGTGGCAAATCACCGTTGCTCCGAATTGCGGGGCGCCTTTGATTGCGGTGCAATGATGCAAGACGCTCAGAAGTACATCAACATTGCCGCTCTAGTCGCGCTCGCTGGTTGGCTTGGTCTCTGTTTCAAGATGGGCTGGTACTGATGGGGCGGCTTACGCCCGGAGTAGACCACATCGGCCCCAGCCTGGAGGTTTTTCCGGATCGAAAAACGAGCTGGGACCGAGAGGTCTGCCGTTGGATGGCAAACGCAGCTTGGTCCCAAAAATCATGCCCCGTGGCATTCAAATTTGGGAATCCGACGCAAACGGAATGCCCGATGAACCTAGCCGCGGAGCAAGGCCTTTCCATCGGCACTTTCGGAATTTGGCGCCGGGAGTAAGCCCTCCAGCAAGGCTAGCTCGAGCTGCGGCACTTTCGGCTGACCCAAGGCCGACTGCGCTGAGTAGCTGCCGGCCCCAGGTCCGCACCGAATTTCGTCCGCGTCGGCTGGACAGGTTTTTCCGATGACGGCGAAGCTATGCCACGAGCCAAACGATCCAGCTTCTCAGCTACCGGTGGTCAGCCGCGGCGGGTTGCGGGACATAATCCAGAGCTCGATTGCTGCCAAGATTGCGACCGCCGCGCCGATGATCACATGCACCGTCATCGCGGTGGTTCCCTGGAAGCCCAATACCCAGGGCGACACCAGTGCCCACAAGCCGACGACGAGGTTCAGCCATTCCTCCCACACCGCGAACGCCGCCAGCGCCGCGACCGCAAGGATCGCGATGGCGATACCGGTGATAACGGCGTTTTGAGAGACCGTCCCCGCATCGAAACCGAATATCCAGGGCGAAACGAACAGTACCGCGCCGAGGATCAGGTTCGCAACATCACAAAACTTTGCGTTCGTCCAATTCCCTTCCCAATTCTGCATGGCACCCTCCATTGGAGGTTTCGATGCCAAATCAACCGCGTAATCGCCGAGCCGGTTTCCATCGCGGCCCGCGGCATAATGGCAACGGAGAGGCGGACCCGCCGCGCCGGTGCTGTCCTAGGCTGTGTGCTCATTAAGCAGCTGACCGCCTGCGGTCCCAACCTTAACAGCGGCGGGAAAGCGGACGGCTCCGGAGGTCGCTGAAGGGTCAAAATGCGAAGAACTCAGGTTGAGCAAATCTGGACCGCTCTGCCGCGATAAGCAGACCTCTGTGAGACGCAGCGCAACTTCGCAGATGGACCAAAGGCTGAATTTACGGACTTAGTCACTATTGGCACGCGCCAGCAGGGACGTTCGAAGCCCTTCTTCGATTGACACGATCTGACTGTTCTCTCCAATTGGCCAATTGTCGGTTAGAGGCTTGAAGTCGTCGCCGCCCATCCTAAGTTCAGACGCTGCCGGCTGTGTCCGGCAAAACGAAACTCATGCGAAAGGATTGAGAAGCCCGCTTGCGCGGGCATAAGTCGAGGGAAGTCACATGAGAAAGCTTGCTCTTGCAATCGCCGCGGCAGCAACGCTCCTCATCGGAACCGTTGCGCCGGCCTCGGCCCATTGGCGGGGCCATCATCATCATTGGGGCGGTCCAGGCATCGGTCCGGCCATCGCACTCGGCATGTTCACCGGAGCGCTGGCCGCCGCGGCCGCACCTCCGGTCTATTATGCGCCGGTCTATGGTCCGCCGCGATACTATTATGGCCCCCGCTATTACCGGACCGTCCGGTATTATCCGGCGGCATATCCTTACTGGTATCCCTGGTGAACTGATGCAAAGGCCCGGCCTGCAACCGGGCCTTATCGCTGCCCGGCATCTCGATCGCCTGCGTCCGGCGCTGCCGAGCCCGCGTTTGGGACGACTGGAACCGATGGCAGCAGGAGAAGTTCTGTCGCTAAGATGCAGGTCCGGAGGCGCACCGGGCCCGAGCGAGCGCGCCAAAATGCGCCTCGACGTTAGCCCGGCCCGCGTAACACGATCGGATCTGGCCTCCCCATGAACAAGAATGCCCGTTTCAATATCGGATACGCCATCGCCGCAATTTTCGCGGTCTTCCTGATTCAGTATCTGATCTCGGCGGCGAACCAGATCGCGGTGATCCCCTACAGCGAATATCAGCAATTGCTGCGCCAGGGGAAAGTCGAGACGGTCGGCATCTCCGACCGCACCTTGCAGGGCACGCTGAAGGAGCCGCTGTCCGGCGGCCAGAAGCAATTCGTCACCACGCGCGTCGACCAGGACGTCGCCCAGGAGCTCGAGAAGCACAACGTCCGTTTCACCGGGCAGATCGAGAGCACGTTTCTGCGCGACCTGTTGTCCTGGGTCATGCCGGTTCTGCTGTTCTTCGGCGTCTGGTGGTACATCGGCCGCCGCATGGCCGAGGGCGGCGGGATCGGCGGCGGGCTGATGGCGATCGGCAAGAGCAAGGCCAAGGTCTACGTCGAATCCAACACAGGCGTCACCTTTGCCGACGTCGCCGGCGTGGACGAGGCCAAGGACGAACTGCGCGAGGTTGTCGATTTCCTGAAGAACCCGACCGACTATGGCCGGCTCGGCGGCCGCATGCCGAAGGGCGTGCTGCTGGTGGGCCCGCCGGGTACAGGCAAGACCTTGCTCGCCAAGGCCGTGGCCGGCGAGGCCAGGGTGCCGTTCTTCTCGATCTCCGGCTCGGAGTTCGTCGAGATGTTCGTCGGCGTCGGCGCGGCGCGGGTGCGGGACCTGTTCCAGCAGGCGCGCGAAAAGGCGCCGGCCATCATCTTCATCGACGAGCTCGACGCACTGGGCCGCGCCCGCGGCATCGGCCCGTTCGCCGGCGGCCATGACGAGAAGGAGCAGACGCTCAACCAGCTGCTCGTCGAGCTCGACGGCTTCGATTCGCGCTCCGGGCTCGTCATCCTCGCCGCCACCAACCGGCCCGAGATCCTCGACCCTGCCCTGCTCCGCGCCGGCCGCTTTGACCGCCAGGTGCTGGTCGACCGTCCAGACAAGCGGGGCCGGATCGAGATCCTCAAGGTGCACATGAAGAAGGTGCGCCTGGCCGAGAATGTCGATGCAGACGCCGTTGCCGCGCTGACACCAGGCTTCACGGGCGCGGATTTGGCCAATCTCGTCAACGAGGCCGCGCTGCTGGCGACGCGCCGCGCCGCCGAGGCGGTGACCATGAGCGATTTCAACAATGCGGTCGAGCGCATGATCGCAGGCCTGGAAAAGCGCAATCGCCTGCTCAACCCCAGGGAACGCGAGATCGTCGCCTATCACGAGATGGGGCACGCCCTCGTCGCGCTCTCACTGCCGGGGACCGATCCCGTGCACAAGGTCTCGATCATCCCGCGCGGCGTCGGCGCGCTCGGCTACACCATCCAGCGGCCGATCGAGGACCGCTTCCTGATGACCAAGGAGGAGCTGGAAAACAAGATGGCGGTGCTGCTCGGCGGCCGCGCCGCGGAGCTGATCGTGTTCGGGCACTTGTCGACCGGTGCGGCGGACGACCTGCGCCGCGTCACCGATATCGCCCGCAGCATGGTGACGCGCTACGGCATGTCGGAGCGTCTCGGCAGCGTCGCCTATGAGCGCGATCCCGGCAACTTCCTGGCCGGCCCTGACCGCCCCTATCCGACGCGCGAGCGCGACTATGCCGAGGAGACCGCCGCCGCGGTCGACCACGAGGTGAAAACCATCGTCGACCAGGTGTTCCAGCGCACCCAGGGCATCCTGACCACGCGGCGGCCGATCCTGGACCGCGCCGCAAAGAAGCTGCTCGAGAAGGAGACGCTGGAGCAGAGCGACATCGATGCGCTGATCCGGGAGATGCCCAAGGAAGGTCTGCGGGCGATCTAGGCCCCCCTCACGCAGCGCGCTTGCGCCTGATCTCGGCGGGAAACTCGATCATCCGCCTGTCCGGCGGCGAACCATTCGAGATCAGCGGCGCGGGCGCGCCTTCGCGCTTCGGCGCCTCGATCCCGATGCCGGGATCGGTGCTTCTGGCGTGCCATTCGATCAGGAGATGGCCGGCCACCAACATCAGGCCGGCGCAGAACAGCGCAAGAGCCGCGCTCACGAGATCACGATAGTCATCCATCCCACGAACCAAACATGCGTGCAGCCTCATCGGCGCCTGCGTGGACCAGATTGGAATGAAGGCTTCGCGTTTCAAGAGCCCGGCGAGCGCGGAGAAGGAGACGGCAATCGCCATCGCCGATTTCATTCACGTCACGCTGGAACATTCCGGCCATTTCCAAATTCTAGTGGCGCCCACCGGCCTGAGGCGTCTGGGTGCCATGATCGGGCTCAGCGGATCAGGTTCGCGGTGGTCCAACCATCTTGCTCTAACGAGGATTTGGCCATGAAACCTGACTGCGCTCGGACCGCGCCGCTCTCGGCGCTTCACTCAGATTATCGCTTGGATCGGCAACGCGCCCTGGATCGGGGCGAACGGTGCTCGTGAGGGAGGGCGCGATGTTGGTTACCTCACTTCCTGCCCTTCACGGGGAAAGTGGGCTATCCCGCTATCTCAAGGAGATCCATCGTTTTCCGCTGCTCGAGGCAACGGAGGAAGCCGACTATGCGAGGCGATTGCGCGATTGCGGCGATCGTGACGCCGCCTATCGGCTGGTGACGAGCCATTTGCGGCTCGCGGCGAAGATCGCGCTGCAATATCGCCGCTATGGCCTCGCCATCGCCGACCTCATCTCGGAGGCCAATGTCGGGCTGATGCTGGCCGTCAAGCGGTTCGACCCCGAGAAAGGCTTCCGGCTCGCGACCTATGCCTCCTGGTGGATCAAGGCCTCGGTTCAGGAATACATCCTGCGATCATGGTCGCTCGTCAAGCTGGGCACCACTGCTGCGCAGAAGAAGCTGTTCTTCAACCTGCGCAAGCTGAAGAGCAGACTTGGCGTTGCGGAGGATGGCGAGCTCCGGACGGATCAGCTGACATCTATCGCCAAACATCTCGACGTCAGGGAAGCCGACGTCGCCGAGATGAACGGCCGGCTGCGCGGCGACATCTCACTCAACGCGCCGATCAGCGTCGAGACGGAAGGCGACCAATGGCAGGACCGGCTGGTGGATCCCTCTCCCGATCCGGAGAGTCTGCTGCTGGACGCGGCCGACCGTGAACGCACCAAGGCTGCCCTCGCCGATGCACTCGCTGCGCTGACACCGCGGGAGCGCAGCATCGTCGAGGCGCGATATCTCGGCGAGCCGCAGCAGACGCTGGATGCGCTCGCCGGCAAGTTCGGCATCTCGCGCGAGCGCGTCCGGCAGATCGAGCAGCGCGCGTTGCAGCGGATCAAGGCGAAGATGTTCGCGCGCCTCGATGAGGCGCGCCTTGCAACGTCGCGTTAGGCGAGCGAGGAAGAATGCTGATCGGCCAAGGCCGATCAGCATCCTCTGCAGATATCGGGGACGAGACGTTCGGGCGAAAATTCCCGGCTCCTGCGCTCGGTCTGGCCGGACTTCCCCGGATTGCTCCGAGACGCTCCGACGGAACTGGTCGCAAGCTGCCGGGCGGGCTCGGCCGAGCTCCGCATCTCGGCACGAGGCGTGTCGGCCTCCTTGGCCTGGAGCCCATTGGCCATGCCCAACACAGCGACGGCGAGGACAATGCCTCTCATCTGATGATCCTCCTTTCGCCTGAGCGATGAGTGGCTGAACGATGAGGAGCGGCCTCGCCGGCCGCTCCGCCGTTTCAGCTCGTGGCGGGCTCCGGCTTGTCTCGATCAGGCGGCGTGAGGTCGAGTCGGATCCCGGATGGCCCGAGGACCGGCAGCAATGTGTCCACCTTCATGGTCGGGCTGCCCCGATCCCAGCTCGACCACGGCATCGTGTCCAGGTACGGGATCGGCGGCAAGGCGAGCCGCTCGAAACTGTCCGCCGTCTTGGCGGCAGGGCCGGGGCTTTCGGCGCCAAAGGCCGCAAAGGGCACCAGCGAGAGGCCAGCCCCAACGGCCAAGGCGGCGAGCCGCCGCAACGTTTTCCGAGTGGTTTCCCCGCGAGCGGAGAAAGCACGATCCTTGATCATTTCATCCTCCTTTCGTTCGAGAACACAGTCACAGATCCATGGCAAACGAGCCCGGCCGTTCGGCCGGGCTCGCCCGTCCTTAGAAGTCCATCGCGGGAGCGCTCGGCGCTTCCGTCTTCTTCGGCTTCTCGGCCACCAGCGCTTCGGTCGTGATGAGCAGCGAGGCCACCGAGGCCGCATCCTGCAAGGCGGTGCGGACGACCTTGGCAGGATCGATCACGCCCGCCTGCACCAGATCCTGGTACTCGCCAGTCGCGGCATTGAAGCCCCAGGTGTAGGTCTGGTTCTCGAGCAGCTTGCCGACGACGACGGAGCCGTCCTCACCCGCATTCTGCACGATCTGCCGCGCCGGGACCTGGATGGCGCGGCGCACGATGTCCACGCCCGCCTTCTGGTCGGCATTGACGGTCTTGACCCCGTCGAGCGCCTTGAGCGCGCGCAGCAGTGCCACGCCGCCGCCCGGCAGGATGCCTTCCTCGACCGCGGCCCGGGTCGCATGCAGAGCGTCGTCGACGCGATCCTTGCGCTCCTTGACCTCGACCTCGGTCGCGCCGCCGACCCGGATCACCGCGACGCCGCCGGCGAGCTTGGCGAGGCGCTCCTGCAGCTTCTCGCGGTCGTAGTCCGAGGTGGTTTCCTCGATCTGCGCCCTGATCTGCTGGCTGCGCGCCTCGATGTCCTTCTTGGCGCCGGCGCCGTCGACGATCGTCGTGTTCTCCTTCTCGATCACCACTTTCTTGGCACGGCCCAGCATCTTCACGGTGACGTTCTCGAGCTTGATGCCGAGATCTTCGGAGATCACGGTGCCGCCGGTGAGGATCGCGATATCCTCCAGCATCGCCTTGCGGCGGTCGCCGAAGCCCGGCGCCTTGACGGCGGCAACCTTCAGGCCGCCGCGCAGGCGGTTGACGACCAGCGTCGCCAGCGCCTCACCCTCGACCTCCTCCGCGATGATCAGGAGCGGCTTGCCGGATTGCACGACCTGCTCCAGCAGCGGCAACACGGCCTGCAGGCCCGACAGCTTCTTCTCGTGGATCAGCACATAGGGATCCTCGAGCTCGGCCTTCATCTTCTCGGCGTTGGTGACGAAATAGGGCGAGATGTAGCCGCGGTCGAACTGCATGCCCTCGACCACTTCGAGCTCGGTGTGCAGGCTCTTGGCCTCCTCGACCGTGATCACGCCCTCATTGCCGACCTTCTGCATCGCATCCGCCAGGAAGCGGCCGATCTCGGTGTCGCCGTTGGCGGAGATGGTGCCGACCTGGACGATCTCGTCGTTGGAGGTGATCTTCTTGGCGTGTGACTTGAGGTCGGCGACGATCGCGTCCACGCCAAGGTCGACGCCGCGCTTGAGGTCCATCGGATTCATGCCGGCAGCGACCGCCTTGGCGCCCTCCTTGACGATGGCCTGCGCCAGCACGGTCGCCGTGGTGGTGCCGTCTCCGGCGAGATCACTGGTCTTGGAGGCGACCTCGCGCACCATCTGGGCGCCCATGTTCTCGAACTTGTCCTCCAGCTCGATCTCCTTGGCGACGGTGACGCCGTCCTTGGTGATGCGGGGAGCGCCGAACGATTTCTCGATAACCACGTTGCGTCCCTTTGGACCGAGCGTGACCTTCACCGCATTCGCCAGTGTGTCGACGCCCCGCAGCATGCGCTCGCGGGCCTCGGTCGCGAACTTCACGTCCTTGGCAGCCATGTTGTTAAACTCCTTTCCGTTCGATGACTGTCAGCGTTACGCCGCCTTCTTCAGCGTGCCGGCCTGCTCGGCCACGCCGAGAAGATCGCTTTCCTTCATGATCAACAGCTCCTCGCCGTCGATCTTGACCTCGGTGCCCGACCACTTGCCGAACAGCACCCGGTCGCCGACCTTGACGTCGAGCGGCACGAGCTGGCCCTGCTCGTTTCGCCCGCCCGGCCCCACGGCGATGATCTCGCCCTGCTGCGGCTTCTCCTTGGCGGTGTCGGGAATGATGATGCCGCCGGCGGTCTTCTCCTCGGCATCGATGCGGCGCACGAGCACACGGTCGTGCAACGGGCGGAAATGCATGCACATCCTCCTTGGGTAGGTTCAGCGATGTCCAAAATCCGGGTCCGGAACCGGCCCCCGGGCGGCAAACGACCTAGGAATACGCGGATTTCTAGTCAAGAGGACCTGCAAAAATTTTTGCGCTACTTCAAGGTTCTTGTCCGGATCCTTTGGATGTGCCGCCGTCCCTGTCACGCCTGCTTGGCGGGCGAGGTGCATCGGCTTGGGCCCGCAAATCTCGAGAGCCGCCCTTACTGGTCATTTCCATGTGAGGATGATCCCATATAGCCCCTTGAGGTCCGCTTTGGGTCAAAAGCGGTAACGCTCTGCCGAGCAGAAGATTTCCGCTCCTCCCTCAGGAGCTGACATTTCTTCTATGAGTCCGCCTTAGCGGCCTCGCCCCGTCCCGTCATTGAGCAGACACGCCACCTGATGCCCGTCTCCGGCATCCACCAGCGCCGGCCGCTGCGTCTTGCACCGCTCCATCGCAAACCGGCAGCGGGTGTGAAATGCGCAGCCCGACGGCGGATTGACCGGGCTCGGCACGTCGCCGTCGACCAGCGGCGCGAGCTTCTTCGCCAGCGGGTTGGCGACCGGCACCGAGGCGAGCAGGGCCTGCGTGTAGGGATGCCGGGGATTGCGGAACAGCTCGTCCTTGTCGGCGATCTCGACGATGCGGCCGAGATACATCACGGCGACGCGGTGGCTGATATGGGCGACCACGGCAAGGTCGTGCGCGATGAAGAGATAGGAGAAGCCGTGCTGCCGCTGCAGGTCGATCAGAAGGTTGATCACCTGCGCCTGGATCGAGACGTCGAGCGCGGAGACCGGCTCGTCGCAGACGATCAGGCGTGGCCCCAGCGCCAGCGCGCGGGCAATGCAGATGCGCTGGCGCTGACCGCCGGAGAATTGATGCGGGAAATTGCGCATCTGGTCGGGCCGCAACCCCACCTGCTCGAACAGCCTTGCGACCTGCGCTTCCAGCTCCTTGCCGGTCGCGAGCCCATGCACGGCGATCGGCTCGCCGACGATGTCGCCGGCGGTCATGCGCGGATTGAGAGAGGCGAACGGGTCCTGGAACACGATCTGCATCGAGCGGCGGTGCGGCCGCATCGCCGTTTTCGACAGATGCGTGATGTCCTCGCCGTCGAGGCGGATCTGGCCCGAGGTCGGCTCGACCAGCCGCAGCACGCTGCGCGCCACCGTGGACTTGCCGCAGCCGGATTCGCCGACGAGGCCGAGCGTCTCGCCGGTGCCTAGCGCGAAGGAGACGCCATCGACCGCGTGCACGGTGCCGACCTGCCTTCGCAACACGCCGGCGCGCACGGGATAGTGCTTCTTGAGGTCGGTGACTTCGAGCAGTGCCTCGGTCATGCCACCTCCGCCACTTCTTCCGCGCGCCAGCAGGCGGCGAGATGCCCGCCGCCCCAATCCGCCAGCGGTGGATATTCGGCCTCGCAACGCTTGATGGCGAGCTTGCAGCGCGGCGCGAAGGCGCAGCCTTGCGGCAGCCGCACCAGCGATGGCACCGTGCCGGGGATTTCGTTGAGCCGCGCCTGCGCGGCGGCGCCGGAGGCCGGCACGGCCGGGATCGAGGCCATCAGCCCGCGCGTATAGGGATGCTTCGGCGCGGCGAACAGCGCCTCGACGCTGGCTTCCTCGACCTTCCGCCCCGCATACATCACGATCACGCGTTGCGCGGTCTGCGCGACCACGCCGAGATCGTGCGTGATCAGCACGAGCCCGGTGCCGAGCTCCTTCTGCAGGTCGAGGATCAGCGCCAGGATCTGCGCCTGGATGGTGACGTCGAGCGCGGTGGTCGGCTCATCCGCGATCAGGAGCGCCGGCCGGCAGGCCAGCGCCATCGCGATCATCGCGCGCTGGCGCATGCCGCCGGAGAGCTGGTGCGGATATTCGCGCGCCCGCCGCGCCGGCTCGGGGATGCGCACCAGCCGCAGCATCTCGACGGCGATGCCTTGCGCCTCTTTCGCCGAGATATGCCGATGCAGCCGCACCGCCTCGACGATCTGGTCGCCGATCCGCATCACCGGATTGAGCGAGGTCATCGGCTCCTGGAAGATCATGGAGATGCGATTGCCCCTGACCGCGCGCATCTGCGCCTCATCCAGCGCCAGCAGGTCGGTGCCTTCCAGCGCGACGGAGCCGCCGACGATGCGCCCGGGCGGATCGGGCACGAGACGCATCAGCGACAGCGCGGTGACGCTCTTGCCGCAGCCGGATTCACCGACGATCGCCAGCGTCTCGCCGCGCCTCACGCTGAAGGAGAGGTCGTCGACAGCCCTGAACAGGCCGGAATTGGTGAAGAACACCGTCTTCAGGTTTTTCACGTCGAGCACGAGATCGGTCTTGTCCGCCATCAGCCGCGCTGCCTCGGATCCAGGATGTCACGCAGGGCGTCGCCGAACAGGTTGGCGCCGAACACGGCGAGGCTGATCGCGACGCCCGGGAAGATCACCAGCCACGGCGCGGTGCGGACATATTCGGCGGCGGATTCGGACAACATGCGTCCCCACGACGGATAGGGTTCGGGAATGCCGAGGCCGAGGAAGGACAGCGAGGCTTCGGTCAGGATGGTCGAGCCGAGCTGCGCCGTCGCCAGCACGATCAGCGGCGCCAGCGTGTTCGGCAGCACATGGCGCAGCGCGATCCGCATCTCGCTCATGCCGATCGACTTGGCGGCCTCCACGAACGGCTGCTCGCGCAGCGCCAGCGTGTTGGCGCGGATGACGCGCGCCACCGTCGGGATCAGCGGAATGGCGATGGCGATGATCACGTTCGGCAGCGAGGGCCCGAGCGCGGCCGTCATCACCAGCGCGAGCACCAGCAGCGGCAGCGCCTGCAGCACGTCGGAGACGCGCTGGAACACCAGATCAAACCAGCCGGAGAGATAGCCGGAGGTGAGGCCGACGATCACGCCGATGGTGCCGCCGAGCACGGTCGAGCCGATGCCGACCGCGAGCGAGATCCGTGCGCCGTGGATGATGCGGCTGAACACGTCGCGGCCGAAGGAATCGGTGCCCATCCAGTGCGCCCAGCTCGGCCGCGCCAGCGCGCGGGCGGAATCGACGGTCAGCGGATCATAGCGCGCGATGACATCGGCGAAGATCGCCGTCAGCACGAACAATGTCATGATGACGAGCCCGGCCGCGCCCAGCACGTGCCGCTGCGCCATGAACAGCACGCGCCGCCAGCCCCCGGTCGCATGCGCCCCGGCCCGCCTCAGCTCAACGTCGAAATCGATCGCGGCCAAGCTGATCTCCTAATCCGTGTACCTGATCCGCGGGTCGAACACCGCGTAGAGCATGTCGACGGTGAAATTGGCGAACACCACCACGACCGCGATGAACATCACGAGGTTCTGCACGATCGGATAGTCGCGCCAGCGGATCGCCTCCACCAGGAAGCGCGCGACGCCGGGGATGTTGAACACGGTCTCAGTGACGATCAGGCCGCCGATCAGGAACGCCGCCTCGATGCCGATCACGGTTATCACGGGCAGGATCGCGTTCTTCAGCGCGTGGTGATAGTTCACCGCCGCTTCGGATGCCCCCTTGGCGCGGGCGGTGCGGATGTAGTCCTGCCGCAGCACCTCCAGCATCGAGGAGCGCGTGATGCGCATGGTCAGCGCCGCGCTGCGGAAGCCGACGGCGGCGGCCGGCACGGCGTAGGTCGCGAACGCCTCGAGCCAGGTCTTCGGATTGGGATTGAAGATCGGCATCTGCCCGAACATCGCCACCGACGCTGTAAGGATCAGAAGGCCGAGCCAGAACGAGGGCAGCGACAGGCCGCTGAGGCTGACGACGCGAAGCGCGTAGTCGAGCTTCGTGCCCTGCTTCACCGCGCTGATGACGCCGAGCGGAATGCCGATCGATGCCGAGAACAGCAGCGCGAGGCCGGCGAGCTTTGCCGTGATCGGAATTCGCGGCAGGATCTCCTGCAGCGCCGGCTTCTCCGAGACATAGGAGAAGCCGAAATCGCCGCGCATGAAACCGCTGATCCAGTGCCAATATTGCACGATCAGGGGACGGTCGATGCCGAGCTCCTTCTCCAGATTGGCCTTGTCGGCGGGATCGACATAGCCGGCGGCGGCGAACAGGATGTCGACGATGTTGCCCGGTACGATGCGCAGCAGGAAGAAGATGACGATCGAGATCCCGAACAGGGTCACGAACATCAGGAACAGGCGCCGCACCAGATAGGCAAACATGCACCGCCCTCCGCGCCAGCCGTTAGCGTCGCGTCACTTGTCGAGCCACACGTCCTCGTAGCGGAAGCCGTTGTAGGAGCTGTTCGACATGATCGTGACGCCCTTGACGTGGGGGTGCCAGCAGGTGCCGGCGCGGGCATGGAAGATGATCGGGCGGGCGACGTCCTCCTGCAGCTTCTTGTCGATGTCCCACACCAGCGGCCTGCGCTTTCCGATGTCGGTCTCCTGCGACTGCACGTCGAACAGCTTCTCGATCTCCTTGTTGCAATAATTGGTGTAGTTCCGCTCCGAGCCGCAGGCATAGTTCTCGTAGAACGACTGGTCGGGATCGTCGACGGCATTGCCGGTCAGGTTGAGGCCGAGCATGTAATCCTTGCGCGCGACCTTCGGGAACCAGTTCGCGGTTTCGACGACGTCGAGCTCGCCGTCGATATAGATGGTCTTGAGCTGGTCGATCAGGATCACGGCGGGGTCGCGATATTCCGCGATGTTGCGCGTCGAGACTTTCACGGCGAGGCGCTTGTCCGGACCGTAGCCCGCCTTCTGCATCAGCTTCCTGGCTTCCTCGCGGTTGGCGTTGATGTCGCGGCCATAGCCCGGAATGGTCTCCAGCCGGTCCTTCGGCATGCCCCAGAGGCCCTGCGGCGGCGGCAGCATGGTGCCGCCGATGTCGCCCTGGCCTTCGAACAGGATGTCGACGAACGCCTTGCGGTCGAGCGCGAGCGCCATCGCGCGGCGGATGTCGATGTTGTCGAACGGCGCGGAGGTGGAATTGACGATGATGTTGGTCGAGACGTTGGTCGGCTCGACGACGCAGGTGGCGTTCGGCGCCTGCGACTTGATGTCCTTCAAAAGCGGGATCGTGATGTGCGTCGGAAAGGTCATGTCGAACTTGCCGGCGACGAAGGCCAGGATCGCGGTCGAGCGGTTGGTGATGATGGTGTACTCGATGCCGTCGAGATAGGGCAGGCCCTTCTTCCAATAATTGGGATTGCGCGTCAGCTTGATCGATTCATTGGCCTTGAACTCGACGAACTTGAACGGTCCGGTCCCGATCGGATGGGTGCGCATGTCCGCCGGCGAGACATGACAGGGATAGACCGGCGTGTAGCCGGAGGCGAGCATCGCCAGCAGCGAGGGCTGCGGCCGCTTCAGGTCGAAGGTGACCTCGAATTCGCCGTTGGTCGTGACCTCGTTGACCTCGCTGTACCAGGCCTTGCGCGGATTCTGCCGCAGCTTCTGCTGCGACTTGCCCATCAACAGATCGAAGCTGCATTTGACGTCGGCGGAGGTGAACGGCTTGCCGTCGTGCCATTTCACGCCCTGGCGCAGCTTGAACGTGAGCTTCTTGTTGTCGCTGCTCCAGGACCAGCTTTCGGCGAGGTCCGGCCGCAGCGTATCGGGGCTGTTCTGCGCGATGTGCTGATCGTAGATGAGGAGATTGTTGAACACCCCCATGAAGGGGATGTTGATCGAATAGGTCGCGCCTTCGAGGATCGAGGCGTTGGCCGGACTGTCGCGGTGATACATCCGCAAAATGCCGCCCTGCTTGGGCTCGCCGGCGAGCGTGGCAGTTGAGGCCGTCAGCACAGATAACGCCGCCATTGCGGCGAGCGCCCACACGCTCCGCATGCTCATCCTCCCTGGACCTCGGTTTTGCGGCCTGTTTATCCAGACGATAGCGAGGCGCGTGCAGCGAGGCAACCCGCAAGGCTCGCTGCGCCCTCGACAATTCGGATGACGGAATATCTCGGGTGCTTCTCTCGCGATGTGAGAGTGCAGGTGCGAAGACGCGATTCCCTGTGAGAGTTTGCGCGAGGTCGCCTCAACAACCTCTGCTGTCATCCCGGACAAGCGCGCCCTCAGCGCGCGCCGATCCGGGATCCATAGCCACAGGGAGGAGTTTGGCGAAGACTCGGATTTGCCAGCCCATGCCGCAACTCCTTCCTGGGGTTATGGGTCCCGGGCTCGCGACTTCGTCGCGCCCCGGGAAGACAGTTGCGTGTATGGCGCTTGCTTGCGCACCTTACGTAGCGGAAACCCTCACACGATCCGCGAGACCTTGTTCCCCCAGTACCGGTCCCGCAGCAGCCGCTTGTACAGCTTGCCGGTCGGCAGCCGCGGCAATTCCTTTTCGAAATCGACCGAGCGCGGCACCTTCTGCCGCGACAGCGACTTTGCGCAGAACGCGATCAGCTCCTCGGCGAGCGCCGGCCGCGGCTCCACGCCGGGCATCGGCTGCACCACCGCCTTCACCTCCTCGCCGAGATCGGCATTGGGTACGCCGAACACCGCGGCGTCCGCCACCTTGGGGTGGGTGATCAGGAGGTTCTCGCATTCCTGCGGATAGATGTTCACCCCGCCGGAGATGATCATGAAGGTGGCGCGGTCGGTCAGGTATAGGAAGCGGTCGGCATCGACATAGCCGACGTCGCCGACCGTGCTCATGCTCCCATCGGCAGAGCGCGCCTCCTTGGTTTTCTCGGGATCGTTGAAATATTCGAACGGCGTTGCCGTCTTGAACCAGACCTGGCCGGGCGTGCCGGTCGGGCATTCCCGCATGTTCTCGTCGAGAATGTGCAGGTCCCCGAGCAGCACCTTGCCGACGGTGCCGCGATGCGCCAGCCATTCCTCGCTGTTGCAGGCGGTGAAGCCGAGGCCTTCGGTGGCGCCGTAATATTCGTGGATGATCGGTCCCCACCATTTGATCATCTCGTCCTTGACCTGCGGCGGACAGGGCGCGGCGGCGTGGATGGCGATCTCCAGCGAGGACAGATCGTAGCGGGCGCGCACCTCCTCCGGCAACTTCAGCATGCGCGAGAACATCGTCGGCACCAATTGCGTGTGGGTGATGCCCCATTGCTCGACCAGCTGCAGGTAACGCTCGGGATCGAAGCTTTCCATGATGATCACGGTGCCGCCCATGCGGATCGTGAGGTTCACGGCCGCCTGCGGCGCCGAATGATAGAGCGGCGCCGGCGACAGGTAGACCATGCCCTCGCGGTAGTGCCAGAGCCTCAACAGGAAATCGAACAGCGGCAGATTGTGCTTCGGCTTCTCCTCCGGCAGCGGGCGCAGGATGCCCTTAGGTCGTCCCGTCGTGCCGGAGGAATAGAGCATGGCGGTGCCGAGCCACTCGTCGGGAATCGGCGTTGCCGGCAGGCCGGCGGTCACCTCCGATAGGCCAACGATGCGCTCGCTCTCGCCCGGGCCGTCGGCGACGATGCAGAGCTTGATGTCGGGACAAGCCTCGATCGCCTCGCGCGCGATGGCGAGCTTGGTCATCGACGTGATCAAAATCTTCGACTGGCTGTTGACGAGCAGATAGGCGAGCTCGCCCGGCGTCAGGAACGAGTTGATGCAGGTGTAGTAGAGCCCGGAGCGCTCGCCCGCGCCGCAGGCTTCGAGATAACGCGCATTGTTCTCCATGAAGATCGAATAATGGTCGAGCCGCCTCAAGCCGTGCTGGCGGAACAAGTGCGCCAGCCGGTTGCTGCGCGCCTCCAAGTCGCGATAGGTGACGGCCTCGCCGGTCGCCGCCATGATGAAGGCGGGCTGCAGCGGACGCAGGCGGGCGTGGTGACCTGTGTACATCGATCCTCCGGATGTCGATCAGGCGGCAAGCAGCAGGATCTCGCGCACATCGGCGGAGCTAGCGATCTTGCGCGGGTTGCGCGGAATCCAGTTCGTCCGCATCGCGGCTTCCGCGATCGCGTCGAAATGCTCCGGCGAGATGCGCACGTCGGCGAGGCTGCGCGGCATGCCGAGCGAACGGATGAAGGCATCGAGCACGTCGGCCGCGTCACGGCCGGGATAGCCCATCGCGGCCGCGACGATCATCTGCCGCTCGGCATTGTCGCGCGCATTCCAGCGCATCACCGCCGGCAGCATGACGCAGGAGGTGTAGCCGTGCGGCACGTCGTATGCCCCGCCCAGCACGTAGCCGATGCCGTGGCTCGCGCCCATGGGCACGCCGGCGGCGAGGGCGCCCATCGACAGCCAGGTGCCGATCTGCGCATCCATCCGCGCATCGAGATCCCCAGCGTCGGCCTTCACCCGCGGCAGCGCGTCGGCGAGCATGGCGAGGCCCTTCACCGCCTGCGCATCGGCATAAGGATGCGTCTCGCGCGAGCAGATCGCCTCGACGCAATGGTCAACGGCGCGGATGCCGGTCGACAGGAACAGCCATTCCGGCGTGTGCACGGTGATGGCAGGATCGAGGATGGTCGCGCGCGGCACGGCGAGCGGATGCCGCAGCATCTGCTTCACGTGGCTCGCGCGGTCGGTGACGCCGGCAATCGATGAGAACTCGCCGCCGGCGATCGTGGTCGGCACGCTGACCTGCCGCACGTGAGGGGCGTTCATCTCGGGCGCGGCACCCTTGTGCACGCGGATGCGGTCGATGCCGGCGATATCGTCGATGCCGTTGGCAAGGCAGAGCTGCACCGCCTTGGCGCCGTCGGTGATGGAACCGCCGCCGATTGTGACGATCAGATCCGCCTCCGCCGCGCGCGCCGCTTGTGTCGCCGCGATCACCGCCTCGCGCGGCGTATGGGCCGGCATCGCGTCGAACAGGCCGGCGCAGCGGGAGCCGAGCGCCTCTCTGATTTTCGTGATTTCGTCGGTCTGCCGGTTCAGCGTCCCCGACACCATCAGGAAGGCGCGGCTTGTTCCGAGCCGGTCCATCTGCGCGACGATGGCCCCGGCCGCAGGATGGCCGAACACGACCTCCTCGATCGCGCCGAACACGACACGTCCCTGGTACACGCCTGTCCTCCCCGGACAATTCGTTGTTGTTGTTAGGGACGCAATCTAGCCGACCCCGCCGGAGCCGTCATGCGCGAAGACGCTGGCCGTTTGCAGCGCAGGGGCGGGGCTGTTGAAGATGAGATGTGGCGGCGGCCGGCGCGCACGCCTCGTCCTTCGAGACGGCGCTACGCGCCTCCTCAGGATGAGGCTCATCGGCGCCGGTGCCCGTCGAGAACTGCCGCCGCGCACTCCACCCTCATCCTGAGGAGCCCGCTTAAAGCGGGCGTCTCGAAGGATGGCTGCAGGGGAAAATCTCTCCAAGGCGAGTCCTTGCCAAAAAGGCAGGGCCAGCAACCGGCCGCTATTCCCTCAAAACACCACGCCCACGCGCGTGCCGCGCTTCCAGGCGATGCGGCAGCGCTTCTTGGTGTTGACGTGCAGCAGCTCGAAGCGATCGGGGATCGCCACCTGACCGCCGAGATCGACGCAGGCCCCGCCGGGCGAATAGTCGATCAGCGTGCACGGGATCACCGGCGCGCGCGGGTCGGTGATGATCTTGGCCTGGCGTGACACCAGGCCTGCGGGCTTCACACGGACGAACTTGCGCGGATGCATTGGCACGTCTCCTCCAACTCCGCAGGTCGCGGCGGCTGATCTGTCCCAATCATGGAAAAGAGTTGATGCGATCCCCCTAAGCCGCGCCCGAGAATTTTAACGAAAAGTGTCAGCGAAAGGCAAAAGCAGCGGTAGCGGAGTGCGCTTCCCCTCTCCCCATAGTGACGACGTGGCGCGCGCCTGCCTCAACACCGTCATTGCGAGCGAAGCGAAGCAATCCAGAAATCCCTCCGCGGAGGCAGCCTGGATTGCTTCGTCGCAAGGGCTCCTCGCAATGACGAGCAGCGAGCCGTGCCCACGCCCTCACTCGGTCACCGGCACCACCTCGATCCCCGCCGCCAGCCCCGGCGGCACCGGCATCGGCACCGTCACGTAATCCTTCGGCAGGTTCACCGGCCGGTAGTCCGGCTCCACCGCCATGCGCTTCAGCACGCTCTCATGCACATGTGCGCCTTCGGGGATCAGGCGCGGCTCGCCATCGGGGATGTAGAAGCCGAAATAGACTTTCCGCGCCGGCCATTCCCGGTACTTCGCGCGCTTCGGCAAGAACTCCAGCACCCGCCAGGCCGCCGTCATGGAATCGTGCAGCATGCCGCTCTTCCCGGTAAAAGCGGGCTCGACATAGGTGAACGGCGAGTTCTTGCGCTGGACGCCCCAGGCGAGCTGGTTCACCGTGCGCGGGTTGAACCTCAGCCCGGCCTTCTCGGCCTCGTCGATCATCCACAGCAGCGGATATTTGGACTCGCCGCTCTCGGCCTCCGGATAGCCGCCGCCGACGTCGCAATGCACGCCGGCGAACCACACCTGCATGATGTCCTGCGGCACCTTCTTCTCATCAGGCACGTAGCGATTGCTCCAGAACTCCTGCGGCTCCGCGTAGGGCTTCAGGCGGAACATGCGCCGCCGCTCGTCGATCGCGATCGCCTGCCGGAAGATCCTGATGCTGGGATCGCGCAGTGTGAAGGCGAGCTCCTCCAGGCTCGGCCAGTAGAAGCGATCAGCGCGCGGCACGATCACGCTCGCCACCGTGTCCCAGACGCCGACGAAATGGATGGTCGGCCAGCGCGTCGAGGTGATGCGCGCGAACTGCGCGGCGAGATCAAATTCGTCCTTCGGCAGCGGCCCGCTCTCGTCGAACACGATGTTCTTGATATCCTCGACGTCGTTGCCGCGCCCGCTGCCGGAATATTGCTTGTAGGCGATGAGGCCGCTTCCTGCGAGGTTCGCCTGCTCCGGCGAGATCAGGCCGATCTTGTGGATCAGCCCCGCCAGCACGCGCACCGTGTAGGCCCCGCGCGAGAAGCCGAACAGGTAGATCTTGTCGCCGGGCGCGTAATGCTGAACCAGGAAGCAATAGGACGACAGCACGTTGTCATCGAGCCCGTATCCGGTAGCGAGCCCCCACACCAGCTTGATGTTGGCCTTCCAGCGCCCCCAGGTCGACGGCTCCGTCATGGTGCCGACCCCGGGATCGTAAAACACCATCTGCCGCGGCGACGTCTTGTCCGTCTTGCGCAGGCAGCGATAGAGCTTCAGGACGTTGGAGATGTTCTCGCTGATCTCGTTGCCGGTGCCGTCACAGCAGATGACGAGATTCTTGCCGGCGGGCTTGTGGTCGGCGGGGTGGGCGGATTCCATGGGATGCGCCTCCGGGTGATGCTACCGGGGCGAGTATAGCGGAAAATGGATGGCAGCGAGGAGGCGACGTCGCCGGCACCCGGTCCCATGGCCGAAGGCTGTGTTGACATTAACCTCTTGTTAACCATGCGGTTGCCTAATGTCGACGATGGGGGATCACCATGTCGGCCCATGTGACGCGACGGAAGTTGATGCCTGTTTCGGCCGATCCGGCCATCTGGTCGATGGCGAGGCTGGCGGTTCGCGCCAAGGCCGTCCTACAGGGCAGAACGCCTGTCCTATGGAGCAACGCCATGTTCGCAAGGGACGACTTAGTGGACAATCTCAGCCGCGATCTCGATCGCGCGCGCGGCAGACGCGATGCGCTCGCATCCGAAGCCACGACCCTGACGGCCCAGATCGCCGAAATTGAAGCCCGCCTTTCGGAGGAGAAGAAAAGGCGGGAGCGTGAGCGCGTCCTGAGCGAGATCGAACTGATCAAGACGCGAATCAAGCAAGCCGCCGGCGCGTTTGCACCTGTCGTCGACGGTCTCTCCAGGGCGGTCGAATCGGCTGCGGCCGTTGTGCCCGAGGCGCGCGAGCTCAATAGTTTCCTGGTGTCGGTGGCGACCGAGGTCGACAGCGTGCTCGATCCCCTGTTGCGTGAACTGGATCAGCGCGCGGATGCGGTGCGATCCGGCCACGCGGCGCTGGACTTGCCGAGTTCGGCCGTTGAAGTGCCGCCCATCGAGCTGCCGAAGGACACCAACGAACGCCTGCTTCGCTTTCCGGCCTGGCTGTCCCGCGACAAGGAAACGGACAAGAAGGAAACGGCGGAGAAGCCGCACAGCACGGCGGCCTGAAGCATCGGCGCGCTGTGCACGCTCTACCCTGTCATTCCGGGGCGCGCCTCTTGGCGCGAGCCCGGAATCCATACTCACGATGGTGGTTATGGATCCCGGGCTCGCGACTTCGTCGCGCCCCGGGATGACGAGCCGTTGTTGGGCTCGCTGGTTGCCGAGCAGGTAACTCCCCCGACCCGCTCAGTTGGCCGCGCGGCGCAAGAAGGCCGGAATATCGAGAACGGCCTCGTCGGGCGCATTGCGTGCAGGCGCGCGGCCGTAAGCATGGAGCGGTTGAAGCGCCGCCTGCCGCGCATGGTCCAGGCCCGGCCTTGCCGGTGGCCCCACGGGGTGGTGCGGCTGCGGGCGCAACGGCGGGCTATCCACGTGCGGAAGGACGGCGCTGCGCTCGATGCGATCGGCGATGCGGCGGCCGTCGTTGCGCAGCCTGCCGGCGAGCTGGGTGAGGGCGGTTTCCACCGGGTGCGCCTGCGCCGGATCGAGATTATCGATACCGGTCGCCACCACCGAGACGCGGACGATGCCCTCTAAGCTTTCGTCAAAGGACGCACCGACGATGATGTTGGCGTCCGGGTCGGCCTCGTCGCGAATGCGGGTCGCCGCTTCGTCGACCTCGTACAGCATGAGATCCTTGCCGCCGGTGATGGAGATGATGAGGCCACTGGCGCGCTTGATCGAGGGATTCTCGATCAGCGGATTGGAAATCGCGGCGACGGCAGCGGCGAGCACGCGCTTCTCGCCGGAAGCCTCGCCCCGTCCCATCATGGCCTTGCCCTTCTCCTTCATGACGGAGAGGACGTCGGCGAAATCGAGATTGATCAGGCCTTCCTTGACGATGAGGTCGCTGATGCAGGCCACGCCCGAGTAAAGCACCTGGTCGGCAAGCGCAAAGGCATCGGCGAACGTGGTCTTCTCGCTGGCCACCCGGAACAGGTTCTGGTTCGGGATGATCAGGAGGGTGTCGACCGTCTTCAGCAGCTCTTCGATGCCGGCTTCGGCAAAGCGCATGCGGCGCGTGCCCTCGAAGTAGAACGGCTTGGTGACCACGCCGATGGTGAGAATGCCGAGCTCGCGCGCGATCCTGGCGACGACGGGTGCAGCCCCGGTGCCAGTGCCGCCGCCCATGCCTGCCGTCACGAACACCATGTGCGCGCCGGTCAATTGCTCGCGGATCGTGTCGATCGCCTCTTCGGCTGCGGCGCGTCCCAGTTCCGGCTGCGAGCCGGCGCCGAGGCCTGCGGTCACCTTCGTGCCGAGCTGGATGAGGCGCTTCGCCTTCGACATCGCCAGCGCCTGCGCGTCGGTGTTGGCGACCACGAACTCGACACCCTGCAGCCCGGCCGCGATCATGTTGTTGACGGCATTGCCGCCGGCGCCGCCGACGCCGAACACGACGATGCGGGCCTTCATTTCATGAATATCGGTGTTGCCAGTCATTCTTCCCTCGCGATTGCTCCGGCAAGCCGGGGATTAAAGAAAGTCTTGCGTGCTACCTGCAAGCATGATCCGGAAAAGTGCGAAGCGGTTTTCCGAAAAGATCATGCTCGAACAAAAACCTGGAGCGCGATGACGATTCGTCCCAATCTCATCGCGCTCTGGCCGCGCGGTCTGCTTGCACGATGAAGGCGGCCAGATGTCCCAACCGACGCGCCGCGTGTCCCGCGATCGAGCCGCCAGGGCGGCGATCGCTCCGCAGCGCCGTCACTTCGTCTTCCAGTCGTGCCGCCCATGCGTTGGCGGCCTTGGTCTCGGCGGCCGCCTGCGTCAGCTCGACGGCGAGGCGATCGGCGCGCTCGCGCTCGCGCTCGAACACGGCCCTGTAGGCGGTTGCGACGGATTCGAGCCGCGCGATCTCCGCCTTGAAGACCTCGGTCTTGACGGCCTCGATCCTGGCCAGGGAGGTCGCGATGGGATCTGCCCGGCGGGCTCGTCGCGGGCGCGGCGTGTAGCGGAGAGCGGCGAGATCGACGCTCACCACCGCCTTGCCGTCCCCCGACCGCGAGCGCGGCAACCGCCGACGCCGCGCCAGCGCCCGCGCGGCCTCGCGCGAGACATTGAGGCGGGCACCGAGATCGGCATACGTCAACAACTCAACGCACATCGGCGCTTCTCCTGGAGCGAACCGGGAAGGCATTTCGAGCTAATGATGGCTGGACGATTACCGCAGGCTAGGGTGCGTTGGTTAATGGACGGTTAACGGGCGCGGGGGGTGTTTACGGGTGGGTCGCCGTGCCGGCCGCCGGAGACGTAGGGGCACCAGCTGTCGCGGCTGCGTCTTGTCGGTCTTGCGCAGTCAGCGATGGAGCTTCAGGACGTTGGGGATGGTTTCCGAGATCTTGTTGCCGGTGCCGTCACAGCAGATGACGAGGTTCTTGCCGGCGGGCTTGTGGTCGGAATTGGCCGCGGTCTCCATGGGATGCGCCTCCGGGGGATGCTACCGAGGCGAGTATAGCGGAAAGCCAGACTCTCGTCAGCTATCGTCCGTAACCCTTTAAGCAGAATACAACTTCCGATACTCGTCGCAATCGTACCGAGCTGGTTCAAGTAGCTGACACATCGACTCAATCATTTCCTTTCGTATCTCATGTTGCGAAGTTAGGTACTCGTCTACGTCAACCAAATTTCCAATTCGCTTCAGGGCCTTCGTGGCGAGCTCACACTCGTCGAATTGAACTGGAGGGACGGCTGCGAGGTTTGCGGGATCTTTGGTGAGCGTGTGGGTTGGATTGAACTTTATCGCGATCGAAACCATGTCCTCGACTTCTGCTCCAGCATTTACGCGATACCCAAGAACATTCTTCACGTCCAAAATCGAGGGAGGGTTTTGCGAAGTCGAAAGTCCAATTAGCCACTTGCAAAGACCTACAAGGAAAAGGGCTTGAACGCCCTTCGGCAATTGATTTCGAGGATCCGATGCTTTGGCCGTTGTGTTGGCTCTAGAGAAGCCTTGGCAAGGAGGGCCGCCAATGATGCCAATTCGAGAGCCGACATCGACGGCATTCTTGACAATTGAAGCAACGCCTTTCGGACCAAGCGCGATCAAGTCGCCGGCCGTGGCGGTTGCACCTCGAAAATTACGCTTATGCGTTTCAATCGCTGCTGGGGAGATATCAAACGCGGCACTAAGTTTGAAACCGGCCGACTTAAATCCATGATCGAGACCGCCGGCGCCGGAGAAGAGACTCACTATCTTTGGAAGCTGGTTCGTCTTGCGCTTGGAACTGGATCGTTGCTGCTGGGCCTTCGTCATCACTCTTTATCTAGTCGGTAAGGTCGCTTGCGAGTGCTTGCGGCTTGTCACTGCAACCGAGGGTATACACAGAGGGGCGTTGCGTCCAATTGTTACTAAGTACAGTAAAAAACCTATTAAGTTTCAGAGAGTTGAAGGCAGGGAAGAGGCTCGGTCGGCGGAGATGGATACGATAACGGCGAATCGGCGTAGCGCGAATATGGCGGCGATCCGCTCGAAGAACACACGTCCCGAGATCGCCGTTCGCCGTTTCCTATTCGCCGCTGGCCTACGGTTTCGGCTGCACGCGAAGACCCTTCCAGGAAGGCCCGACATCATTTTCGGATCGCGGCGGGTTGTGATTTTCGTTCACGGCTGCTTTTGGCATGGGTGCACCAAGTGCGTAGATGGAACACGCAGGGTGAAGTCGAATTCGAAATATTGGGTCGAAAAGGTTCGGGGAAACCGATTGCGCGACGCTAGGCATAAAAGAGCATTACGCGCGGAGGGATGGAGATGTTTGACAATCTGGGAATGTGAAGTGGCGAAGCCACGTAAGTTGCGCCAACTTCTTGATGCTGTTCTCTCTCATCCGAGAGTGTAGTCGCTCGCTCGCCAAAAACAAAAACGGCCGGATCTTCCGATCCGGCCGCTACTCGAACTCTACTCGGCTAAGCCTACGCCACGCGACGCAACTTAGCCCCCGCCCTAAATCAAAAATCTCAGCTCGCCTGCTTCGCCGGCTGGGTGTCGCCGACCTTCTTCTGGATGGCGCGCTTCAGCTCGACGGCGCGCGGGGAGAGCGCATCGGCGTTGGCCTTGAGCAGGTAGGCGTCGAGGCCGCCATTGTGGTCGACGCTCTTGATCGCGTTGGTGGAGACGCGCAGGCGCACGTTGCGGCCGAGGGCTTCCGAGATGAACGTCACGTTGACGAGGTTCGGCAGGAAGCGGCGCTTGGTCTTGATGTTGGAGTGGCTGACCTTGTGGCCGACGAGGGGGCCCTTGGCCGTCAGTTCGCAGCGGCGAGACATGGCATAAATCCTTTAGTTCGAACCCCCAACGAGTGCGGCCGCCATTTCGGCGCCACGGGGGCAAATTCTTTCGTCCTTGCAGGGAGCGGGCGGACGTATAGGGGGGAAGGCGCCTTGCGTCAAGGCGACGGGCCGTTTTTGGCCCGTCGTCCCGGGGCGGGCAGAGCCCGAACCCGGGATCTCGTGCCCCATCCTCGGTGTCATCGCCCGCGAAGGCGGGCGATCCAGTACTCCGCGGCGGCGCGGCTGACCAGAGGCGCTGCGGCGTACTGGATGCCCCGCCTTCGCGGGGCATGACAGCGGAGGTGGGGAGAGCTCGGAACGCCCCCCGTTACCGCCCGCTCACCAAAACGGCAATGATTGTCGCGCCTTACCATCACATAAAGGGCGTATTCGCCGTCGAAGAGTCCGGTGGAGTTCCCGGGGCTGCACGCCCCGACACATTGTTTGCCGCCGGTTTTGGCTTAAGTAACAGCACATCGCGCTCTGATTGGATTGTTTCGTGCCGACAACGCTTCATTTCGCGCAAGACCTGCGCTCAGCCTGTCTGTGTCGGGGCGTCCGCTTGGACGTCCCCTTGGCCGGCCGGCTGATGGCGCTTTTTGGCCTGGCGGTGGTGCTGGGCCTGGCGTCCGGCGCGGCGCCGGCGGCGGCGCAAGGCAAGCTCGAGGCGCAATATGAGGCGACGCTGGCGGGCATTCCCGTCGGCAAGGGCGCCTGGAACATCGATATCCAGGACGACGTGTTCTCGGCGGCGGCCGCCGGCGGCACCACCGGGCTTTTGAAGTCGTTCACGGGCGGGTCCGGCACCGGCGCCAGCCAGGGGCGCGTCGTTGGCGGCGCGCTGGTGGCGACCGGCTACCAGGCCTCGACCACCACCCAGAAGAAGACCGAAGAGATCCGCATCACCCTCGACAAGGGCAATGTGAAGGATTTCGCCATTTTGCCGGAGCCGCCGGTCGATCCGGACCGCATCGTCGTCACCGAGGCCCACCGCCGCGGCGTCTGGGACCCCATGACGGCCTCGCTGCTGCGCGTGCCCGGCACCGGTGATCCCGTTTCGCAGGACGCCTGCCACAGCTCCGCGCCGGTGTTCGACGGCCGCATGCGCTACGAGCTCAAGCTCGATTTCAAGCGCATGGAGACCGTGAAGGCGGAGAAGGGCTACAAGGGCCCGGTCGTGGTCTGCGCGATCTATTTCGTGCCGATCGCCGGCTACATTCCCGACCGCCCGGTGATCAAATACCTCGCCGCCCAGCGCAACATGGAGATCGCGTTCGCCCCCATCGCCGGCACGCGCATCCTGGTCCCGTTCTGGCTGAAAGTGCCGACCCCGCTCGGCCCCGCCATGCTGGAAGCCACGAGCTTCATCACGTCGCCCCAGCCGCCGAGGGTCGCCAAGACGCAGTAGGCAAGGAGGCCGCACCGCTCTCTCCGACGTCATTCCGGGGCGCGCCCCTCGGCGCGAACCCGGAATCCATCGGGCTCCAGGGATGGTTTCACGATGGATTCCGGGCTCGCGACTGCGTCGCGCCCCGGAATGACGAGCGTTCGGTGGCGCCCTAGCAATATCAACGACCTACCTACTGTGCATGGGGTTGTTTTCGCACTCTTCGTTTGACCAGCCCGCGTGCTCAGGGAATCCATTTGACTCCTCCCCGATTCTGATTCGACTCGCTGCCGTCCCCAGCTTTAACCACCCCGGTCGCTTGTGTGCCCTCGCAAAACTCCATCTAGTGCGCAACCAAGACGAGTCCCGCGACATGTTGCGTGAACGGAACGGGACTCATAGGGGAGTCAGCGATTCGGCCGCGATTCGTTCTAGAGTCGTTCCGAAGCTTAAAGCGAACGGGAAAAGCGTCGCAAAGTGAGACAGTTGCGCGGGATTTGGGGAGGGCGTTTTCACGCCCGCGGTGTGCCCCTCACCCTGAGGAAGCCGCGCAAGCGGCCGTCTCGAAGGGCGAGGGGCTTGGCTCGCCCAGCAGCACCAGCCGGGCCTTCATCCTTCGAGACGCGCTGACGCGCTCCTCAGGATGAGGAACGAAGAGCCAGCCCCCTCTCCGCCCCGGATAGCACTGACATTCGCCCAAATCGCCATTACCTAATCCGATAGACATGGCTTTTTCCTCCTCCCCCTTCGCTTCCGAGCGCGCCCCCGGCGCGGGCGTCACTGCGGTGCTCGGTCCGACCAACACCGGCAAGACCCATCTCGCCATCGAGCGGATGCTGGCGCATCCCTCGGGCATGATCGGCCTGCCGCTGCGCCTGCTCGCGCGCGAGGTCTACAACAAGATCGCCGCTCGATCCGGCGAGGCCAGCGTCGCGCTCGTCACCGGCGAGGAGAAGATCAAGCCGAAGAACCCGCGCTATTGGGTCTCGACCGTCGAGGCGATGCCGCGCGATATCGACGTCTCCTTCCTCGCCGTCGACGAGGTCCAGATCGCCGCCGATCTCGAGCGCGGCCACGTCTTCACCGACCGCATCCTCAACCGCCGCGGCCGCGACGAGACGCTGCTCTTGGGTGCCGCGACCATGCGCCCGATCATCGAGCGCCTGTTGCCGGGCGTGTCCATGATCACGCGGCCCAGATTGTCGCAGCTCGAGTTCGCCGGCGATCGCAAGATCACGCGCCAGCCGCGCCGCACCGCCATCGTCGCGTTCTCGGCCGATGAAGTCTATGCGATTGCCGAGCTGATCCGCCGCCAGCATGGCGGCGCCGCCGTGGTGCTGGGCTCGCTGTCGCCCCGCACACGAAACGCGCAAGTGGCGATGTTCCAGAACGGCGACGTCGATTATCTCGTCGCCACCGATGCCGTCGGCATGGGCCTCAATCTCGACGTCGACCACGTCGCTTTCGCCTCCGACCGCAAGTTCGACGGCTATCAGTTCCGCCGCCTGACGCCGGCCGAATTCGCGCAGATCGCAGGCCGCGCCGGCCGCGCCACCCGCAACGGCACCTTCGGCACCACGGGCCGCTGCGCGCCGTTCGAGCCCGAGCTCGTCAACGCGCTGCAGAACCACACCTTCGATGCCGTGAAGGTGCTGCAATGGCGCAATTCCAAGCTCGATTTCTCCTCGCTCGGCGCGCTCCAGGTCTCGCTGAACCTCGCCCCCGGCCACGAGACGCTGACGCGCGCGCCGATCGCCGAGGACATGCGCGTGCTCGATCACGCCGCCCGCGACGGCGAGGTGCGCGATATCGCGCATGGCAAGGCCGCCGTGGAGCGGCTCTGGGAAGCCTGCCAGGTCCCGGACTACAGAAAGCTGTCGCCGGCCGCCCATGCCGAGCTGGTGACGACGCTATACGGCTTCCTGATGCGCAAGGGCTGCATTCCCGATGCCTGGTTCGAGTCCCAGGTCACCCAGGCTGACCGCATCGACGGCGACATCGACACGCTGTCGGCCCGAATCGCCCAGATCCGCACCTGGACCTTCGTCGCCAACCGCCCGGACTGGCTGAAAGACCCGGAACGCTGGCAGGGGATCGCGCGGGAGGTCGAAAATAAATTATCGGATGCGCTCCATGAACGCTTGACTGAGCGTTTCGTTGATCGCCGGACCAGTGTATTGATGCGCCGCCTGCGGGAGAACACGAGCTTGAATACTGAAATCGGCAAGACCGGCGAAGTCATCGTCGAAGGCCATGTCATCGGCCGCCTCGATGGCTTCACCTTTGCACCGGATGCGGCGGAAGCCGGCTCCGATGCGAAAGCCTTGCAGGCTGCAGCGCAAGCGGTGCTCGCCGGCGAGATCAACGCGCGCGCCGAAAAGCTGGGCAATGCGCCGGACGAGCAGTTCGTGCTCACCTCCGAAGGCATCATCCGCTGGACCGGCGATGCCATGGCGCGCCTTGCCGCCGCAGACGAGGCGCTGCATCCGCGCATCCGCATCATCTCGGACGAGCGCCTGACCGGCGCCCCCCGCGACAAGGTGCAGGCGCGGCTCGAGCTCTGGCTCAAGACCCACATCGAAAAGCTGCTCGGGCCGATGTTCGAGCTGTCGAAGGCCGAGGACGTCACCGGCATTGCCCGCGGCATCGCCTATCAGCTGGTCGAGGCGCTCGGCGTGCTCGAGCGTCCGAAGATCGCCAGCGAGCTGAAGGATCTCGACCAGTCCTCGCGCGCCGTCTTGCGCAAATACGGCGTCCGCTTCGGCGCCTATCACATCTATTTCCCCGGCCTGCTCAAGCCCGCCGCGCGTGCGCTGGCCGCGCTGCTCTGGGCGCTGAAGCAGGACAATGTCGATCTCTCCGCGCTCTCGGGCGCGCAGCATCTGGCCTCCTCGGGGCGCACCTCGTTCCCGGTCGACAAGGCGCTGCCGCGCGATGCCTATCGCGTGCTCGGCTACAAGCAGGCCGGCGAGCGCGCGGTGCGCGTCGACATTCTGGAGCGCCTCGCCGACCTGATCCGCCCGGCGCTGGCGTGGCGCGAGAATTCGCCGGGCGAAAAGCCCGCCGGCGCGTTCGACGGCCGCAGCTTCGTGGTGACGCAGGCGATGACCTCGCTGACCGGATCTGCCGGCGAAGATTTTGCCTCCGTGCTGCGCGCGCTCGGCTATCGCATGGAGAAGCGCCCGCCGCTGCCGCCGAAGCCTGTCGTGACCGAGCAGGTCGTGACCGAGCAGATCGTCACTGAGACCGTCGCGGCCGAGACGCCGCCCGCTGAAGGCAGCGCGGAGACCTCGACCGAGGCTGCAGCTGAGGCTGTTGCCGGCCTGCCGGCTGAGGCCCCGGCCGCTGAGACTACGGCCGAATCCGTCACTGTCGAAGACGCGCCCGGCATGGAGCCGCACGACGAGCCTGCTCAAGAGGAAGCTCACGAGGAGCCGGCGCTGGAAGCGTCTCCGGAAGCGCCCGTCACGCCCGAGGACGCCCCCGGCATCGCGCCGCCCGCAGAAGAGGCTGCGACGCCCGCCGATGCTACCGGCCTCGAAGCGGCTGCCGCCGAGACCGCCGCGACGGAAGCTGCTGCATCCCCCGATGCTGCCGCGCCTGAGGCGGCAGTTGCACCGGCCGAGCCCGAGCTGGTCGAGGTCTGGCGCCCTGCCGGCCGTCACGAGGATCGCAAGCCGCGCCACGAGCGCCATCGCCATCAGCGTCACAACAACCAGCGTCCGCGGCCCGGCGCTGAGGCTGGCGCTGCACCCGATGCAGCGAGCGCCGCGCCCGGCGAAGCCGCCGACGGCGCGAAGCCGGGCCATCGTCGTGGCGGCGGCCATCGCCGCGATGGCGGCCGCGATTTCCGCAAGCCGCGTGAAGGCGGCGAGGGCGGTGAGCGCCGCGACGACCGCAATCGCAGCTTCCAGGGCAAGGGAGACCGCGACAAGGATCGTGATCGCAACCGCGATAACAAGAAGTTCGGCGGAGATCGCGACAAGGGCCGCGACAATCGCGGCCGCGACCGCGACAAGGGCCGTGACCGCCGTGATCGCGAGTCGGGTCCCTCGCTGCGTCCCTACGCCTCGAGCGCGAACCCGCGCGAGCGCGATCGTCCGATCGATCCGAACTCGCCCTTCGCCAAGCTCGCCGCGCTGAAAGAGCAGCTGGGGCGGAAGGAGTAATCCCACGACGACGACGACCGAGCGGCAGCGTATCGACAAATGGCTGTGGCACGCGCGGGTGGTGAAGGCGCGCACCTCCGCGGCCGAGCTCGTCGTCACCGGCCATGTCCGCGTCAACGGCGTGCGCGAGACGTCGCCGGGCCATGCGATCAAGCTTGGCGACGTCCTCACCATCGCGCTCGATCGCACCGTGCGCGTGCTGAAGGTCACCGCCTTCAACGAGCGCCGTGGCGATGCCGCTTCGGCTCGCGTGCTCTACGAGGAGCTCGGCACGCGCAATTAATTGCGCTTTGCATTCATTTCTTGATCGATCAAACACACAAAGCCGTCATGATCGGGCCTTCCCGACCTTGCGGCGCCCGGCCATCCGCGCTAGGCAAGCCGCGACTTCTAAAAGAGCTTTTCGGAGCGTTGGATGACTTACGTCGTCACTGAAAACTGCATCAAGTGCAAGTACACCGACTGCGTCGAGGTCTGCCCGGTCGATTGCTTCTACGAGGGCGACAACATGCTCGTCATCCATCCCGACGAGTGCATCGATTGCGGCGTGTGCGAGCCGGAATGCCCCGCCGACGCCATCAAGCCGGACACGGAACCGGGCCTCGAAAAGTGGCTCCAGGTCAACGCCGACTACGCCAAGAGCTGGCCGAACATCACCCAGAAGAAAGAATCACCTGCCGACGCCAAGGAATTCGACGGCATGGAAGGCAAGTTCGAGAAATATTTTTCTCCGAACCCCGGCTCTGGGGACTAATTCGCGCCCAAACTTAACCCTAATAGCGGCGCTGCCGCCGAAAACCAGCCCTCAAGACCCCTAAATCATTGATTTTTGCGGGAAATGTGCTATATTGGGCACATTAAGCCGAACCCCGTCAGCCCCGTTGGCCCCTCTGGGTTCCCGTGAAACCAAATGTCGAACAGGGGCGTGGCAGTTTCCGCGCGCAGGCTGTGTCACAGAAAACGCGTAAAAAGAGTACTTCAGCGAGGGCTTCCCATAAGGAGGCCAAAAAAGTCGCCGCGGCCAGCCGTAGCGCATCCAAGGGTCGGACCGCGACGAAGGCGCCGGCTGCAAAGTCCTCGAAGAACAAAAGAAGCGCAATGCCTAACAAGACTGCCAAACCGGCCGCGAAAGCGACCGCTGCCAAGCCTGCTGCCGCCAAGCCTGTGACTGCCAAGCCTGTGACCGCCAAGGCCCCCGCTGCCAAGCCCGCCGCGCCGAAGGCTCCCGTTGCTGCTGCGCCTGCCAAGGCTCCCGTCGCTGCCAAGCCGGCCGCCAAGCCCGCGGCTGCGCCGAAGGTCGAGGAAAAGAAGGTCGTGACCCAGCGTCAGGGCTTCAAGGCCAACGAATTCGTGGTCTATCCCGCTCACGGCGTCGGCCAGATCCTGGCCATCGAGGAGCAGGAGATCGCCGGTGCGAAGCTCGAGCTGTTCGTCATCAACTTCATCAAGGACAAGATGACGCTGCGCGTGCCGACCGCCAAGGTCGCCAATGTCGGCATGCGCAAGCTGTCCGATCCGGCCCTGGTCAAGAAGGCGCTGGAGACGCTCAAGGGCCGCGCCCGCGTCAAGCGCACGATGTGGTCGCGCCGCGCCCAGGAATACGAAGCGAAGATCAATTCGGGCGACATCGTCGCGATCGCGGAAGTCGTGCGCGACCTCTATCGCTCGGAATCGCAGCCCGAGCAGTCCTACTCGGAACGCCAGCTCTATGAAGCGGCGCTCGACCGCCTGTCCCGCGAGATCGCGGTGGTGCAGCACTCGACCGAGACCGAAGCGGTCAAGGAGATCGAGGCGCAGCTCGCCAAGAGCCCGCGCCGCAATGCCAAGGCGGAAGCTGCCGAGGGCGAAGCAGACACGGATGCAGAGGGTGATACCGACGATACCGATGGCGACGACAGCACCGTCGCCGACGAGGCCGCGTAAGCCGGCACCGAACGCAAGCAATCAAAAGCCCGGCCGTTTGGCCGGGCTTTTTGTTTGGCTTCCTGAGGCCGCGGGAGTTCGGCTCTACGCGCCGCGCGGCTGGGTCCAGATCGCGATCGGCTGCTGAATGCCGCGGACCGCCCGCGCCTCTCGCGCTTCCAATGACTGAAACGTTGCGGCTGCGCCGCCCAGCTCGGCCTTCGCCTGGCTGACGAGGTCGTCACTTGCCACCAGCGCGCAGCCCAGGGTGCGGGTCAAGGCCTCGAGACGGCTTGCCACGTTGACGGTCGCGCCGATCACGGCAAATTCCAGACAGGTCTGCCCGAGGTCGCCGAGCACCACCGGCCCATAATGCAAGCCAAAGCTCACGTGCAGCTTTGGCTCGCCTGACGCTGCCCGCCGATCGTTCCAACCCTCGGCCGCGGCGATCATCGCCTGCGCACATCGCAGCGCGTTGCTGGCGTCGTGCTCGCCCGCGAACGGCGTGCCGAACGTCGCCATCAATCCGTCCCCGAGATATTTGTCGAGCGTGCCGCTATGACGGAAAACCTCGTGCTCCATCAAGCCGTGGAATTCCCGCAACGTCCGCACCACCTCCTGCGGCGAGCGCCCGTCGGCAAAGGCCGTGAAGCCGACGATGTCCACGAACAGCACCGCGACGTGTTGCGTGCGCACCTGCTTCAACGGCTCGTCCTGTTTCGACAATTCCGCCACGACATTGGGTGAGAAGTAGCGCGCGAGGTTGCCGCGCTCGCGCTCCACCGCGGCATGCCGGATCAGGAGGTCGTTGCTGCGGCGGACCGCGAGCGCCAAGGTCACGGCCACGATCATGAATACGACGATCTCCTGGATGCGAACGTGGATTACGATCGCGCTGGGCGAGATCATCGCAAACAAGCGCTCATCGCTGCCTGTTGCGGCGGCGATGCGGGCCGTCAGCGCAGGATCGCGATCGGGTTGCCACCAGACCCAGGCGATGCCGATCAACCAGAGCGCAGCCGTCCACACGCCGACCGCAATCACGGTCCGCCAAGTATAGGCCAGTGTGGCGCCCGCGAGCAGGACGAAGAAATAGATGAAGTTGCCGGAATGGTACTGCATCGCGACCGGCCAGTGCGAGGCTCCGAACGGATTGGGAACCACGATGAGGCACGTGAGCAGCGCCAGGTCGCAGAACAGGAGTGCCAATTCCGGCCGTGACAGGCCGACCCGCCCAACCCGGACCTGGGCCCAGCCGATCAGTGCGAACAAGCCGAGCAGCGCCACGTAGTAGAGCTGCTCCCAGGCCGGGTTGATCACCATGATCAGGCAGCCAATGACGACGAGGGCGACATAGCGCGCCCGCACCGCGAGTTGCAGGCCCTCCCGCTTGGCGGACGTCAGCGCGGCCTGTGCGAACTGAACTGTTTCGGCATCGCGCTCGCTCGGCGCGGGCGAATGCGCAGCCGGCAGGTTGAAGCGCTCGACGAGCATTGTCACGGCAGTCTCCTCGCTTGGGCCTTCAGCCGCTGGTTCGCTGCGCCCTTGCCGAGACGCTGATTTCGTTCCGGCGGCCTTCTCCGTCAGCCGCCGCCGCAACCGACGTCCACCAGTCCCCCAAGGCATCGATCAAGGGCACGAGCGCGTGACCGGCGGAGGTCAGATCGTACTCCACGCGCAGCGGATATCCGCCGAATTCGGTGCGGCTGACGATGCCGGCGTCCTCCAGCTTGCGAAGCTCGAGCGCGAGCATCCTGTGTGAGATGGTCGGATTATCGCGGCGCAGATCGCTGAAGCGCTTGGTGCCTTGCTTCAAATAATAGATCAGCAGAGTCGGCCAGCGACCGCTCAGAATCTGCATCACTTCCTCGATGGGACATCTCGACACGAGATCCTTCATCGGTGCCTCCAGGTTACAAAAAAGTTCGTAATTTACTTGATGCGGCGAGCGGCTAGGGTCGCATCACCGCTGCGCAGCGTGATCATCAGAAATCACGGAGAATGGATCATGGACCCAATTCTACTCTACGGCTTCCCGAAGGGAAGCTCCATGGGGCTCGTTGCGGCTCTCGAATGGCTGGGCAAGCCATATCGGCTGTGTCGGGTCGATATGTTGGGCGAGATGCGAAACCCGTCATACGCCCGTATCAATCCGCGACACGAGACGCCGGTCTTCATCACCGAGCAGGGCGAGGTGCTGACGGAAACGATGGCGATCGCGGCCTGGCTAGAGGCCAGGGATGTCGAACGGCGCATCAGCTTCGATCCGCTGTCACGGCAATCCGATCGCATGCATCAGCTCATGGCATTCGTGAATACCGGTTTCACCGCCGCCTTCGCGCCGCTGTGGGCCGCATTGGAAGCCGAAGCCATGGAGCCTGCCGCGAAGTCGGTCCTGCGCGCCTTTGGCACAGCAAGGGTCATCGAGCGTCATGACAAGCTGGAAGAGATGATCGAAACGCGGCAATTCCTGCTCGGAGAGCGGCCGACCCTCGCCGACGCCGTGCTCGTCGGCGTCGCGCGCTGGCTCGACTTCCACGCGGTTGCGGAGAAGAGCCGCTGGCCGAAGCTGGCGGCACTGCGGGCTCGCCTCGAAGCCGATCCCGCGGTCCTCTACGCCACCGCTCTGGAGGACGGCGGCTCTGATCCGGGAACGGGATCGTGCAAAGGCCACGTCGCGCTTGACGAATTGATCGCGCGGTTCGGCAAATAAGGAAGCAGGAGGAGCCTCGACGCGCTCCTACTTCACGGGCCGCTTCTCGAGCTTCCGCGCCAGCGTCCGCCGGTGCATGCCCAGCCGGCGGGCCGCTTCCGAGATGTTGAAGTCGGTCTCGATCAAGGTCTGGTGGATGCGTTCCCATTCCAGCGTCTTGATCGAGGTCGGCCGCGAATCGAGCGAGACCTCGGCGTTGCCTTCGGCCTTGTGGAAGGCGGCCTCGATGTCGTCGGTGTTCGACGGCTTTGCCAGATAGTGACAGGCCCCCAACTTGATCGCCTCGACCGCGGTGGAGATGCTGGCAAAGCCGGTCAGCACCACGATCAGCATGTCCGGGTCATGCGTGTGCAGGAGCTCGACGCAGGCAAGGCCCGAGGCGCCGCCGAGCTTGAGGTCGACCACGGCATGACCGAAAGAGCGTTCCTCCAGCACCTGGCGCACCTCCTCGATCGAGGCGGCGAGTACCACCTCGTAGCCGCGGCGCTCGAACGAGCGCTTCAGCGTGCGGGCAAAACCCGCATCGTCCTCGACGACGATCAGCGAACGGTCAGGCGTCAAAATTCCCTCCGATCGCCAATGTTGCGAGCGGCAGCGTGAGGCGCACCGTGGCGCCGCGCTTCCTGTGGTTCTTGGCGCTCACGGTGCCCCCCAATTTGCGCACGACGTTCACCACCAGGAACAGGCCGAGCCCGCCGCCGGCACGACCCTTGCTCGACTGGTAGGGCTTCCCCAACTGCGCCAGCATCTCCGGCGCAAAGCCCGGGCCGCGGTCGGAGATCGACAGCACGAGATTGTCGCCCTCGCGCTCGGCGACGAGCTCGACCCACTCGCGCGAGACCTCATAGGCGTTGTCGAGCACGTTGAAGATCACCTGCTTCAGCGCGACGTCGGAGACGATTGCGACGTCCTCGCCGAAGGTGTTGACGAAGTAGAGCGTGCGGGCGGAGCGCGCATTGCGCCATTCGTCGACCAGCGCGGTGACGAAGGCCGTCACCGTCGTCGGTGAGGAGCCTTCACCGCGCGCTTCGCCCGCCGACACCAGGATGCCTGTCACGATCGACTTGCAGCGCTGCAACGAGGTTTCCATCTCCGCGAGGTCCTCGGCAAGCTCCTGATCGGCGGCAAGATCGGGCATGCGGCGCCAGTCGCTGAGGATTACCGAGAGCGAGGCGAGCGGCGTGCCGAGCTCATGCGCCGCACCGGAGGCGAGCAGGCCCATGCGCACGATATGGTCCTGTTCGGCGGCATGCTGGCGCAGCGCCGCCAGATGCGCGTCGCGCTCGCGCAAATTCCTGTTGATGCGGGTGACGAACACGACGAGCAGCACGGCGTTAAGCACGAAGCCCAGGAGCATGCCTGTTACGGTGAGCGTATAGGTCTCGCTCAACGGATTGGGCGGCAGATCGAGCGGCCGGTAGGCCAATGTCAGCCAGACGAAGCTGGCGCAGGTCAGCGCCACCAGCGACCAGGTCGATCGGGCATCGAGCAGCACCGCACCGAGCGTCACCTGGAGCAGGAACAGCGAGGTGAAAGGATTGGTGGCGCCGCCGGAGAGATAGAGCTGCGCGGTCAGCGCGGCGACGTCCAGTATCAAGGCGACCAACAGCTCGTTGTTGGTGATCGCAGCGCGATGGCGCACCCAGACCAGGCTGGAGACGTTGAGCAGCACCAGCGCGCCGATCACCGCGCCCATCCGCTCCAGCGGCAGGGGGATGCCGAGGCCGAAATGCACGGCACCGATGGTCACGATCTGGCCGACCACCGCGGTCCAGCGCAGCTGGATCAGCAGCGCCATGTTCTTGCGGTTGGTCTCGTCCTCGGTCGGCATGGTGCCGATCAGCTCGCTGCGCGCGTCGGCCTGCGATTGCAGCGTGACGGCTTGCCCGTCACGCCCAAGCGTCTGGGAAAGCGTTTTCCCGTCGTCAGGTCGGCTCGACGATCGTTCCAGCATCTGATCCCGTCCTGCGGGCGTCGGCATCCGAGCCGCCGGCCTTGTCGTGGACGAAGCGCTTGCGACGGAACAGCCCGCCGCCGAATATGACGAAAAGCCTGCCGGCGAGCATGAAAGCCAGGGCAAACCACGTCAGCGCGTAGATCAGGTGGTTATTGGGAAAGCGGATCACGGTCAATCCGCCGATTGGGCCGCCGGCGATTTGTGATCCGGCGTCGGCGTCCACGAAGAAGGGCGCGACCTCGCGAAGGCCGCGCGCCGCCGCAATGGCGGCGACGTCCCGCGAGTACCAGCGGTTGTGCTGGGGCACGTTGGTTCGCAAGAAACCGCCCCTCGGCTCGGTGATGCGCAGGAGGCCGGTGATCTCGACCCGACCTTGCGGATTGCCGTCCCGGCGCGTCGATGCGTCGCGGCGCTCGGACGGCACGAAGCCGCGATTGATCAGGACCAGCGTGCCGTCGTCGCGCGCAAGTGGCGTCAGCACCCAATAGCCGGGGCCTTCCTCGGTAACGGCCTGAACCAGCGTCTCGCTCTCATGCAGGAAGCGCCCGCTGAGGCTGACGTGCCTGTATTCGTCATTTGCGGCGCTGACGGTGGACCACGAAGCGGGCGAGGGAATCGGCTGAGCCGGCGCGTGGACGCGCTGCTCGACCCGGTCGATCAGCGCCAGCTTCCAGGCGCGGCGCTCGATCTGCCAGACGCCGAGCGCGATCAGAAGCACGAAAGTAATGAGCGACAGGATCGTGAGCCACAAGGACGGCGACCGCGCAGCCTTGCTGCGCGCATCTCCGTCCTCACCCGTCACGGTCCCGGTTTCGCTCACTTCATGCCGCTCATCTGGTGCATCGGCATCATGTTGCTGTTGAGGTGGCTCATCACCCACAGCGAACCCGACAGCGCGATCACCACCATCACGATGGTGAAGATCAGCGCCATCATGGTCCAGCCGTTCTCGGAGGCCGTGTTCATGTGCAGGAAATAGACCATGTGCACGACGATCTGCACGATTGCGAAGGCCATGATCACCAGCGCGGTGATCTGCTTGCTCGGCAGCGCGCCGCTCATCACCAGCCAGAACGGGATCGCGGTGAGCACGACCGAGAGCACGAAGCCGAGCATGTAGCCCGAGAACGTGCTGTGGGCGTGGCCGCCCTCGTGGTGATGGTCGTGCGCGCCGGCTGCGTGGGTATCGGTGCTCATCGCAGAACTCCCAGGAGATAGACGAAGGTGAAGACGCCGATCCAGACCACGTCGAGGAAGTGCCAGAACATCGACAGACACATCAGGCGGCGGCGGTTGGCCTCGATCAGGCCGAACTTTCCGACCTGCACCATCAGCGTCACCAGCCAGATCAGGCCGCAGGTGACGTGCAGGCCGTGGGTGCCGACCAGGGTGAAGAAGGCGGAGAGGAAGGCGCTGCGCTGCGGCGTGGCGCCCTCGTGGATCATGTGGGCGAACTCGAAGAGCTCGATGCCGATGAAGGCGAGGCCGAACAGGCCGGTGATCGCGAGCCAAACCTGCGTCTGCGCGACCTTGTTCTGCTGCATCGTCAGCATGGCAAAGCCGTAGGTGATCGACGACAGCAGCAGCATGGAGGTGTTCACCGCGACCAGGGTGAGGTCGAACAGGTCCTTCGGCGCGGGGCCGGCGGCATAGTTGCCGCCGAGCACGCCGTAGGTGGCGAACAGGATCGCAAAGATGAGACAGTCGCTCATCAGATAGATCCAGAAGCCGAGCGAGGTGCTCCAGCCTTCCGGATGCGGATGCTCGTCAGCGAGGTAGAAGACCGGCTCGCCGGTCTGCGAGGGATTGACGGCAACGGTCATTTACTTGGCTCCGGCGAGCAGCTTGGTGCGCGCGTCCTCGGTCCGGATGACGTCGTCAGCCGGAATGTCGAAGTCGCGGTGATAGTTGAAGGTGTGGCCGATCCCGACGGCGAGCATCGCGATGAAGCTCAGGGCGGCGAGCCACCACATGTACCAGACGAGAGCAAAGCCCATCGCGGTGGCGAAGCCGGCGAGGATGATGCCGGTGCCGGTGCTGCTGGGCATGTGGATCGGCTTGAACCCGGTGAGCGGACGCTGATAGCCGCGCCGCTTCATGTCCCACCACGCGTCATTGTCGTGAACGACGGGGGTGAAGGCGAAGTTGTAGTCCGGCGGCGGCGAGGAGGTCGCCCATTCCAGCGTGCGCGCGTCCCAGGGATCGCCGGTGACGTCCTTGAGCTGCTCGCGCTTGAGCAGGCTGACCGCGAACTGCATCAGCATCGCGAGGATGCCGATGAAGACGAACACGGCACCGATCGCGGCGATGACGAACCAGATCTGCAAGGACGGATCGTCGAACACGCGCAGGCGGCGGGTCACGCCCATCAGGCCGAGCACGTAGAGCGGCATGAAGGCCAGGTAGAAGCCGGTGACCCAGAACCAGAACGACATCTTGCCCCAGAACGGATCGAGCTTGAAGCCGAACGCCTTCGGGAACCAGTAGTTGATGCCGGCGAACGCGCCGAACACCACGCCGCCGATGATCACGTTGTGGAAGTGCGCGATCAGGAACAGGCTGTTGTGCAGCACGAAGTCGGCCGGCGGCACCGCGAGCAGAACGCCGGTCATACCGCCGATCACGAAGGTCAGCATGAAGGCGATGGTCCACATCATCGGCAGCTCGTAGCGGATGCGGCCGCGATACATCGTGAACAGCCAGTTGAACATCTTCGCGCCCGTCGGGATCGAGATGATCATCGTGGTGATGCCGAAGAACGAGTTGACGCTGGCACCCGAGCCCATCGTGAAGAAGTGGTGCAGCCACACGAGGTAGGACAGGATGGTGATGACCACAGTGGCGTAGACCATGGAGGTGTAGCCGAACAGCCGCTTGCCCGAGAAGGTCGAGGTGACCTCGGAGAAGATGCCGAAGGCCGGGAGAACCAGGATGTAGACTTCGGGGTGGCCCCAGATCCAGATCAGGTTCACGTACATCATCGGGCTGCCGCCGAAATCGTTGGTGAAGAAGTTGGTGCCGACGTAGCGGTCGAGCGACAGCAGCGCGAGCACCACGGTCAGGACCGGGAAGGAGGCGACGATCAGCACGTTGGTGCAGAGCGAGGTCCAGGTGAACACCGGCATCTTCATCATGGTCATGCCGGGGCAGCGCAGCTTGACGATGGTGCAGATCAGGTTGATGCCGGATAGCGTCGTTCCGACGCCGGCGACCTGCAGCGCCCAGATGTAATAGTCGACGCCGACATCGGGACTGTAGCCGATGTTCGACAGCGGCGGATAAGCCAGCCAGCCGGTGCGGGCGAATTCGCCGATGAACAGCGAGGCCATCACCAGCACCGCGCCGCCGACCGTCATCCAGAAGCTGAAATTGTTCAGGAAGGGGAACGAGACGTCGCGCGCGCCGATCTGCAGCGGCACGACGTAGTTCATCAGGCCCGTGACCAGCGGCATCGCCACGAAGAAGATCATGATCACGCCGTGGGCGGTGAAGACCTGGTCGTAGTGATGGGCGTTGAGATAGCCTTCGGAGCCATTGAAGGCGAGCATCTGCTGGCCGCGCATCATCAGCGCATCGGCAAAGCCGCGCAGCAGCATCACGATGCCGAGGATCATGTACATGATGCCGATGCGCTTGTGGTCCACGGTGGTGAACCATTCGCGCCAGAGATAGCCCCAGAGACGGAAATAGGTGAGGGCGCCGAGCAGCGCGGCGCCGCCGAGCGCGACCACGACGAAGGTGCCGACGACGATCGGCTCGTGCAGCGGCAGCGATTCGAGGCCGAGCCGGCCGAAAATGAGCTTGAGAAGATCAGGAGACATGCGCGTTCTCTTTAGGAATCTGACTTCAGGAATCGGACTTGGGACGCTGTCCGAGGAAGAAGGACGAGGACTTCAGCGGCGTGAACGACGGCCGCTTCAGGCCGGCACCCAGGAGCGGCGCGAATTCGGTCGGAGCCTTGATCGAGGCGGTGGTCTGCCCCTGCGGCGCATCCGGCGTGCAGGTGCCGGCGACGAAGGTCGGCTCGGGTCCGAGCACCGTGCCGCGGCGGGCATACTTGTCGTAGGCGAGCGGCAGGGTGTTGTTCAGGCCCTGATGGCCGTTGCCGCCCTTGGCGTCGATCGCCATCATCTCGCTTTGACACATCTTGCCGGTCTCGACGCACATGTTGAGGATCAGGCGGTAGAGATCGGCATCGACGGTGCCCCAGCGCCGCACCGGCTCGTTCTGGCTGGGCTTCTCCAGCTGGAGATATTCGGCGCGGCCGAGCGAGCCGCCGGCCGACTTGGCGCTGGCGATCCAGGCGTCAAAACCGTTGTCGTCGAGTCCCTTGAAATTGAAGTGCATGCCCGAGAAGCCGGCGCCGCTATAGTTCGCCGAAAAACCCTTGTAGGTGCCGGCGTGGTTGACGACGGCGTGGAGCTTGGTCTCCATGCCCGGCATCGCATAGATCTGGCCGGCGAGCGCGGGGATGTAGAACGAGTTCATCACCGAGGACGCGGTGATGCGGAAGGTGATCGGGCGATCGACCGGAGCTGCGAGCTCATTGACGGTGGCGATGCCGTAGTCCGGGTAGATGAAGAGCCACTTCCAGTCGAGCGCGACGACGTCGACCTCGAGCGGGGCCTTGGACTTGTCCACGGCGCGCTCGGCATGAATGCGGCCGAGGGTGCGATAGGGATCGAGCAGATGCGTGCCCATCCAGGTCAGCGCGCCGAGGCAAACGATGATCAAGAGCGGCGCCGACCAGATCACCAGCTCGAGCTTGGTCGAGTGATCCCAGTCCGGCTCGTAGCGGGCCTCGGTGTTGGACTGGCGGTAGCGCCAGGCGAACAGCACCGTCAGCGCCATCACGGGCACGACGATCAGCAGCATCAGGACGGTGGAGATGATGACGAGGTCGCGCTGTTGCGCTGCGATATCGCCGGCTGGCGCCAGCACGATGTAGTCGCAGCCGCTGAGCGCAGCAGCCAGAGGTAGTAGCGCCAGGATCTTGAGACGGGACACGGGCCGAGCCTTATGAGATTGAGTTTCCTTTGCGGGGCCAAGGGGTAGCTGCGGCGCAACAATGGGGACATTGGACAATTTGTCCAATGTTGCAGTGCGGGAGGTTGGGCCAGATAGGGCCAGATTGCCTGGGCCCCGCCGGGCGGTCGGCTTTGGTTTTCAGGACGTTAAGGGCGCACGAATGGCGACGGCACAGACCCCCGAAATGGCAAACCTCCACACGGGCGAGCACGGCCACGACCAGGCCAGTCCCGGCGAGATCGCCATCGGCGTCATCATCGGCCGTACCTCGGAATTCTTCGACTTCTTCGTCTTCGCGATCGCCTCGGTGATCGTGTTTCCGCGTCTGGTTTTTCCGTTCGCGGGCGAGCTGACCGGGACCCTCTATTCCTTCATGGTCTTCGCGCTGGCCTTCATGGCCCGTCCGATCGGCACCGTCATTTTCATGACGATCGACCGGGAATACGGCAAGACGGCCAAGCTGATCTCGGCGCTATTCCTGCTCGGCACCGCCACCGTCGCGCTCGCGTTCCTGCCCGGATATCAGGAGATCGGCGTCGCCGCGATCTGGCTGCTGGCGCTGGCGCGCATCGCGCAGGGTCTGGCCTGGGGCGGCGCCTGGGACGGCATGGCTTCGCTGCTGGCGCTGAATGCGCCGGCCTCCCAGCGCGGCTGGTATGCGATGGTGCCGCAGCTCGGCGCGCCGCTCGGGCTGATCGTGGCGAGCGCGCTGTTCGCCTATTTCGCCGGCCTCCTCTCGGCCGATGATTTCTTCGACTGGGGCTGGCGCTATCCGTTCTTCGTCGCCTTCGCTATCAATGTCGTCGCGCTGTTCGCGCGCCTGCGCATGGTGACGACGGAAGAATACGCCACGCTGTTCGAGACCCGTGAACTCCAGCCGGCGAGGATCTCAGAGACGGTCGCGCGCGAAGGCCAGACCATCATGCTAGGGGCCTTCGCGCCGCTGGCGAGCTTCGCGCTGTTTCACATGGTCACGGTGTTCCCGCTGTCCTGGGTGTTCCTGTTCACCCACGAAAGCCCGGTGCGCTTTTTGATCATCGAGATCGTCGCCGCCGTGTTCGGCGTCGCCGCGATCGTGGCCTCCGGCATCATTGCCGACCGCGTCGGCCGCAAGTCGCTCTTGATGGGATCGGCGATCGCGATCGCGATCTACAGCGGCTTCGCGCCGCAGCTGCTCGACGCCGGCGCGTTCGGCGAGACCATCTACATGGTGATCGGCTTCATCCTGCTCGGCCTGTCCTTCGGCCAATCCTCCGGTGCGATCGCCTCGAACTTCCGGCAGGCCTATCGCTACACGGCGTCCGCGCTGACCTCCGACATGGCCTGGCTGTTCGGCGCCGGTTTCGCCCCGCTGGTCGCGCTGCTGCTCGCCACCAATCTCGGCGTCATCGCCTCGGGTGCGTATCTGTTGTCCGGCGCGTTCTGGACCCTGCTCGCGCTCTGGCTCAGCGGCCAGCGCGAGGCGGGGGATATGGACGCAGGGCGCTGATCACGCAGCGCATGCAGGGGTGGGTAAAGGCGCTCCTCGCGCCGTGCCTACCTCTAGGCATTACCCCTGCCGCTGCCGCAACAGCGCTTCGACATCCAGCCGCTTGGTGAACATCGCGAGCTTCCCGTCAGGCCCGAACGGCCATTGCTCCCGCGGCTTGTCCCAATACAGCTCCACGCCGTTCTGGTCGGGATCACGCAGGTAAAGCGCCTCGCTGACGCCATGGTCGCTGGCGCCATCGAGCGCAATCCCGGCCGTGAGCACCCGATGCAGCGCATCGGCCAGCGCAGGGCGCGTCGGAAACAGGATCGCGGTGTGATAGAGCCCGGTCGCATCAGGCGGCGGCGGTGAGCCGCCCTTGCTCTCCCAAGTGTTGAGCCCGATGTGGTGGTGATAGCCGCCGGCCGCGATGAAGGCCGCCCCCGAGCCCATCCGCTGCATCAGCTCGAAGCCGAGCACGCCGCAATAGAAGCCGAGCGCACGATCGAGATCGGCGACCTTGAGGTGGACGTGGCCGATCCTGGTGCCGGCAGGAATGGTGGGGCTTTGCGACATGTGAATGCTCCCTCGAAAACATGCACGTAAGCCCCGCTGGAGCCAGTGCTACGGCCAAACTCGAAACCCATCGTTTCTGAATGGGAAACTAAGCCAGCTCCGACACCTCGCCCTCGGGCAGGCCGAACTCGAACGTGTTCAGCGTCATCGACACCAGCGTGTAGTAGCCGCACAGCCCGATGACCTCGACGACGCCGCGCTCGCCGAGCAGCTTGACCGCTTCGTCGTAGAGACCTTTCTCGACGCCGTGGCCCTCGTGCAGCGACTTCGCGAGATCGTAGATCATCTTCCCCATGGGATCGTCGAAATCGGGGGTGCGGCGGTCGCGGATCGCATCGATGATCTCGCCCTTCATGCCGCCGGCGAGCGCGAGGCGCTTGTGCGCGTACCATTCGTAATGCGCGGTCCAGTGCCGCGCCGTCACCAGGATCGCGATCTCCGACAGCTTGGCCGGGAAGATCGTGTCGAAGCGCATGACCTCGCCGAGCCGCGTGGCGTGCCGGGCCATCTCGGGACTATTGAGCCAAGCCATCATCGGAGGCGGCGGCTTGCCGCGCTTGCCGGCGATCGACTCGTCATAGGTCTGCCGCTGGCTCTCGTTCATTTCGCCAGGCGAAAGAAGTTTTAGGCGCATTGTCGTTTCCTCTTTGTTTTCAAAGCTCGCCGCAGCAATGACTATAACCGATAAGTGGTTGAATTCCGCGGGGGCTTGGCCCAGACTCGCTGGCAACAATTCGAATGTTGGGTGATGGAAACGACCAATGACCGATCTCAAAACCAGCGATTCCGAATCCGCCGATCTCGAAACATTCCGCAACGAGACCCGCGCCTGGCTAGAAGCCAATTGCCCGCCGGAGATGCGCAAGCCCGCAACGTCCGATGCCGACGTGTTCTGGGGCGGACGCAACGCGAAATTCTCGTCCGAGCCGCAGCGCATCTGGTTCGAGCGCATGCGCGACAAGGGCTGGACCGTGCCGGATTGGCCGCGGGAATATGGCGGTGGCGGCTTGAGCGCGGCCGAGCACAAGGTGCTGCGCGCCGAGATGGCGCGGATCGGCGCCCGGCCGCCGCTGTCGAGCTTCGGCATCTGGATGCTCGGGCCGGCGCTCTTGAAGTACGGCAACGAGGCCCAGAAGAAGGAGCATCTGCCGAAGATCGCCGCGGGCGAGATCCGTTGGTGCCAGGGCTATTCGGAGCCGAACGCCGGTTCCGACCTCGCTTCGCTCCAGACCCGCGCCGAGAGCGATGGCGACGACTTCATCATCAACGGCCAGAAGATCTGGACTAGTTACGCCAATTACGCCGACTGGATCTTCTGCCTGGTCCGCACCGACCCGACCGCAAAGAAGCATGACGGCATCAGCTTCATCCTGTTCGACATGGCCTCGAAGGGCGTCTCGACCAAGCCGATCCTGCTGATCTCGGGCTACTCGCCGTTCTGCGAGACCTTCTTCGACAATGTCCGCGTGCCGAAGTCGCATGTCGTCGGCACCATCAACCGCGGCTGGGACGTCGCGAAATATCTGCTCCAGCACGAGCGCGCGATGATCTCGGGGATGGGCGAGCGCGGCGTCGGCCGGCCGCTCGGCCAGATCGCGGCCGATTCCGTCGGCACCGATGGGCAGGGCAGGCTCGACGACGCCATGCTGCGCGGTAGAATCGCGACCTTCGACGTCGATGAGGCCGCGCTGGCGGCCTGCGCCGAGCGCGCGGTCGATCTCGCCAAGGCCGGGCAGGCGCATCCGGCGTTCTCCTCGGCGATGAAATATTACGGCACCGAGCTCAACAAGCGCCGCCACGAGATCCTGATGTCGGCGGGCGGCGTCGATGCGCTGGAATGGGAGAGCGAGCGCTCCAGGCAGGGCGCGCGCCCGCGCGCCTGGCTGCGCACCAAGGCCAACTCGATCGAGGGCGGCACGTCCGAGGTCATGCTCGGCATCGTCGCCAAGCGCATCCTGGATCTGCCGGGGGCGTGAGCCTTTCTGTCATTCCGGGGCGCGCGTAGCGCGAGCCCGGAATCCATAACCACCAGTCGGGAGTATGGATTCCGGGCCTGCGCCTGCGGCGCATCCCGGAATGACGAACCAGATAGATTTCGAACGGAAACACGCACATGGCCCTCGTCCTCACCGAAGAACAATCCATGCTCCGCGACTCCGCGCGCGGGCTGATCAGCGACAAGGCGCCGGTGTCGCACCTGCGTCACTTGCGCGACAGCAAGGACCCCACCGGCTTCTCCAAGCAGCTCTGGCATTCCTTCGCCGAGATGGGTTTTGCCGGCTTGCTCGTGCCGGAAGAGTTCGGCGGCAGCGGTCTCGGCTTTGTGGAGGCCGGAATCATCATGGAGGAGATCGGCCGCACCTTGATGCCATCGCCCTTCCTCGCGACGTCAGTGGTGGCGGCATCAGTGCTGACCCGCGCCGGCAATGCCGCGCAGAAATCGGAATATCTGTCGAAGATCGCGAACGGCTCGCTGCTCGCGACGCTCGCGATCGACGAGGGCGCCAAGCATCGCCCGCTGCAGACCAGCCTCAAGGCTGTGCGCGCTGGCAACGGCTTCAAGCTATCGGGCGCCAAGGCGCTGGTGGTCGACGGTCATGTCGCCGATCTCCTCATCGTCGCCGCGCGCACCGCGGGCTCTGCCGGCGAACGCGAGGGCCTGACGCTGTTCCTGGTCAACCCCAAGGCCAAGGGCGTTGCGATCGAGCGCACCATCATGGTCGATGCGCACAATGCGGCGCGGATTGAATTCGCCAATGTCGAGGTCACCGCCGACAGCGTGCTCGGCGAGGTCGACCAGGCGGCCGGCCCGCTCGATGGCGTGCTCGATATCGGCCGCGGCGCCGTCGCCGCCGAAATGGTCGGCCTCAGCGACGAGGTGTTTGGCCGCACCGTCGAGTATCTGAAGAGCCGCAAGCAATTCGGCAAACTGATCGGCGAATTCCAGGCGCTGCAGCATCGCGCCGCCGAGCTCTACATCGACATCGAGATCACCCGTGCCGCCACCATGAAGGCGCTGCAGGCACTGGACGCCGACATTGCCAAGGCCGCACCCGCCGTCGCCGTCGCCAAGGCGCGCGCCGGCACCACCGCCACGCGCGCGGTGCAGGAAGGCGTGCAGATGCACGGCGGCATGGGCATGACCGACCAGTTCGACATCGGCTTCTTCATGAAGCGCGCCCGCGTCTGCGAGGAGCTGTTCGGCGACGCGAACTACCACACCGAGCAGCTGGCCAGGTCGCGGGGTTATTGAGATGCTCTCGTAGGGTGGGTTAGCACTGCAGAAGCGCGAAGCGCATCTGCAGTGCGTAACCCACCATCTTCGTCCGGCAAACGCGGAAGCATGGTGGGTTACGCCGAGCAATTGCGCTTAGCGCAATTGCAAGGCTAACCCACCCTACGACGTTCGCCGGAGACACCCCTTACCGCATCGGCGGTGCGTACTGCACACCGCCTGCGTTCCACAGCTGGTTCATGCCGCGCGGGATCTTCAGCTTCGACTTCTCGCCGATGTTGCGATCATACATCTCGCCGTAATTGCCGACGTGGCGGATGATGCGCGCGGCCCAGTCCTTGGTGAGGCCGAGCTGCTCGCCGTAACGGCCTTCGGTGCCGACGAGGCGCATCACCTCCGGCTTCTTCGACTTCAGGGCCTCGTCGATGTTCTCCGAGGTGACACCCAGCTCCTCGGCGTTGATCATCGCGTAAAGCGTCCACTTCACGATCATCATCCAGTCGTCGTCGCGCTGGCGCACCACGGGGGCGAGCGGCTCCTTGGAGATCATGTCCGGCAGGATCATGTGGTCGCCGGGCTTCGTCAGGTTCAGCCTGAGAGCATAGAGCTGAGAAACGTCGGCGGAGAACGTGTCGCACTTGCCGGTGTCGTACGCCTTCACCACGTCGTTGAGGTTATCGAACTTCACCTCTTCATACTTCATGTTGTTGATGCGGAAGTAATCGGCGACGTTGAGTGTCGTCGTGGTTCCGTTCTGCACGCAGACCTTGCTGTCTGCCAGGTCGAGCGAGGTCTCCTTGTTGCGCGTGCGCGGCACCATGAAGCCGACGCCGTCGTAATAGGCCACGGCCGGGAAATACAAATCGTAGTCGAGCTCGCGCGCCATGCTCCAGGTCGTGTTGCGCGAGAGGATGTCCACCTTGCGGCTCTGCAGCTCCTTGAAACGCTCGTTGGCGTCGAGCGGAACGAACTTCGCCTTGCCGGGGTCGTTGAAGATCGCAGCGGCCACCGCGCGGCAGAAATCGACGTCGAAGCCGGTCCAGTTGCCCTTGTCGTCGGGGATCGAGAAGCCCGGCAGGCCCTTGTTGACGCCGCACAGCACCTCGCCGCGGCGAACCGTGCGCCTCAGGGTGCGGGTGTCGTAAAACTCGTAAATGATCGCGCCGATGGCGACCAGCACGGCGATGGCGACCCCGATCAGCAGGCCGCCACGAAAAGTGCGCATCATGTTGCTCTCTCGAAAAATCGGGAAAAGGAATCAGGCGAGGACGGAGTGCATGATCCGGATCCGGACGACCGCGTTGGCGCAAGGCACGCTGCGACCGTCCGAAGCAATCATGCCGGGATCATGAACCTTAGAGCTCGGGCTTCTGCCGGATGACCACCTTGGTGCCGACAGGGACGCGATCGTAGAGGTCGGCGACGTCGGCGTTGACCAGGCGGAAGCAGCCCGAGGACACCTTGGTGCCGATCGTGTCGGGTCGGTTGGTGCCGTGGATGCGGTAGACGGTGGTGCCGAGATACATGGCGCGGGCGCCCAGCGGATTGCCGGGTCCGCCGGCCATGAAGCGCGGCAGATAGGGCTGGCGCTGGATCATCTCCGGCGGCGGCGTCCAGTCCGGCCACTCCTTCTTGTTGGTGATGGTCACCAGCCCCTGCCACTGGAAACCGTCGCGGCCGACGCCGATGCCATAGCGGATGGCGCGCCCGCCGGGCTGCACCAGATAGAGGTGACGTTCGGCGGTCGAGACGATGATGGTGCCCGGCGGCTCGGTGGTGCGGAAGTAGACCACCTGCTTCTGCCATTCCGGCTCGAGCTGGTATCCGTCATCGGCGATCAGGCCCGGCTCGTCGCCGCGGTCCGGCTGCTGGGCGAAGGCGTGCGGTGTGGACAGCACCAGTCCCATCGCAGCCACGAAAATCCCGGTCAGGCGACGAAAATCCGTCATTCAAGCTCTCCCCGCTGCCACACAGCGCAAATCATTCGGAACCATCAAACCTGAGGGGCAAGTTCATGGCAAGTTGATGGCGCGCCGTCCTGGCATGTCACGAGAATGCTTTGGTTTTTTGACGGGCCCGGCGCAATGCCACGAACAGGGGATGGCGCGAAAAGCATAGGTGGTACCGCAGTGGTGGTTCGCTCCCTCCCCCGCTCGCGGGGGAGGGTTGGGGAGAGGGTGCTTCCGCAATGGGACACTTCCCCAGAGGATAGAACCCTCACCCGCTGCGCGGGACGATGCTCGCATCGCCCGGAACGCGGCGACCTCTCCCGCAAGCGGGAGAGGCTTAGATCGAACGCGCGGTGAGATCGAGGCCGACAATTTGCGCCAGCTAAATCTTGTTGCTCTCCGCCGGGATCCCGAGCCGCCGCACGATCTCCGCCGCGACGGCGCGGGCTTCGACGCGCGAGCCGATGCGGGGGCTGCGAAACCGCCGCCCCGAATGCAGCCGGATCACCACGATGCAATGCTCGTCCTCGGAGCGGCCGCGGCGCTCGACCGTGATCGTTTTCACGTCGGGTCCGGCGATGCGGTCGGCGCGCAGGCTGCCGTCGCCCCACAGGCGCTCGACGCGAATATCGTTCGGCCCGATGATCCAGAACGCGCCAGTCGCAAGGTTGGCATAGCGATAGACGGCGAATGCGGCGATCGCGCCAAGCGGCAGCAGCAGGATATCAACATGGCTCGGCGAGAGGCCGCGCCACAGCTTGTAGGCATAGGGGGCCGCGGACAAAGCCACCGCGATCAGTGCGACGATGCGGATCTCCCGTGCAGGAAACGCCTCGAGAGGCTCGCCGAGATGCATCTCGGGATTGCTGGCATCGAGCGGGTTGCTCGGCGCCTCGACATTGGGAACGTCGAAATGCGCCGCGATCCACGCCACGGTGTCGCGGACATGGGTGACATCGGAAATCGGCGGCGAGGTCAGCCGCTCGCCCGAGGCCAGGGTGAAGACGAGCTGGAAGCGGGCCTTCACCCGCTTGCTGCCGGGGACCTGTAGCGCGGCGATCTCGTCCTTGCGGACGAGGCGCGTCCGGAGCTTTCCGAACGGCCGCTGCCGGCCGATCAGGATCTCGTCCGGCGTGATGATCCACACCACCGCCGGCGCCATCATGATGCCGACGACGAACCCGGCCCCCACCAGCAGCGCCACGGACGATATCGCGATTTCCAGGACGTCCCTCGTGAACAGTCCCGGCGTGAAGCAGAGTGCGACGGCAGCCGCACAGCCGGCCACGACCAGCCGCTGCGCGATCGAGGAACCTTCACGAAGGCGGATGTCGGTGCTGGTGGTCGCGTCCATTGCGGGCGGCTGATTGCGTCGGTTGCGAAACTCCACGGACGGCTCCGTGGAGTCAAGCAACAAGGGCGACAATTGAAGCCCGCCGCGCGATGACCGTGCGGCGTCAGCTGCTCGCGTTCAGCAGCTTGGCCACCGTGCGATCGATCTCGTCGTAGCTGCCTTCGCCGGCGTGCTGGAACACGATCTTGCCGCTCTGGTCGACGATGTATTGCGCCGGCCAATATTGATTGCGATAGGCGTTCCAGGTGTTGGACTCATTGTCCTGCGCCACCGGATAGGTGATGCCATGGCGCTTCAGCGCGGCCTGCACGTTGGCGGCGGAGCGCTCGAACGGGAATTCCGGCGTGTGCACGCCGACCACGACGAGGCCTCGATCCCGGTACTTGGCGTAGAGGCCGGTGACATGCGGCAGCGTGTTGACGCAGTTGACGCAGCCATAGGTCCAGAAATTGACCAGCACGACCTTGCCGCGGAGATCGGCGATATGAAGCGGCTTCGAGTTGAACCAGTTGGTGATGCCGGTGAAGTCGGGCGCGGCCTGCTGGTTCGCGGCGGCGGTGACGACAGGCGCGGCGCGTGCGGCCTCGTCGCAGATGCCGGGGATCACGGCGCCGGTCACTGTGATGCCGATCAGTGCAGCAGACACCGCGAGCAGCTTGAGAGTCATGGAAAGCGTCCTCCGGTGAAGATGAGGTGGGATCACAGGCCGATCTGGCCGGTGGGGTAGAAGCCGGTGAGCCACGCCACAATCAGCGTGTCGTATTGAAAATAGGCGGCGACCGCGAAGCCGATCACGACGACGCCAAAGCCCTGCTGCAGCCGCGGTGAGATCCGGGCCAAGCTGCGTACGCGCGTGGTCGCGGCCTGTCCGCCATAGGCTATTCCAAGCATCGGGATCGCAGCGCCAATGGCATAGGCGACCAGCAGCGTGCCGGCCCAGGCAACGTTCTTCGACGTCGCCACCAGCGTCAGGATCGAGCCGAGCACGGGCCCTGCGCAGGGCGTCCAGACCAGTCCCAAGGTGGTGCCGAGGATCAGCCCACCGAGCGCGCCCTCGCGCTGTGTGGCGCCGATGTTGCCGAGATCGAGCCAGCCGTTGATCCGGATCGACAGCCATTCGAACGGCGCCGGCCACAGCATCAACAGGCCGAAGCCGAGCAGCAGGACCGCTGCCGCCTCGCGCAGCACGTTCGGATCGAAATCGAAGGCCCGCGTGATCGCGCCGAGCGCCAGCGCGACCATCGAGAAGGAAAAGACGAAGCCGAGCGCGATCATCGCGGGTCGCAGATGCCCCGCGCGCCCGATCGAGGCGCCGAGCAGGATCGGCAACATCGGCAGCGTGCAGGGCGCGGCGATGGTGAGGATGCCGGCGAGGAGAGCAAAGAGCAGGTCCAGCATGAGGCAGTCGTGAGGGAGGTCACGAGGGCTGTTCGCGTGCGGTGGGACGGTCGTTACGCAGCGTCACGCCTTCGTGACGGGGGCTGTTGCTTTGCAGAGCACGGTGGCCGCGGGCTCCCGCCTCTCCCCCTTGCCGGAGAGGCCGGCGCACTCGCAGAGTGCGGCGGGTGAGGGTTCTTTCCTCTGGGGGGAGTGCCCCGTTGCGGAAACACCCTCTCCCCAGCCCTCCCCCGCAAGCGGGGGAGGGAGCGCACCGACCGCGGAGCCGGCAACCACTCAGGCCCAAATAAAAACGACCCGGACGGGGCATCGCCCGGGTCGCTGGAGGTCTTGGGAGGTTTAACGAAACCGTATGGGAGCTTTATAGAAGGGAAGTTTTTCCGCCTGATGTTGTCGTTTGTTTCAATTGTTTCGTCAGTGGTAACGCTTCCGTGTCCGGGGAGAGGGCCAAAACGAAGGTCCTATCCCCTTGAAAACATTGTTGTTAAGCGGCGAAACGGTCGACGCCGGCGCCCTTAAGCAAATCGGCGAGTTGCTTGCGCGCATAGAACATCCGCGTCTTCACCGTGCTCTGGGGGATGCCGATGATCTGGCCGACCTCCTCCACCGACTTCTCGTGGTAATAGACGAGGTTGATGATCTCCCGATGCGCCGGCGACAGCTTCTGCACGCAGGCGCGCAGGATGGCGCTGGTGTCGCTGCGGTCGAGCGAGGTCTCCGGCGTGTCGCAACCATCAGGGATCTGACGCACGTCCTCCTGATCGATGTCCTCAAAGCGGCGCTGGCGCATCGCGGTCAGCGCCTTGAAGCGGGCGATCGAGAGCAGCCAGGTGGACACCTGCGAGCGGCCCTGGAATTGGCCGGCGGTCCGCCACACGTCCAGAAACACCTGGCTGACCAGATCTTCCGCCGTGGTGGCGTCCCGCACGATGCGCAGGATGAATCGGTACACCCGTACATTGTGCCGGCAGTAAAGGATGTGCATGGCCGTCCGGTTGCCGTCGGCAATGCTTGCGAGGAGCATGTCGTCCGAGGTCGCCTGAGCGGCAATGATGCTCTGGCCGGCTTGGGCGTTGATGGCAATGACGTTCGGCATGGACTTGGCTCCCCGTAGCGCCGCAACCGAGCGGCGTTTCCTTGGGTCAAAGTGTTAATGAGCCAACGTTTCGGGACGTCTGCACGAAAAGCGGAAAATGGTTTCGTGCGCCGTCAAATTGTTTCGCCGGACAGGGTGCGACGAAACATTCGGGGCAAAAAACCTTGTGATTTCAACGTACGGAAAATACGGGGGTGGGGATTCGGGGCCGGACGGGCGCGCCGCGGAACGAATTTAGGAGGATTGCGTTTGGTCGCGCCGCACCTACCGCTGTCGTCCCGGGGGCGATAATCTCGTAGCCCGGATGAAGCGCAGCGAAATCCGGGGCAACTCCATCCGCGGCTACAGCACCCCGGATTGCGCTGTGCTCCATCCGGGCTACGGCAGAGCGGGTTGTGCCGCTCGCCCTACGCCTTCTCGCCCTGCGGCGAGAACAGATAGCCGCCGCCGCGGATGGTGCGGATTACGGCAGGCTTGGCCGGGTCGGGCTCGATCTTGCGGCGGATGCGCATGATGCGCAGATCGACCGCGCGGTCGAAGGCTTCGGCGTCGCGGGCGTTGGCAAGCTCGAGCAGGCGCTCGCGCGACAGCACGCGCTTCGGATTGGCCGCGAACACCTTGAGCAGCCCGAACTCGGATGCGGTCAGCGGATGCTCGTTGCCCTCGTCGTCGCGCAAGGCCTGCGCTTCGAGGTCGAGCCATTTGGTGCCGAAGCGCACCAGCTGCTCCTTGTCCGACTTCGCCGCCGGCGCCTCTGCCGCCTTGGCCGGTCCGCTCCGCCGCAGCACCGAGCGGATGCGCGCCATCAGCTCGCGCAGCTCGCAGGGCTTTGCCACGTAATCGTCCGCGCCGAGCTCGAGGCCGACGACGCGGTCGATCGGGCTCGCGGTCGCCGTCAGCATGATGACGGGCACGTTGATGCGGCTCTTGAGGTCGCGGATGATCGAGAGCCCGTCTTCCTCGGGCATGTTGAGGTCGAGCACGACGAGATCAGGCATGCTGCCCTGGATTGCGGCGCGCAAGGACTTGCCGCCGTCGCACAGCGTCACGGTGAAGCCGTGCATCTTGAGGTAATCGCCGACCATCTCCCGGGCCGGAGCCTCATCGTCGACGATCATGATGTGCTGGCTTTGGGTCATGGGCTTTGCATCATGGGCTTTGCATCACGGGCTTTGACATCACGGCGCTTCAGTCGCAGGGAGGGTGATGGTGAAGGTCGAGCCCTTGCCGGGGCCCTCGCTCTCGGCGGTCACCTCGCCGCCGTGCATGTCGATGATACGCTTGACGATGGAGAGCCCAAGTCCCGTCGAGCTCTCCCCGGCAGTCGGCTTGGCCGACAGCCGCTGGAACCGGCCGAACAGCCGGCCGAGGTCCTCCGGCGACAGCCCGGCGCCCTCGTCGCTGACGCTGACGATGGTGTCGCTGCCCTCGTGGACCACGGTGACGTCGATCTTGCCGCCGATCGGCGAGTATTTGATGGCGTTGCTGATGAGATTGTCGATCGCCTCGCGGATGCGGTCGGTGTCGCACATGGTGACGATGTTGGGCGGCGCGGTGACGCTGATCGCCTGCTGCTTGTTGACCGCGAGCGGCTGGTTGGCCTCGGCGACTTCCTTGACCAGGGCGGCGACGTCGACCGGCTCGCGGCGGATGGTGATGTCGAAGGCATCGGCCATCGCGTCCGAGATCAAATGATCGACCATCGTGGTCAGGCGCTTGGTGGCGTCGCGGATGTGGTCGACCTGGGCGACGACCCCGCTTTCCGAGGCGCCGGTCGAGATCAGCTCCTTGAGCATCTCGGTGCGGCCGAGAATGACGCCGAGCGGGTTCTTCAGGTCGTGCGCGACGGTGCCGAGAATCTCGTTCTTGAAGCCGTTGGCGCGCTGCAACCGCAGCCATTGCGCCGAGAGGCGGCGGTTGGCCTGCATCAGGGCGCGGGTGCGCTGGGCGACGCGGTCCTCCAGCTGGGTATTGGCGTCCTGCAGCTGCTGGTAGAGGATGACGTTGTCGAAGGCGATCGAGAGCCTGGAGGAGAAGATCTCGACCAGCGAACGGTCGGTCTCCGACAGCTCGCGCTCGGCCTGGAGGAGCACCACGACCTCGCGGCCCGATCCGGTGCGCAAATAGATCACGCTGCGATGGTCGGCGAACTCGTTCTTGCGGCGCTGGAACGCGGCCTCCACCATCTCGCGCAGCTCGGGGTCGAGCGCCTTCGACGAGGTGGTGCCGATGAAGCGGCTGTAGCAGCCGCTGCCGGCGAGCACCGAGAGCTCGGGGTCGATGCCGCCATTGTCGCGCAGCACCAGGATGCCGGCGCAATCGACGTTGAGTAGCGAAGCGAGCTGGGTCAGGACGCCCTCGGCGAGCCGCTGCATCGACTTGAAGTCGTACAGCGTGGACGCCGCATCGATGATGATCTCCAGCCCGCGCCGCGTCTGCACCATGCGCTCGAGCTGCTGATAGGAGCGCAGCGCCGCGGTCAGCGAGGTGAACAGCTTGTCGGCGGTGAGCTCGGTCTTGGCCTTGTAGTCGTTGATGTCGTACTGAACGATGACGCGCCGCTCCGGCGCCTGGCCGGGCTGGCCGGTGCGCAGGATGATGCGCACGGTCTCGTTCCGGATCTCGTTGCGGATGAACTCGACCAGCTCGAGGCCGGCGACGTCGGTCTCCATGATGACGTCGAGCAGCACGGCGGCGACGTCGCGGTGCTCGGCCATCAGCTTGCGCCCTTCGGCCGCGGAATAGGCCGACAGGATCTCCAGGCTCTGGCCGTTCAGGCTGTAGTCCGACAGCGCGAAACGCGTACCGTCATGCACGGCCGGATCGTCATCGATGACGGCGATCTTCCATTTCCGGGCGTTGCTGTCCTCCGACGCGGTACCGGTGTCGTCGATCAGGTGGAGGACATCGTCCTGTTCGGCCATTGCGAAGATCCGTCACTTTCTGTGCTTTGCGCGCCGCCCTTGGCGACGCGGGGCATGATAATGCGAAAAGTAGTGCCTTGTCCCAGCTTGGATTCCAGCATCATCCGGCCGCCGAGCTGCTGGGTGACGAGGTTATAGACGATATGAAGGCCAAGTCCCGTGCCGCCTTCATTGCGCCGGGTGGTAAAGAAAGGGTCAAAGGCCTGGCGCTGCACGTCCGGGGTCATGCCGGCCCCGTCGTCGGAGAAGCTGATCTCGATGTCCTCGGTGCCGCGCGGCCGCGCCGAGATCGCGATCCGGCCGGCGCGGCCGTCGGCGAAGGCGTGGTTGGCGGCGTTGAGGAAGAGGTTGGTCAGGATCTGGCCGTAGGAGCCGGGATAGCCGTCGAGCAGCAGCCCCTCGGGGACGTCGACCTCCAGCGTGATCGGCGAGCGCTTCAGCACGGGCTTGAGGCTGGCGATGATCTGGTCGGTGGCTTCGCTCAAGGAGAATTGCCGCCGCTCGGCATGGGAGCGGTCGACCGCGACCTGCTTGAACGACTGGATCAGCTCGCCGGCGCGGGTCAGATTGGCGACGAGCTGCTGCGAGGCGTCGCGCGAGGACTGCACGAATTCCTCCAGCTGCGAGCGGCGCAGGCCGCCCTCGCCCTTGAGCTGGGCTTCGAAAATCTCGGTGCGCCGGGCAAAGCTCGAAGCCACCGTCAGGCTGATGCCGATCGGGTTGTTGACCTCGTGCGCAACGCCGGCAACGAGGCCGCCGAGCGCGGCCAGCCGCTCGGCGTCGATCAGGTTCTGCTGCGCGGTGTTGAGCTCGAGCAGGGCGCTCTCGGCCTTCTCCTTGGACGCGCGCAGCTCGTCCTCGGTCCGGCGCTTGGCGATCGCGTTCTCGCGGAATACCTCGACCGCGCGTGCCATGGCCCCGACCTCGTCGCGCGCTTTCGTGCCCTGCACCTCGCGATCGAGGTCGCCGAGCGTGATCGCGCGCATCGCGGTCATGATTTGCTGCAGCGGCAGGCGGATCGACAGCGCGATCAGGACGCCCGCGGTGAGGATGATGCCGAGGAAGATCACCGCGATCGACAGCACCCGGCGTGAGATATCCGCCAGCGTGCGGTCGAACACCTCCTGCGCCTTCTGCTCGCGCTGGCGCATCTTGGTCGAGAGGTCGTCGATGGCGCCGATCGCCTCGGCCTGGCTGGCGTCGATGGTGTTGCGGAGCAGCTCGGTGCGGCTCGCAAGCTGCTCGGAGAGTTTTGCAAAGCCCTCGCGAAGTGCGGCGGTGCGGGCCGCGAGCCGCCGCAAGGCCATCTTCTGCAGGTCGTTGTCGGCGAGATCGATCATGACCGGGATGGTCCTCTCGATCGTCTCGGTATGGCGGCGCGCGTCGTCGGCGGCGCCCGACGACTGCGACAGGTAATAGGAATTGGCCGCGACCAGCATCGCGGTGAAGGCTTCGCGGGATTTGCCGAGGGAGGGCCAGATCAGCGCGTCGCGATGGCCGGTGGCGCCCTCGATGATGGAGTAGAGTCCCGCCATGTCCCTGGCCGGGCCCTGCACCTGCTCCTCATAGGTCTTGGCGATGGTGGACTGCACGCTGCGCAGCTCGCCGAAGCCGTTGAGGAAACGGTCGGTGGTGCGCTCCAGCTCCTCGACCGACCCTGATAGCATCGGGTCCTTGGCGGCGCGATTGGTCAGCGTGCCCAGCACCGCCTCGCGCAGCAACAGGATCTCGGCGAACAGGTCCGGACTCGGCTGGTTGATGTAGCGGTGGATCAGGTTCTGCAGCCGCCCGGTCTCGCTTTCGAGCAGCGCCAGGATCCGGTCGGACTCGCGCACCTGGCGCACATCGTCCCAGGCCGAGCCGAGCACCTTGGCGCCGTTCCAGATCATCGCCACCAGCACCACGACCACGGCGGAGTTCAGCGCGGCGATCGACAGGATGCGCCAGCGGATCGGCACCGCCCGTAAGAGGCCGACGATGCGCGCGCGCAGCTGCCCGATCGGGCCGGGTGGCTTGTCCGCGTGATCGCTATGTCCAAGCGCAGCCAACAGGCCTCACTCCACCTTGCGAATCCGTTCGATCAGCGCGGCCGCCGCGGGGTCGCGCGCGGCCTTGGCGTAGATTGCGGCCATGGCGTCCTCGAACGGCTTGCGGTCGATGTCCCTGATGATGGTCACGCCGGCTTCCTGCGCCTTGCGCTGCGACTGTTCCTCGAGGTCGCGCCACTTCTCGCGCATGAACCGGCTGGAGCGCTGCGCGGCCTCCTTAAAGATCGTCTGCTCCTCCGCCGACAGGCTGTTCCAGGCCTTCAGAGAGATCACCAGCACCTCCGGGCTCATCGTGTGCTCGGTCAGCGTGTAATGGCCGGCATGCTTGTAATGGTTCGTGGTCACGAAGGATGGCCAGTTGTTCTCGGCGCCGTCGATCAGATGGTTGGCGAGCCCGGTGAGCACCTGCCCGTAGGGCAGCTCGACCGGTTCGGCGCCGAGCGCGCGCATCATCTGGCTCATCAACTCCGACTGCTGCACCCGGATCCGCAATCCCTTGAGGTCCGCGATGGTCTTCACCGGGCGGACCCCGTTATAGATCGACCGCGCACCCGAATCGTAGAAGGCGAGCCCGACGAAGCCGTAGGGCTCGAAGCTGCCGAGGATCTCGCTGCCGACAGGCCCGTCCAGCACCTTCTGCATGTGCTCGATGGACCGGAACAGGAACGGCATCGCCAGCACGTTCATCGCCGGGACGAAATTGCCGATCAGGGCGACATTGGTCCGGTTGAGGTCGATCGCACCGGCCCGGGTCTGCTCGATGGTCTCCTTTTCCTCCCCGAGCTGGCGGGAGTGGAACACCTTGATCTCGTGGCGGCCCTTGGTGCGCTCGGCGATCAGGGCGCCCATGTAGCGCAGCGCCTGGACGGTCGGGTAATCTTCGGCCTGGGTGTCGGCGGCGCGAAATTCGCGCGCAACCGCACTCGTCGCGCGCATGCTCGACGAGACTGCGGCAAGCAGAAGCGCGACGAAGACCACCCCGGTCCGCGAGAGTTCGGCACGGCTCAACACTGGCACACTCAACCCCTCAGTGGTGGAGTCTATGGCGGAAGGAAAAGGTTCAATGCAATCTAAAGCGTTTTCAAGCGAAGTGGATACCGGTTCGCGTAAAGAAAACCCGTCAAATTAATAATTTAGAACCCGTTCCGATCGGAACGGGGCTCCAGCAGAAGTTAAGGGAAGTCCCATCCCGCCCCCGGCCAGCGGGCTGATTGTGCGGCGCGGCCGGCGTTCATTCCCGGTTGAAACGACCACTGCCGGGCCTTAAGCAGGACAGCCGCCTCGTCGACCGCGGCCTGGGAAGAGCCATCCTGATGTCAGCCTTGCGCCTTTTGCAGCTCGTTGCCGCCTTTGCGGCCCTCGCATTGGCCGCCCCTGCGCGGGCCGCCACCGAGATCGCCTGGTGGCACGCCATGTCCGGCGAGCTCGGCCGGCAGCTGGAGAAGCTCGCCGCCGACTTCAACGCCTCGCAATCCGATTACCGCATCGTGCCCGTCTACAAGGGCAATTACACCGAGACGGTGACGGCCGCGATCTTCGCCTTCCGCTCGCGCAGCCAGCCCGCCATCGTCCAGGTCAACGAGGTCGCCACCGCCACCATGACCGCGGCCAAGGGCGCGATCTATCCGGTGTTCAGCCTGATGCGGGACCAGGGCGAGCCGTTCTCGCTCAGTGATTACCTGCCCGCGGTCTCCGGCTATTACACCGATGCGGCGGGCAATCTGTTGTCCTTTCCGTTCAATTCCTCGACGCCGATCCTCTATTTCAACAAGACCATGTTCCGCGACGCCGGCCTCGATCCGGAGGCGCCGCCGAAGACCTGGCCGGAACTGGGAGCGGCCGCCAAGCGCCTGCGCGACCGCGGCGCTGCTTGCGGCTTCACCACGTCCTGGCCGTCCTGGATCCATGTCGAGAATTTCGCCGCCTTCCATAACCTCGCGGTCGCGAGCCGGGCGAACGGCTTCGCCGGGCTGGATGCGGAATTGACCATCAACAATCCGAGGCTGGTGCATCACGTCGCGGCGCTCAGCGAGTGGCAGAAGACCAAGCTGTTCGACTATAGCGGCCGTGGCCAGTCGGCCGAGCCGCGCTTCCAGAAGGGCGAGTGCGGCATCTTCATCGGCTCCTCGGCGACGCGCGCCGACATCAAGGCCAATTCGAAGTTCGAGATCGGCTACGGCATGATGCCCTATTGGCCCGACGTGAAGGGCGCGCCGCAGAACTCGATCATCGGCGGCGCCACGCTGTGGGTGCTGCGCGACCGTCCGCGCGAGGAATACAAGGGCGTGGCGCGCTTCTTCGCCTATCTGTCCCAGCCCGGCGTGCAGGCCGCCTGGCACCAGAACACCGGCTATCTCCCCGTGACCCGCGCCGCCTTCGAGCTGACGCGCTCGCAAGGCTTCTACGAGCGCAATCCGGGCTCGGCGATCTCGTTCGAGCAGATCACGCTCAATCCGCCGACCGAGAATTCCAAGGGCATCCGGCTCGGCTCCTTCGTCCTGATCCGCGGCGTGATCGAGGACGAGCTCGAGCAGGCCTTCGCCGGCCACAAGAGCGCGCAATCAGCGCTCGATTCCGCCGTCGAGCGCGGCAACAAGCTCTTGCGCCAGTTCGAGCGCGCGAGTCCCGAGCGGTAGGGTGTGTTGCGATTAGGTCTCGCCGCCGCTGCGAACGAGGTGCGCTCCCTCCCCCGCTTGCGGGGGAGGGTTGGGGAGAGGGTTCTCTCCACGTTGGGATTGTCTGAAGTCTGCGGAGAGTGTCCCCACGTGGAGAGAGCCCCCACCCGGCGCTTCGCGCCGACCTCCCCCGCAAGCGGGAGAGGTGCACCGTTTCCTTGGCTTGCACCGGGTCAACCAAAGTTGCCCCTGCATTCGATACGCGAGTGCAGATGACAATCACGCCGCAACAGCTGCCTCCCTTCACCGACGCCGCAAGCTTCCGCGCCTTCCGCTCCGCGTCCACGCAATGGCTGCCGATCGCCCTCGACATCGCACGTAGCCATGGCCTCGATGCCGGCTCGCCGCATGTGTTTGCGACCGGCACCAATCTCGTGGTCGGCCTCGGCGAGACGCTGATCCTGAAGATCTTTCCGCCGCTGCTCGCAGCGCAGTTCGTCTCGGAGCGCGTCGCGCTGACGCAGCTCAAAGGCCGTCTGCACCTGCCGATCCCCGAGATCGTCGCGGAGGGGATGCGCGACGGCTGGCCCTATCTCGTCATCACGCGCCTTGCCGGCACGCTGGGTTCGGAGGTCTGGCCATCACTGCCGGAGCCGCAGAAGGAGTGGCTGCTGCGCCAGATCGGCGAGACCATTGCGAGCGTGCAGCGCGCGCCGCTTGGACCGCTCGCGCATATCGAGCCGCGCTGGGATGCGTTCATGCGTCAGCAGATGCAGGGCTGCCGCGGGCGGCACGAGCGTCTCGGCCTCGCACCAAAATTCCTCGCCGGCCTCGACGATCTCCTACGTGACGCCCCGAAGCTGATCCCGATGGACGCGCCGCCGGTGATCCTGATCGGCGAATACATTCCCGAGAATTTCCTGCTCGCCTGCGATAATGGCCAATGGTCGCTCGGCGGCCTGTTCGACTTCGGCGACGTGCTGACAGGGTGGCGCGACTACGACCTGCTCGGCCCCAGCGCCTTCATGGCGGCGGGCCGTCCGGGCAGAGTGAAGAGCCTGCTCGAAGGCTTTGGCTATGCAAGGCTGGATTTCACGCTCAAGCGCCGCCTGATGACCCTGATGCTGCTGCACCGCGCCAGCGACCTCAACAGCCACATCTGCATCGAGGGCTGGCAGGAGAGGGCGAATGATCTGGTCGAGCTACAGGAGCTGATCTGGCCCAACTGAGCGCTCCGCTCCGTCATTCCGGGGCGCCGCGCAGCGGCGAGCCCGGAATCCATTGTGCCGCGCGTTCTGCCGCCGGATGGATTCCGGGTTCGATGCTGCGCATCGCCCCGGAATGACTCCTGGGGCGCCGCGGCGCGAGCGCCAGATGGCAACGTTTGGCGACTGCCTCCACACTGAGCCCTCAAGCCGAGAAGCCTAATTTTTATGCAATTGCTCGTCTTTGTATGCAATGGCCCCTTGCGGTGCAGAGTGGTCAGATAAGAATAGCCGGCGATATCAATTACTTAGATGAACTTTAGTCTCCCGTTAAGCCTTGGCACAAACCTTGCGAATCCAGTTCCAGCCAAAAACCTTTGTGTTGGAGCGATTTCATGAAGCGCCGCGATTTCCTCAAATCCGTTTCCGGGTTGGCCGCTGGCGCGGCGCTCCCGGCCATGCCGTCCGTGATCTCCCCGGCCAAGGCCGATGCCCGCTCGGAGACCTTGCTGATCGTTTCCGAAGGCGGCCCGAACAATCTCGACATCCATGGCATCGGCACCAACGTGCCCGGCTATGAAGTCTCCTGGAATTGCTACGACCGCCTGATCAGCCACGAGATGAAGAGCGGTCCCGGCGGCGTGCCCTATTACGACCGTGACAAGTTCAAGGGCGAACTCGCCGACGACATGAAGATCGACGACATGTCGGTCACCTTCAAGCTGAAGAAGAACGCCAAATTCCACGACGGCGCGCCTGTTACCGCGAAAGACGTGAAATGGTCGCTCGACCGCGCCGTCAGCGTCGGCGGCTTCCCGACCTTCCAGATGAGCGCGGGTTCGCTCACCAAGGCCGAGCAATTCGTCGTGGTCGACGATCACACTGTGCGCGTCGACTTCCTGAAGAAGGACAAGCTGACGATCCCCGATCTAGCCGTGATCGTGCCCTGCATCGTCAATTCCGAGCTGGTGAAGAAGAATGCCAGCGAGAAGGATCCCTGGGGCCTCGAGTTTACAAAACAGCAGACCGCCGGCTCCGGCGCCTACAAGGTGACGAAGTGGACCGCGGGCACCGAGGTGATCATGGAGCGCAATGAGGATTGGGTCGGCGGTCCGCTTCCCAAGATCAAGCGCGTGATCTGGCGCATGGTGCCGCAGGCAGGCAACCGCCGTGCACTGCTCGAGCGCGGCGATGCCGACATCTCCTATGAGCTGCCGTTCAAGGATTTCCAGGAGATGAAGGCGAACGGCAAGCTCAACGTGGTGTCGCTGCCGTTCTCCAACGGCATCCAGTATATCGGCATGAACGTCACCAAGCCGCCGTTCGACAATCCGAAAGTGCGGCAGGCCATCGCCTATGCGTTGCCGTACCAGAAGATCATGGACGCCGTGCTGTTCGGTCTCGGCAATCCCATGTTCGGCGCAAAGGACAAGGCCACCGAAGTCGCCTGGCCGCAGCCGCACAAGTACAACACCGACATGGAGAAGGCGAAGGCCCTGCTGGCTGAAGCCGGTTACGCCAACGGCTTCGAGACCACGATCTCGTTCGATCTCAACTTCGCCGGCGTCAACGAGCCGCTCTGCGTCCTCGTGCAGGAGAGCCTCGCCCAGCTCGGCATCAAGACCACCATCAACAAGGTGCCCGGCGCCAACTGGCGCACCGAGCTCAACAAGAAGGAGATGCCGCTCTTCACCAACGTGTTCTCGGGCTGGCTCGATTACCCCGAGTACTTCTTCTACTGGTGCTATCACGGCAACAATTCCGTCTTCAACACCATGAGCTACAAGTCGGCGGCGATGGACAAGTTCATCGACGGTGCGCGCACGGCGGCCGCCACCGGCGACAAGGCCGCTTACGATGCCGACGTGAAGGGCTTCGTCGATCTCGCCTTCGCCGACGTCCCGCGCATCCCGCTCTACCAGCCCTTCGTAAACGTCGCGATGCAGAAGAACGTCAGCGGCTACCAGTACTGGTTCCACCGGCGGCTGGATTATCGCGCGATGGCGAAGGGGTAAGGGGTCATGAGTGAGGTGCGCACGCCTCTCTCATTCCCTCTCCCCTTGTGGGAGAGGGTGGCTCGCCGCGTAGCGGCGAGACGGGTGAGGGGTAGCCACGAACTCCGATCTCGCTTGTCGCTACCCCTCACCCCAACCCTCTCCCACAAGGGGAGAGGGGGCGCAGCGGCGCAAGCCGTGCGAGCTTGTTCCCAATCGGAATGCGGAAGGAGGTTGCTATGCTGACCATGATCGGCAAGCGCCTGATGTTCGCGATTCCCTCGCTGATCGGCGTCGTCATCGTCACCTTCCTGCTGACGCGCGCGCTGCCGGGCGATCCCGCGGCCTACTTCGCCGGCCCCGCCGCGACCAAGGAAGCCGTCGAGCAGATCCGCAAGAAGCTCGGCTTGGACAAGCCGCTGATCGAACAGTTCTTCCGCTATGCCAACGATCTCGCGCATGGCGATTTCGGCAACTCGCTGACGACGGGCCAGCCGGTCGCCACCGAGATTCGTAACCGCCTGCCGGCGTCAGCCGAGCTGACGCTGCTCGGCCTCTTCGTGTCCATTGCGATCGCCATTCCGCTCGGCGTGCTCGCGGCAACGCGGCCGGGATCGTGGATCGATCATCTCTGTCGGATCACGACCACGGCCGGCGTGTCGCTGCCGGTGTTCTTCACCGGCCTCGTGCTGGTCTATGTCTTCTATTTCCGGCTGGGCTGGTCGCCGGCGCCGCTCGGCCGTCTCGATGTGTTCTACAGCGCGCCGCCGACGGTGACAGGCTTCTATCTGATCGACACTTTGATCGCGCGCGATGTCGAGGCGTTCCGCTCGGCGTTGAGCCAGCTCATTCTTCCCGCAACGACGCTCGCAATCTTCTCGCTGGCGCCGATCGCGCGCATGACGCGCGCCTCGATGCTCGCGGTGCTCGCGTCCGAATTCGTCCGCACCGCGCGCGCCAGCGGCCTGTCGCCGGCAACCGTGATCGTCACCTACGCGTTCCGCAACGCGATGCTGCCGGTCATCACCACGCTCAGCATGGTGTTCTCGTTCCTGCTGGGGGCCAACGTGCTGGTCGAGAAAGTGTTCGCATGGCCGGGCATCGGCTCCTACGCGGTGGAAGCGCTGATCTCCTCCGACTTCGCGCCGGTGCAGGGTTTCGTGCTGACCATGGCCGTGATGTACGTGCTGCTCAATCTGATCATCGACATTTTGTACGGCGTGATCGACCCGCGCGTGCGGTTGGAGGGCTAGGCTATGAGCTCCGTTGCGCCTGCTGTTGAACCTGTCGGCCCCGCCCGCACGTCAGGCCTCGTCGCGGTGCTTGAGCAGACCCGTTACGTCCTCAGCGAGAACAAGGTCACGGGCTTTGCCTTTGCGCTGCTCCTGATCATCGTGTTCGCCGCGCTGTTCGGCCCTTACGTGGTGCCGTACGATCCGCTCGCCTCCGACACCGCGGCTGCGTTGAAACCGCCGTCGGCGGCGCACTGGTTCGGCACCGACCAGCTGGGGCGCGACATCTTCAGCCGCGTCATCGTCGCCACGCGCCTCGACTTCTTCATCGCGATCGCTTCGGTCGCGCTGGTGTTCCTGATGGGCGGCCTTGCCGGCATCGCGGCCGGCTATTTCGGCGGCTGGACCGACCGCATCGTCGGCCGCATCGCCGACACCATTATGGCCTTCCCGCTGTTCGTGCTCGCGATGGGCATCGTCGCCGCGCTCGGCAACACCGTGCAGAACATCATCCTGGCCACCGCGATCGTGAACTTCCCGCTCTATGCCCGCGTCGCGCGCGCGGAAGCCAATGTCCGCCGCAATGCCGGCTTCGTGCAGGCCGCGCGTCTGTCAGGCAACGGCGAATTCCGCATCCTCCTGGTGCACATCCTGCCGAACATCATGCCGATCATGATCGTGCAGATGTCGCTGACCATGGGCTACGCCATCCTCAACGCCGCCGGCCTCTCCTTCATCGGCCTCGGCGTCCGCCCGCCGACCGCCGAATGGGGCATCATGGTCGCCGAAGGCGCGGGCTTCATGGTGTCGGGCGAATGGTGGATCGCGCTCTTCCCCGGCCTTGCCCTGATGATCGCCGTGTTCTGCTTCAACCTTCTCGGCGACGGCCTGCGCGACATCGTCGATCCCCAGCGGAGGACGTGATGCTCAACCTCCAAGAAAAATTCTCCAATGATTTCAGTCGCCATTCTACTGTGCATGGGGTTGTTTTCGACCGTTTGAGTGACGGGAGCCGGCCATGACGGCCCAGCCCCTGCTCGACGTCCAGGACCTCACGGTCGAATTCACCACCCGACGCGGCATCGTCAAGGCGGTGCAGCACGTCAACATCTCCGTCGCCAAGGGCGAGACGCTCGCCATCGTCGGCGAGTCCGGCTCCGGCAAGTCGGTGACCTCCTACGCGGTGATGCGCATCCTCGACCGCGCCGGCAAGATCGCCGAGGGCTCGGTGATGTTCTCCGGCATCGACGTCAAGGCGGCGACCGAAGACCAGATGCGGGACTTGCGCGGCCGCGAAGTCTCGATGGTCTTCCAGAACCCGCGCGCCGCTCTGAACCCGATCCGGAAAGTTGGCGACCAGATCGAGGACGTGCTGCGGACCCATGTGCAGCAGGCCCAGGTCGCCGATCACGGCGAGAAGGCGATCGAGGCGCTGGAGCAGGTCAAGATCGCCCGCCCACGCGAGCGGTATCACGCCTATCCGTTCGAGCTGTCGGGCGGCATGTGCCAGCGCGTCGTCATCGCGCTCGCGCTGGCCTGCAATCCGCAGCTGCTCATCGCCGACGAGCCGACGACCGGATTGGATGTCACCACGCAGAAGGCGGTGATGGACCTGATCGTCGAGCTGACGAAACGCCGCGCGATGTCGACCATCCTGATCACGCACGATCTTGGCCTCGCTGCCGCCTATTGCGACCGCGTCGTCGTCATGGAGAAGGGCCGCGTCGTCGAGACCGCCACCGCCGCCGACATTTTTGCCAACCCTCAGCACCCCTACACCAAGAAGCTGATGCGCGCGACGCCGCGGCTCGGGGTGAGCTTGCGCGATCTGCTGCCGGAAGAGGAGACTCTTGCCTCTCCCCGCGTGCGGGGAGAGGCCGACGCACGAAGTGCGGCGGGTGAGGGGGACTCTCCACGAGTCGAGTTCGCAGAGGCAGCCCCTCACCCCAACCCTCTCCCCGTGAAGGACGGGGAGAGGGAGCAGAGCGGTGCAAGCGGTGAGAGGGAGAAGACGCTCCTCCTCCGCGTTGAAAAGCTCGTCAAGGAATATCCCCGCCAGGGCGCGACCGCCGTGCTCGGCAAGCTGTTCGGCCGCAAGCCGCCGGTCGAGCCGGACGTGTTCCGCGCCGTCGACGGCATCAGCTTCGTGATCGGTCATGGCGAGAGCGTCGGTCTGGTCGGCGAATCCGGCTGCGGCAAATCGACCACGTCGATGATGGTGATGCGTCTGCTCGACCAGACCTCCGGCCTGATCCAGTTCGACGGCGAGGACATCGGCGGCATTCAGCCTGCCGCCTTCGCCCGGCTGCCGCAGCGTAGCCGCATCCAGATGGTGTTCCAGGACCCGACCGACAGCCTCAACCCGCGCTTCACCGCCGCGCGCGCGATCGCCGACCCGATCATGCAGCTTGGCGATATCAAGGGCCGCGACGCGCTCCGCGCCCGCTGCGAGGAACTCGCCACCATGGTCGGCCTGCCGCACAATCTGCTCGACCGCTTCCCGCACCAATTGTCCGGCGGCCAGAAGGCCCGCGTCGGTATCGCCCGGGCGATCGCGCTGCATCCCAAGCTCGTCATCCTGGACGAGCCGACCGCGGCGCTGGACGTCTCCGTGCAGGCTGTCGTCCTCAACCTGCTGCAGGACCTCAAGGCGCGGCTAGGTATGAGTTATCTGTTCGTCTCGCATGATTTGAACGTGGTGCGCTTGTTGTGCGATCGTGTCATTGTGATGCGGACCGGACGGATCGTCGAGGAGGGCTCTTCCGAGCAGGTTCTCGGCGATCCCAAGGACGACTACACCAAGGAGCTGCTGACGGCGATCCCGCATCCGCCGTTGCCGATCCACTGAGACTGCACTGATTGCTTGAGAGCGTGATGGCCGAACCCCTGGACGACTATATCGACGCCGTATCGAAGGCGCTGGCGCTGCCGATCGAGGAGGCCTGGCGGCCTGCCGTGCGCGCCAACCTCGAGGTCTCGTTGCGGCTTGGCCGTCTGGTCGACGAATTTGCGCTGCCGGACGAAACCGAGCCGGCGCCGATCTTCACGGCCTGACGCCATGTCCGCCAAGCCAGAGATGACGGCCTCCGAGATCGCAAGTGCGGTTGCGGGGCGCAAGATGTCCGCGCTCGATGCCACTGAAGCTGCGCTCGCGCGCATCGCGCGGCATGACGGCATCCTCAATTCCTTCACCGACGTCACCGCTGAACGCGCCCGCGCGAAAGCGCGCGCGATCGATGCGGATCTCGCGGCGGGCAGGACAATCGGTCCGCTCGCCGGCGTCCCCTTCGCCGTCAAGAACCTGTTCGATGTGGCGGGCCTTTCAACGCGCGCCGGCTCGAAGATCAACCGCGACCTCGCGCCCGCCAAGCGCGATGCGACGCTGATCGAGCGGATGGAGGCGGCCGGCGCCGTTCTCGTCGGTGCGCTCAACATGGGCGAATACGCCTACGATTTCACGGGCGAGAACATCCACGACGGTCCCTCGCGCAATCCGCACGACACCACGCGGATGAGCGGCGGCTCCTCCGGCGGCTCGGGCAGCGCCGTCGGCGGCGCGCTGGTGCCGATCGCGCTCGGCTCCGACACCAACGGCTCAATCCGCGTGCCGTCGTCCTTCTGTGGCATCTTCGGCCTGAAGCCGACCTATGGCCGGCTGTCACGTGCGCGCTCCTTCCCGTTCGTGGCGAGCCTCGATCATCTCGGCCCGTTCGCGCGCTCCGTCGCCGATCTCGCGCTCGCCTATGACGCGATGCAGGGTCCGGATGCCGACGACGGCGCCTGCACTACGCGCGGGTTGGAGCCCGTCACGCCGCTGCTCGATGAGTCCATCTCCGGCCTGCGCGTTGCGATCGCCGGCGGCCACTTCCAGAAGAACGTGTTTCCGGAAGCGGTCGAAGCCGTCAGCCGCGTCGCCAAGGCGCTGGGCGCAACGCAAGTGGTGGATGTTCCCGAAGCATCGCGCGCCCGTGCCGCCGCCTATGTCATCACCACCACTGAAGGCGCTTCGCTCCATCTCGATCGCCTGCGCAAGCGCCCTGGCGATTTCGACCCGGCGGTGCGCGACCGGCTGATCGCGGGCGCCATGGTGCCGGCCCCGCTGGTCGACCGCGCCCAGAAATTCCGCCGCTGGTATCGCGCGCAGCTTGCCGAGATCTTTCGGTCGGTCGACGTGCTGCTGGCGCCGGCGACGCCCTGCACCGCGCCGAAGCTCGGCCAGGTCAATTTCAATCTCGACGGCGTCGAGCTGCCGGTGCGCGCCAATATCGGCATCCACACCCAGCCGATCTCCTTCATCGGCCTGCCGGTGGTCGCGGTCCCCGTGCCGCTCGAGCCGCTGCCGATCGGCGTGCAGATCATTTGTGCGCCCTGGCGCGAGGACATCGCGCTGCGCGTCGCGCACGCATTGGAGAAGATGGGCGTCGTCGCTGCGCCCGCGCCGAGAGGGTTCTAAGATGCAGATCGATCTCCCCGAGGTGATCGCGGAAGTCAAAGCCGCGTTCGAGCGCTATGAGCAAGCCCTCGTCAGCAACGACGTCGCCGTGCTCGGCGAGCTCTTCCGCAACGATCCGCGCACCTTGCGCTACGGCATCGGCGAGAACCTCTATGGCTACGAGGCGATCAGCGGCTTCCGTGCCGCGCGCTCGCCGGTCGGGCTGAACCGCCGCACCGCCAAAACCGTGATCACCAGCTATGGCCGCGACACGGCCGTGGCGTCCACCTTGTTCTATCGCGATACGGCTCCCGGCAAGGTCGGCCGGCAGATGCAGACGTGGATACGTTTCCCGGAGGGCTGGCGCGTCGTCGCCGCTCATGTCAGCATCATCGACGAGCCGAAAGAGACCGTATGACGCTTGATGATCTTCCGCAGGGCGCATTGCCGGCCGAGCCGGTGGTGCCGCGCGTCGACCGTGCATCGCCGTCGCTGCTGAAGGTCACGCGCGCCGAGGAGCTGCGGCTGCAGCTTGCCGACGAGATCGTGCGGGGAACGCTGGCGCCGGGCTCGCCGCTGGACGAGACCGACATCGCGCGGCGCTTCAACGTCTCGCGCACGCCGGTGCGCGAGGCGCTGCGCCAGCTGGTGGCGAGCGGCCTTGTCGAGGCGCGGCCGCATCGCGGCGCCGTGGTGGCGCGGCCATCCGTCGAGCGGCTGAAAGGCATGTTCGAGGCGATGGCGGAGCTCGAGGCCTTGTGCGCCGGTCTTGCCGCCGAACGCATGTCGGCGGCGGAGCGTCACGGCCTGGAGGCCGTCCACGAGGAGCTGCGGGTGCTGAGCTACACCGGCAATCCCGAGCGCTTCCACGAGGTCAACGAGCGCTTCCACAACGCGCTCTATGCCGGCTCGCAGAACGGCTACATCGCCGAGATCACGCTCGCGACCCGCGTCCGCGTGCAGCCGTTCCGCCGCGCCCAGTTCCGCAACCTCGGCCGCCTCGCCAAATCGCAAGCCGAGCACGACCGCGTCGTCGTCGCCATCATGCGCGGCGACAAGCAGGGCGCCGCCGCCGCCATGCGCGCGCATATCGAGCTGGTGCGCGGGGAGTACGAGATCTACGCGGTGTCGGTGTGAGTTGCGTGTTCACCACGAGGTGAAGGAGAGGCGTCGGTTCTCAGGAACCCGGCTTTGCACCGATCGTTTCCTCCCATCGATCCGATAAGGAGAATACACCATGGCCTCCTCCGAGAAAGATCCCCGCCATCACACCCAGAAGATGAAGCAGCGTCTACAGGAGACGGTGACGCATCTGCGCGAAGACATCCGCAAGGTCGACGAGCCCCAGCTCACCGCGATGTTCGAAACGTCCGCAGAGGTGCTGTCCGGCCTCGTCAAGGCGTTCGACGATTACGAGAAGAAGAACGAAGCCGCCTGGCGCAAGTCGGCGTGAGGCCGCGGTCGCTGTCTACGCCGTCGTGGCTTCAGCCATAAACTTGCGCCAGCCGCCATAGGCGGTGATGTCGCGAGCTTCGCCCAGCACTTCCGGCTCGACCAAAAATCCCTTCACGCTGCGGCCGTCGGCGAGCCTGATCGTGCCGATCGCCATGGGCGCGGGAATCGCGTTGACGAACTTGCCGAAGGCGGAAGACGACAGCGACCAGATCTCCAGCTCGATCGCAGCGCCTTGGCCGGCCTCGACGCGCAGCATGCCCGGCTTCGGCGGCGTGGTCTGGAGTGCATAGAGCTTGTAATCGGCGGCCGTCCTGGTGGCCTCGATCATGTGTGCGTTCAGCGCCGTCAGCTCGCCGTTCAGCGCCATGCCGGACAGATGTGCGCCGACCACCGCGATCGGAATCTCGTCGTCGCTGCTTGCGGGCAGGGGCGCGAGCGGGGCCTGCGCCACACCCTTCGCGCCGACCGTCAGTTTCGTGTCGCCATGGAACACCCGTCCGATGCTGGCCAGCAGCGCGTCGCGCCCTGCGGGCGCCAGCAGCGTGATGCCGAACGGGATGCCGTCGCTGCGCATCGCAGCCGGCACGGCGAGGCCGCAGAGGTCGAGCAGGTTGACGAAATTGGTGTAGGTGCCGAGCCGGCTGTTGAGCTCGATCGGATTGGCCAGCACCTGCGCGGTCGTATAGGCCGTCGGCGCCGTCGGCAGCACCAGCGCGTCGATGTTGGCGAACGTGCGCTCGGCGATCTTGCGCAGGCCCTGCAGGCGATAGAGCGCCGAGAAGGTTTCCGCCGCGGTCAGCCGCGCGCCGGCCGCGGTGATCTCCCGCGTGACGGGGTGGATCGTGTCTGGCGCGGACGCCAGCAGGTTCTTGATCACGAGGTAACGCTCGGCGACCCAGGGGCCCTCATAGAGCAGCCGCGCCGTCTCGTAGAACGGCTCGAGGTCGAACTCGACCAGCTTTGCCCCGAGCGCGGTCCATCGCTTCAGCGCATCGTTGTAGGCGGCTTCCGCTTTCTTGTCGCCGAAGAAGATCAGCTGGCCGTTGCGCGGCACACCCAAGCGCAGGTTTGCCGGCATCGGCGTGATCGCGCCGAACGGCCGGTCGCGCGAGAATGGATCGGCCTGGTCGGGGCCGGCCATCACCGACAGCGCGAGTGCGGCATCGTCCACGGTCAGTGCGAACACCGAGATGCAGTCGAGCGTGCGGCAGGCCGGCACCAGGCCTGCGGTCGAGATCATGCCGAGGCTCGGCTTCAACCCGACGATGTTATTGAGCATCGCCGGCACGCGGCCGGAGCCGGCGGTATCCGTGCCGAGCGACAGCGGCACGAGTCCGGCGCCGACCGCAGTGGCTGAGCCCGAGCTCGAGCCACCGGGAATCAGATCCTCGCGGATCGAATTCCTGGGGATGCCGTAGGGCGAACGGACGCCGACGAGGCCGGTCGCGAACTGGTCGAGATTGGTCTTGCCGATGATGATCGCCCCCGCCCCGCGCAGCCGTTCCACCGCGGTCGAGTCGTGTGCCGGCGTGTAGGAGAAAGCCGGGCAGGCCGCGGTGGTAGGGAAGCCCAGCGCGTCGATATTGTCCTTCACCGCGACCGGCACGCCGTAAAGCGGCAGGCTGGCAGCATCCGCCTGGGCCGCGAGCTTCTCTGCTTCCGCGATCGCGTCCTTCTCGTCGCGCAGGCTGATGAACACGGCAGGATCGTCGTGATCGCGGATGCGCTGATAGGTCCGCGCGACCGTCTCTGCCGGCGTCAGCGTCCCCGCGCGGTGCGCGGCCACAATCGCGGCGATCGTTTCAGGCTGCTCGGCCCCCATGGCGGCAAAACTCCGGCAATTCGTCTTCGCCCGGAGTTAAGCAAGCGATGTGCCATTGTGTACAGAATCCGGGCAGGATGATCGTGCCGGATCCTATCGTGCGATCAGTGGCTTGGGGGACATTTCGGCCGGCGCCCGGCCGGTCGCCTCAGTGACCTATCTGCCCAAATCATAGGCAGTCGGGATCAGGTGAAGCCGGAGAGGATCCGGAGCAGCTGTGCCCGGTTCTCCTTGCCGATCTTCGCCTCGACGTGCCGCTCGTGCTCGGCTGCGAGCCGCTTGAATTTCGTCAGCGCCGTCTCGCCCTGCGCGGTGAGGTGCAGCGCATGCGAACGCCGGTCCTGCTTCGACTTGATCCGCTTCACCAGCTTGCGCTGTTCGAGGCTGTCGAGCAGGTGCACCAGCCGGGCACGCTCGATGCCGAGGCGTTTTGCCACCGCCATCTGCGACAGGCCCGGATTGGCGCCGATCACGGTCAGCACCGAATATTGCGTCGGCCTGATGTCGACCTCGCCGAGCGTCTTGATGAAGTCCTGAAAGATCCAGATCTGGAAGCGCCGTACCGCATAGCCGGCGTGGCCGACCAGCGCGTCGAGGCCAACGTCGTCGGCACCATCGCGTGGTGCTGCGCCGTTGCCGGCGCGCTTGCGCGGGGCGTGGCGGCCGTCGGCCCGGGATGCTGTGGCTGTCACGTCGTGTCTCCTGTCGCGCAACCCTAGCGCCCTTGGACCCGGAGCGAAAGATTGTTGTTGACGACAACAATTGGCGTGCCCAACATTATAGGCCAAAGCAGCCCGGAACGAGGCCGCGGCCGATCCTGTAACCGGGATGGAGGAGGAAACACATGACAGTCGCCTCACATGGTGACGTTGCAGGCCTGTTCGCAACGCCAAGGACCGTCGCAGAGCATCGGCCCGACGGCAGCATCGTTCTGCGCTCGCCCGAGCCTCTCGGCGAGACTGCGCGCTGCACCGGCGATTGGCTGGAGCAATGGGCGCAGCAAAGGCCGGATGCGATCTTCCTGGCCGAGCGCGGCAACGTCGAAATGCCCTGGACCACCGTCACCTATGCGCAGGCGCGGCGGAAGGTGCGCGCCGCCGCGTCCTGGATCCTGGCGCAAGGGCTCAGCGCGGATCGCCCCGTCGCGATCCTCTCGGACAACAGCATCGATCATGCGCTGCTCGCGCTCGCCGCCCAGCATGTCGGCGTGCCCTCGGCGGCGATCTCGCCGGCCTATTCGCTGATGTCGAAAGATTTCGACAAGCTCAAGAGCATGATTGCGCTGCTCGATCCCGGCGCGATCTACGTCTCTGCGCTCCAGCCGTTCGCGCCAGCGCTGGCCGCCATCAAGCCGCTGCACAACGCACACATCATCAGCGGCAATGCCGATGACGTCGACGTGCTCGCGTTCCACGCCATTGCGGCAACGCCCGAGACGCCTGACGTCGCAAGAGCCTTCGCAGCGGTGACGCCTGATACGATCGCGAAATTCCTGTTCACCTCGGGCTCGACCGGCACGCCGAAAGCCGTCATCAACACCCAGCGCATGCTGACGTCGAGCCAGCAAGCCAAGGCGCAGACCTGGACCTTCCTCGAACGGAGCCGCGATCTCGTCATTCTCGATTGGCTGCCCTGGAGCCACACCTTCGGCGCCAACCACAATTTCAACCTCGTGCTGCGCAACGGCGGCGCGCTCTACATCGATGGCGGCAAGCCCGCGCCCGGCCTGTTCGCGACCTCGCTCGCCAACCTTAGAAGCGTGATGCCGACGGTCTATTTCAACGTGCCGCGCGGCTTCGACATGCTGATCGCCGCGCTGCGCAGCGAGGAGGAATTGCGCCGCCGCTTCTTCGACGAGGTGAAATTCGCGTTCTATGCCGGCGCGGCATTGCCGCAGAATCTGTGGGATGCTCTCGAAGAGCTCTCGCTCGAGACGGTCGGCCGCAAGCTGCCGATGGTCTCGGCCTGGGGCTCGACGGAAACCTCACCGCTCGCCACCGACTGTCATTTTCTCGCCGAGCGCTCCGGCAACATCGGCGTGCCCATTCCCGGCACCGAGCTGAAGCTCGTCACCTCCGGCGACAAGCTGGAGGTGCGGGTGCGCGGCCCCAACGTCACGCCCGGCTATTGGAAGGCACCCGAGCTGACCAGGCAAGCGTTCGACGAGGAGGGCTTTTACTTGATCGGCGACGCGGTGAAGCTTGCCGATAGCGCGCGCCCCGAGCGCGGCCTGTTCTTCGACGGTCGCGTTGCCGAAGACTTCAAGCTCAATTCCGGCACCTGGGTCAGCGTCGGCGGCTTGCGCGTTGCCGGCATCGCCGCGCTGGCGCCGCTGGCTCAGGACATCGTGGTCGCCGGTCACGGCGGTGACGAGGTGCGTTTCCTGGTGTTCCCGAATATTGCGGCTTGCCGCGCCCATGCCGGTCTGCCCGAAACGGCGGCGGCCAGCGACGTGCTGGCGCACGACAAGGTCCGCAGCGCCATCGCGCAGGGTTTGGCGAAGCTGAAACAGCAGAGCGCCAACTCCTCCGGTCACGCCACCCGCGCGCTGCTGCTCGCCGAGCCACCGTCGGTCGACGGCGGCGAGATCACCGACAAGGGCTACATCAACCAGCGCGCCGTGCTGACGCGCCGCGCCGATGCGGTAGCGCGGCTGAACGATGATGCGTCGGGTGAGTGGATCGGATTGTAAAGGCCGAGTTAGCGACGCCACATTCCGCTGTCATTCCGGGGCGCGCCTCTTGGCGCGAGCCCGGAATCCATTTCACCGTAGGGGTGGTGCACGATGGATTCCGGGTTCGCGCCACGCGCGCCCCGGAATGACGAGTGGGATACGCCAACAACCCTGTCGCAATATCCTGCCGATTCTTTTGTTGCCTAAGCAACTAATCTGTGCGAACCGTTCCAGACAGAGATGACGGCGGGCGAACCGCCGCGTTCTTTTCTGGAGGAAGCAATGCGCGGCAGAAGGGGTGCCGTCGGCAAATGCCGGCGCATGATCGGGAGTGACGGGAGCTTGCGCGCCGCGCGCGACCCGTCAGGTGTCGACGCTGCCGGTGACTGCGCCGAGATTTTCGTGCAGCCGGCGCAAGAGATCGATCAGCACCTCGCGTTCGTCCTTGCTGAGGCAGGACAACAGCCGTCGCTCGCGTTCGAACGCAGCGACGATCACCTTGTCATGGGTGGCGCGGCCCCTTGCCGTCAACGAGATCGAGTGGGTGCGGCCGTCGTTCGGGTCGGTGCGGATCGACACCAGCCCGCGCTTTTCGAGGCCGGCAAGCGTCCGGCTCACCGGCCCCTTGTCGAAGCCGATGACGTGGCAGATGCGCGAGGCCGGGATGCCGGGTTCGATCGCCAACAGCGACATGATCCGCCATTCGGTGACGTTGACACCGAACTCGCGCTGATAGAACGCGGTCGCGCTGTTCGAGAGCTTGTTGGCGATGAAGGTGATGAACGCCGGGACGTAACGGTCGAGATCGAGCGTCGGCCCTGCATCATGGGGCGCGGGCTTGTGGCGGGCTTTGGTCGAGGACGGCGGCATATCGGGTTTCTGACTCGCGGCGGGCCCAAAGACCTAAGGGCATGCGTCGTCCTTTCACAAGAACAAAATGAGGGAGGTCTTCCATGACCGCATCCGGCTGCGCGGGATCGGGTGTCCCGCATGTCGACGTCGACCCCTTCGACATGAGCTTTTTTGCCGACCCCTATCCGGCGCATGAGCTGCTGCGGGAAGCCGGCCCCGTGGTCTATCTCGACAAGTGGAACGTCTATGGCGTGGCGCGCTATGCGGAGGTCCACGCTGTGCTGAACGATCCCGCAACCTTCTGCTCCAGCCGCGGCGTCGGCCTTTCCGACTTCAAGAAGGAGGCGCCGTGGCGACCGCCGAGCCTGATCCTCGAGGCCGATCCGCCGGCGCACACCCGCACCCGCGCCGTCCTGTCAAAAGTGTTGTCGCCGACCGTGATGAAGCAGGTCCGTGACCGCTTTGCCGAGGCGGCCGAGGCGCGTGTCGATGCCCTGCTGCAGATGCGCAGCTTCGATGCGATCGCGGATCTCGCCGAGGCCTACCCGCTCTCGATCTTTCCGGATGCGCTGGGCCTGAAACCGGAGGGGCGTGAGCATCTGATTCCCTACGCGAGCGTGGTATTCAACGCGTTCGGCCCGCCCAACCGGCTGCGCCAGGAGGCGATCGAACGATCGGCGCCGCATCAGGCATACGTTGCCGAGCAGTGCCAGCGCGAGAATCTGGCACCCAGCGGCTTCGGCGCCTGCATCCACGCGCAGGTCGACGAGGGTGCTATCACGGCCACCGAAGCGCCGCTGCTGGTGCGCTCGCTGCTGTCGGCCGGACTCGACACGACAGTCAACGGCATCGGCGCTGCGGTGTATTGCCTCGCGCGCTTTCCCGATCAATGGCAGCGGCTGCGCGACGACCTCACGCTCGCGCGCGGTGCCTTCGAGGAGGCCGTGCGCTTCGAGAGCCCGGTGCAGACCTTCTTCCGCACCACCACCCGTGAGGTCGAGCTCTCCGGTGCGCGAATCGGCGAGGGCGAGAAGGTGCTGATGTTCCTTGCCGCCGCCAACCGCGATCCGCGGCGCTGGGATGCCCCCGACAGGTACGACATCACCCGCCGCACCTCCGGCCATGTCGGCTTCGGCTCCGGCATCCACATGTGCGTCGGCCAGCTCGTCGCCCGCCTCGAAGGCGAGGTGATGCTGACGGCGCTGGCGCGCCGCATCGCGAGAATCGAGATCACGGGCGAGCCGAAGCGCCGTTTCAACAACACGCTGCGCGGGCTCGACAGCCTGCCTGTGACGATCACCCCGGCCTGACGAGGAGCTTGATGCCTGCCATTACCTTCATCCATCCCGACGGCAAGTCCTATCGCGTCGAGACCGCGGGCGGCGAGAGCGCCATGCAGGCCGCGACCCGTCACGGCCTCGACGGCATTCTGGCCGAATGCGGCGGCAACGCGATGTGCGCGACCTGCCATGTCTATGTCGACGAGAGCTGGCTCGCGCGCCTGCCTGCGATGGCCGACGACGAGGATGCGCTGCTCGACGGCACCGCCGCTGAGCGGCGACGGACGAGCCGACTGTCCTGTCAGATCACGATCACGCCCGATCTCGATGGGCTCGTCCTGAAGTTGCCAGAGCGGCAGGTCTGATCTGCCAAGCCGTCGGATCTTCGCAAAATATCAAACAGGGAGGGAATGATGAAACATCTGAAGTGGACGCTCGCGCTGGCTGCGAGCTTGGTGACCGGCGCGGCCAACGCCGAAATATCGGACAACGTCGTGCGCATCGGCGTGCTCAACGACATCTCCGGCATCTTCCAGGACACCAATGGCATGGGCTCGGTCGAGGCCGCGCGGATGGCGGCGGAGGATTTCAACGGCGGCGGCAAGGGCATCAAGGTCGAGATCGTCTATGCCGATCACCAGAACAAAGCCGATGTCGGCAACGCCATTGCGCGCAAATGGCTCGACGTCGAAGGCGTCGACGCCATCGTCGACGTGCCGAACTCGGCCGTCGGTCTTTCCATCAACGCGCTTCTGCGCGACAGCCGCATGACCTTCCTGGCATCATCGACGGCGAGCTCGGATCTGACCGGCAAAGCGTGCTCGCCCAACACCATCCAATGGGTCAACGATGCCTGGGCGACCGGCAACACCACCGCAGCCGCCATGGTGTCGCGCGGCGGCAAGGACTGGTATTTCCTCACGGTCGATTACGCGCTCGGCAAGGGCATCGAGGCGGAGGCGCAGAAATACATCGAGGGTCACGGCGGCAAGGTGCTCGGCTCGTCCAAGCATCCGCTCGGCACCTCCGATTTCGCGTCCTTCCTGCTGCAGGCGCAAAGCTCGAAGGCGCAGGTCATCGGGCTCGCCAATGCCGGCGGCGACACCATCAACGCGGTGAAACAGGCCGCCGAATTCGGCATCCAGCAGAGTGGGCAGAAGCTCGTCGCCTTCCTGCTCTTCATCAACGACGTTCACGGCATGGGCATCAAGGTCGCGCAGGGCCTCCAGCTCATGGAAGCCTTCTACTGGGACATGAACGATGATACCCGCGCGTTCGCCAAGCGTTTTGCTGCACGGCCCGGCATGAACGGCAAGATGCCGAGCGGCAATCAGGCCGGAGTCTATGCTTCCACGCTCGCTTATCTCAACGCCGTCGCCGCCACCGGCAGCGACAATGCCAAGCAGGTCGTGCCCGAGATGAAGAACTTCAAGGGCAAGGACAAGCTGTTCGGCGACACCGCGATCCGTCAGGACGGTCGCGTCGTGCATCCGATGTACCTGTTCGAGGTGAAGAAGCCGGAGGAGTCGAAATATCCGTACGACTATTACAAGCTGGTCGCGACGATTCCGGCAGACCAGGCGTTCCGCCCGCTCGCGGAAGGCGGGTGCGAGCTGGTGAAGTAGCGGCCGCGAGCGCGGCGCAATTGCACCCTCTCCCCTTGTGGGAGAGGGTGGCTTCGCGAAGCGAAGCCGGGTGAGGGGTCTCTCTCCTCACGAACAATCGCGAGAGTTGAGAGAACCCCTCATCCGACGCCGTAGCCGAAGCTCTGCTTCGGCGTTCTTAAGAACGGCGGCCGAAGGCCGCCTATGCCACCTTCTCCCACAAGGGGAGAAGGAAGTAAGACTACACCACCTTGCTCGACCCCTGCGTGATCAACCGCGCTGCGCGCTGGTCTCGCGCGTAGATCCACAGCCAGCTCAGCGCGACGCTGAGGCGGTGGCGCAGGCCGATCAGGAAGTAGATGTGGGCGATGCCCCAGATCCACCACGCGATGGTGCCGCGCAGCTTGATCTTGCCGAAATCGATGATTGCGAGCCGCTTGCCGATCTGCGCGAGGTTACCGGAATGCTTATAGCGGAACGGACCCGCTGCAGCGCCGCGGAGGCGCGCTTTGATGGTCTCCGCGACGTGACGGCCCTGCTGCTTGGCGGCCGGCGCGATGCCGGGCACCGGCTTGCCGTCCCAGGCGTTGATGCTGACGGTATCCCCGATCGCGAAGATCTCGGGATGGCCTGATATGGTGAGGTCGGCCTCGACCAGCACGCGCCCGGCGCGATCGTGCGCTGCGCCGAGCCATTCGGCCGCGGGCGAGGCGCGCACGCCGGCGGCCCAGATCCGTGTCTTGGCCTCGAGCAGTTTGCCGCCGAACACGACGCCCTCGCGATTGATCTCGGTGACGGCCTGCCCGAGCACGACCTCGACGCCGATCTTTTCCAGCGAGGCCTGCGCATAGGCTGATAGCTCGTCGGGAAAGCCGGCGAGCACGCGCTGGCCGGCCTCGATCAGCACGACGCGGGCCTTGTGCGTGTCGATGTTGCGGAAATCGGCGGGCAGGGTGTGATGCGCCATCTCGGCGATGGTGCCGGCGAGCTCGACGCCGGTCGGGCCGGCGCCGACGATCACGAAGGTCAGCCGTGCCGCGCGCCGCTTTGGATCGATCTCGCGCTCGGCGCGCTCGAACGCCACCAGGATGTGCCGGCGCAAGGTGGTCGCATCCTCCAGCGTCTTCAGGCCGGGCGCGAACTGCTCCCATTCATCGTGGCCGAAATAGGCGTGCCGCGCGCCCGTGGCCAGCACCAGCGTGTCGTAGGGCACCTCGCTGCCGTCGTCGATCAGCACGCAGCGTCGTTCGGCATCGACGCCGCTCACGGTGGCGAACAGCGTCGTCACCTCGCGCCGGTCGCGCATGAGATGACGGATCGGCCAGGCGATCTCGCTGGTTGCGAGCGAGGCGGTCGCGACCTGGTAAAGCAGGGGCTGGAACAGATGATGATTGCGGCGGTCGATCAGCGTGATCTCGACGGGAGCGCCCGCAAGCCGGTAAGTCGCCTCCAGCCCGCCGAAGCCGGCGCCGACGATGACGACGCGATGGGGATTTGCGGCCATGATTTAACCCTCGAATCTCGCTGCTGCTCGCCTTCATTTAAGTGCGGATTGGGCGCCGCGGTCCAATAGAGGTCATCAATCGTCGCATAGGCCTGATGTATCGATCCGGCGCGAAAAAACGCCGCAGCCTCCCGGACCGGCCCTGAGCCGGCCTCGGCCGAAGTGAGTAGAATTATAATTCTTGCCATCTCAGATAGGGGCGAAATATGGTGCAGGGCGGGCGCTGAGCCATTGGCGGCGCGACATATTTTGCGTTCAATAGAGACAGGCCTGGAGCGGCGATCACCCCGCTTCCAGGACCGATAATTAAGGAGGGAGTGTTATGAGGATGGCATTCTGGCTGGCGGGCGCAGCGGCGCTGGTGCTGGCAAATCAGGCATTCGCCGGAGACACCATCAAGATCGGTTTCGTCTCGACCTTCAGCGGCCCGACCGCCGTGATCGGCAACGACATGCGCAATTCCTTCGAGCTCGCGCTCGATCATCTCGGCCGCAAGATGGGCGGCAAGCCGGTGGAGGTGATCTACGAGGACGACGGGCAGAAGCCCGACGTCGGCAAGCAGAAGACCGAGAAGCTGGTGCAGTCGGACAAGGTCGACTTCATCGTCGGCTATATCTGGTCGAACGTGCTGCTCGCCTCGCTCAAGACCGCGGTCGATTCGAAGACCTTCCTGATCTCGGCCAATGCCGGTCCGTCGCAGCTCGCGGGCGAGCTGTGCTCGCCTTACGTGTTCTCGACCTCCTGGCAGAACGACCAGACCCCGCAGGCGGTCGGCACCTATATGAACCAGAAGGGTGTCAAGTCGGTGTTCCTGATCGGCCCGAACTATGCCGCCGGCAAGGACATGCTGGCCGGCGTCAAGAGCACCTTCAAGGGTCAGGTCGTGGGTGAGGAATATACGGTGTGGCCGAGCCAGCTCGACTTCTCCGCCGAGCTCTCCAAGGCGCGTGCCTCCGGCGCCGAGTCGATCTTCGTGTTCTACCCGGGTGCTGCTGGCGTGCAATTCCTGAACCAATATGCACAGGCCGGGCTGAAGAGCACGATGCCGCTCTACACCGCCTTCACCATCGACGAGCTCTCGCTGCCGCTCCAGAAGGAGAACGCGCTCGGGGTGCCCGGCGCGCAGCAATGGGTCAACGACCTCCCCAACGAGCAGAACAAGCGCTTCGTCGCCGACTACCGCAAGAAGTACCCCGGCCTGCGCCCGACCTTCTACGGCGCGCAGTCCTATGACGCCGCGAACCTGATCAACAGCGCCGTCGTCGCCGTGAAGGGAGACACCTCCAAGAAGGACGAGATGAAGGCCGAGATGGAGAAGGCCAACTTCAAGTCGGTGCGCGGCGCGTTCAAGTTCGGCAACAACCACATCCCGATCCAGAACTTCTATCTGCAGGACGTGGTCAAGGATTCCGAAGGCCAGCTCGCCTTGAAGACCGTCGCCACCATCGTCGAGAACGACCAGGATCGCTTCCACGAGAAGTGCAAGATGAAGTGAGCCACAAGCGACGTAGCCCCTTCTCCCCTTGTGGGAGAAGGTGGCGCGAAGCGCCGGATGAGGGGTTCTCTCCCCTTGCAAGATTGTCCGTGAGGAGAGAGACCCCTCACCCGTTCCGCCGCTTTGCGGCGAGCCACCCTCTCCCGCAAGGGGAGAGGGGAAGCAGAATTGCCTACACCCTCGGCATGCTTGCCGGGCGCACCTCGCGCGCTTGCGCTGCGAGCCTGATGCCGGCGTTGGCCGCGCCAAAACCCTGATAGTTCCTGCGCTCGACGATCTCGAAGAAGAAGCGCTCGTCGAAGATGTGGGTGTAGACCTGGAAGAACTCGCCGTCGCCTTCGCGGTCGTAGAGGATGTGGTTGGCGCGCAGCTGCGCCATCAGTTCGGGCGAAAGATCGTATTTGGCTTCGATGTCGTCGTAGTAATTGTCGGGGATGTCCAGGAAGCCCGCGCCGCGCTGGCGCATCGCGGCGACGGTCGCAAAAATATCCTGACACGCGAAGGCGACATGCTGCACGCCCGAGCCGAAGAACTCGGAGATGAAGCGCGCCGGCAGGGTGCGGTTGGCAGAGGAGCCGTTGAGCACGAAGCGCAGGCTCTGGTCGGCGTTGATCACGGCCTGGCTCTGCACGAGGCCTCTGGGGTCGGCGATCTCTATCTGCGGCAGGCGTTTCAGATCGAGAATGCCGGTGTAGAACAGCAGCCAGGTCAGCATCTCGTCATAGGGCATCGACTGCGCGATGTGGTCGACGGCGACCAGCGCATCGGCGCTTGAATCGCTTGCAACAGGCTCGAAATCGGTGTCCCAGTTCTTGCCGGCTTGGTCGAGAAAATAGAGCAGGCTGCCGCCGACGCCATGGATCGCGGGAATCTCGAGTTCACCCGGTCCGACCGGCTGGTAGAAGGTGCGCGCTTTCAGCGTCTCGGCACGCTGCATGGCGCGGTCGGCGTCGTCGACGTCGAGCGCGATGGCGCAGACGCCGGGCCCGTGGGTGACATAGTGCGAATGCGCAAAGCCGTCGGTCTCGCAATTGATGACGAGCTCGACCTTGCCCTGCGACCAGCGCTCCACCGCCTTGCTGCGGTGCTGGCCGCTCTTGCGGAAGCCGAGCTGTGAGAACAGGCGGCCAAGCTCGCCGGCCTTGCTCTCGTTCACGGCAAATTCGATGAAGCCGGTGCCGCGGCTCTTCGCCTTCGGGGCCAGCGCCTTGCCGGCGAAATTCTGCCAGTCCGGTGCGAGCTGGTCCTCCAGCAGAATCAGCGAGCGCAGGCCATCGACGGCGGTCTGTGCGGCCGAGCCGGCGCGGAACTGGTCGTTGAAGATTTCCAGCGACAGCGGTCCGGCATAGCCGGTCGCTGCGATCGCCGCCATGAACGCGCCGACCGGCAGGTCGCCCTGGCCGGGGAAGGAGCGGAAGTGCCGGCTCAATGACAGGATGTCGAGCTCGAGCCTTGGCGCGTCGGAGAGCTGCACCAGAAAGATCTTGTCGCCGGGGATCGAGGCCATGGCGCGGGTCGGAAAGCCAGGTGCCAGCGCATGGAAGCTGTCGAGGATGACGCCAATCGCGGGATGATCGGCGCGGCGCACGATCTCCCAGGCGTCGCGGTAATCGTTGACGTGGCGGCCCCAGGCCAGCGCCTCATAGCCGACGCGCAAACGACGTTTCGCGGCGCGATCGCCAAGCTCGCGAAAATCGTCAGCCGCGCGGTCGATGCCGCCGAGCGCGGCGGGTGAGACGTTGGAGCAGATCAGCAACAGATCGGTGCCGAGCTCCTGCATCAGATCGAACTTCCGCTCCGCGCGGGCGAAGTTGCGCGTACGCTGCGGCTCCGGCATGCCCTCGAAATCGCGGAACGGCTGGAACGCACAGAGCTCGAGATTGAGGTCCGCGCACATCTTCGCGATATCGCGTGGGCCGGCGCCGAACGACAGCAGATCGTTCTCGAAGATTTCGACCGCATCGAAGCCCGCGGCGGCGATGGCGCGGAGCTTTTCGTCGAGGCTGCCTGAGAGGGAGACGGTGGCGATCGAGCGCTTGTTCATGCGGCCTGCTCCATGATCTGCCCCGGCGAGATCGTTTGCCCGGTACGCGCGGCCGCGCTGACGGCTTCGACGACGGCGAGCGTCCCCATCGCGTCCTCGACCGATATCAGCGGCTGTTCACGGCCGGCAATCATTGCGCAGAAATGCCGGAGCTGCTCGACCAGCGGATCGAACGCGGGCGGCGCGATGGTCCCGCGCGCCAGCGGCGCGTACCAGCCGGGCTGCTCCGTGTATGACCACAGCTCCATGTTCGGCACGGAGAGCGAACCCGCCGTCCCTGCGAAGATGTAGCAGGGCTGGTCCTGCCTGGGATAGGCCGGGTTCTCGCCTGAGGAGAGCTCCCAGCTCCACGGCGCCGGCGTCGCATCCGACACGGTTACCGTGCCCAGCGCGCCGTTGGCGAAGCGCAGCAGCAGCGCGGCGGTGTCCTCGACCGCGAAGCCGCGCACCTTGTTCGAGGTCAGCGCCTGCACCTCGACGATCTCGCCGCAGATGAAGCGGAGATTGTCGATGTCGTGGATGAGATTGATCAGCAGTGGCCCGCCGCCTGCCTCACGCCGCCAGGCGACCTCGAAATAATCGTCGGGCTTCTTGAGGAGCCACAGCCCGACCACGGCCGTGAGCTGGCCGAGCTTTCCGTTCGTCACGGCCTCGCGGGCCGACTTGATGACGGGATTGTGCCGCCGGTGGTGGCCGACCAGCATCGGCACGCCGGTGCGTCTCACCGCCGCGCACAGGCGTTGCGCGGTGGCAACCGTCTCGGTCACCGGCTTCTCGATCAAAGCCGGCACGCCGGCTTCGGCGCAGTCGAGCGCCATGGGCAAGTGCAACGTGTTGGGCGACGCAATGATGAGGCCGTCGGGCTTCTCTTCGGCCAGCAGCGCGCGATGGTCCGCATAGCAGGGCACGCCATGCGCCCGCGCATATTCCTTCGCGGCGGGCGAGGGGTCTGCGATGCCGGCGAGCACGCAATCCTGGGCGGACTCGATCAACTCGATATGGCGGCGGCCGATCAGGCCGGCGCCGGCCACGGCGATCCGCATTCTCGCGCTCATGCCGCGCTCTCCTCCATGGCGCCGCCGAGGAAGAGCTGCCCGATGCGCGGATCGTTCAGAATGCGCCTGGCGTCATCGACCATGCGGGTCTGGCCAAGCTCCAGCACGATGCCGATGTCGGAGATCTCCAGCGCCGAGCGCGCGTTCTGCTCGATCATCAGGATGGTGACGCCGCGATCGCGCAAGCTCTTGAGGATGTCGAAGGTCTGCTGCACCATCAGCGGCGACAGACCGATCGAGGGCTCGTCGACCAGCACCAGCTTCGGCTCGAGCAGCAGCGAGCGGGCGATCTCGAGCTGCTTCTGCTCGCCGCCTGATAGCGTCGAGGCCTGCTGCGCGGACTTGCGCCGCAATGCCGGAAACAGGTCGAGCGCCGCCTCGATCCGCTTGGGCAGGTCGAGGCCCTTGTCGGCGGCGACGCCGCCGAGCTCGATATTGTGGCGCACCGACAGCTCGGGAAAGATGTTGCGGCCCTGCGGCACGTAGCAGATGCCGGCGTTGAGCAGCGCGCGCTGGCTCAAATTGGTGACGTCGCGGCCCGCGAAGCTGATCTTGCCTTCGCGCAGCTTGAGCAGGCCGAAGATGGCCTTGAATACCGTCGATTTGCCGGCGCCGTTCGGGCCGATGATCGTCGTGATCGTGGCTGACGGCACGGCAAACGTCGTGCCGTTCAAGATCGTCATCTTGCCGTAGCCGCCGACGAGATTGTGGACCGAGAGAATGGGATCGCTCATTACGCGCTCCTAATGTCCGAGATAGGCTTCGATCACGGCGGGGTTCTTGCGGACCTCGTCGGGCCGGCCCATCGCCAGCACCTTGCCTTCCGCCATCACCATCACGCGCGAGCACAGCGACATCACGAACTCCATGTTGTGCTCGATCACGACGAAGGTGGCGTTCTTCTCGCGGTTGATCGCGACCAGGCGCTCCTTGAGGTCCGCCAGCATCGACGGGTTGACGCCGCCGGCTGGCTCGTCGAGCAGCACCAGGCGCGAGCCGCCCATGAAGGCCATGGCGGCATCGAGCAGTTTTTGCTGACCATAAGAGAGACCCCCAGCCGGCTCGTCGGCGAGATGGTCGAGCTTGAAGAAGCCGATCATCTGGTTCGCGGCCTCGGTCAGCCCGGCATCGGAGCGGCCGACCAGGCGCGAGGCCATGTTGCCCTGGTGCTCCTGTCCGGCGAGGATCAGGTTCTCGCGCACCGAGAGCTTTGGGAACACCTGCAACAGCTGGAAGGTGCGGCTGACCCCGAGCTTGTTGAGCTCGGAGGGACGCAGGCCCGTGACGACCTGTCCGTCGAGCTTGACTTCGCCGCCGGTCGGCGTGAGCTGGCCGAGGATGCAGTTGAACAGCGTGGACTTGCCGCAGCCGTTCGGCCCGATCAGGCCGAGGATCTCGCCCTCGCGCACGTCGAACGAGACCCCGTTGACGGCGTGGATGCCGCCAAAGCTCTTCTTGATGTCGGTGACTTCGAGGACCGCGCTCATTGCGCCGTCTCCAGGCGCGACTTTGCGACGGCGCGCAGCGCGGACGCCGCCTTGGTGCGGCGCTCGGCGAGATATCGGTCGAGGATTCCGAGAATGCCGGTCGGCGACCAGATCAGCAGCAGCATCACGGCGACGGCGTAGAGCATCAGGTAGTAGCCTTCCGTGAAGCGCAACCATTCCGGCAGCAGCACCGCGATCATCGCTCCCAGGAACGGACCGAAATAGAAGCCGGCGCCGCCGACGATCACCATCAGCAGGAGGTCGAGCGAGAGCGACAGGTTGAACGGCACGGGATCGATATATTGCGTCAGCGGCGCATAGAGCGCTCCGGCGACGCCGCCGAGTGCCGAGCCGATCGCGAAGGCCATCAGCGTGTAGCGGCGGGTATCGACGCCGAGGGATTGCGCGCGCAACGGATTCTCGCGCAGCGCCATGAAGGCACGGCCCCAGGGCGATCGGATCAGCCACCACACCGCAAGCGAGACGATCGCGAGCGAGCCGAGGCAGACATAGTAGAACGGCAGCGGTTTGTTGGTCGCGATGCCGAAGATGTGCGGACGCGGAATGTTGGAGATGCCGTAGATGCCGCCGGTCAGCCAGCTCTCGTTGCGGAACACCAGGAAGGCGAGGGTAGAAAAGGCGAGGGTGACGAAGGCGAGGTAATGGTGCTGCACGCGCAGTGCGGGATAGCCGAGCACCCAGCCGATCGCAAAGCTCAAGACGATCGCCACCAGGATCGCCGCCGGCAGCGGCCAGCCATGTGTGGTCATGATCGCGGCCGCATAGGCGCCGATGCCGACGAAGGCGCCTTGCGCCAGCGAGACCTGGCCGGCATAGCCGAGCGTGAGATTGAGCCCCATGGCGGCGATGCTCATCACCGCCCATTGGCTCAGGATGAACAGGCCGTAGCGGTTGAAGTTCATGGGGACGATGATCAGCGCGGCGATGATGGCAAGGCCGAGCGCGATCTTCAGGGGTTTGGCGATGCCGCTCATACGGTGCGCTCCTCGGCACGGCCGAGCAAGCCCTGCGGCCGGAACAGGATGACGGCGATCAGGAACATCATCGGCACGGCGGCGCGATACTGCGTCGAGACATAGGCCGCCGCGAGATTGTCGAGTACGCCGATCAGCAGGCCGCCGGCGATGGCGCCGCGCACCTGGTTGAAGCCGCCGACGATCGCGGCGATGAAGGCGGCCTGGCCCAGCACCTCGCCGGACGAGAATTTTGCGAGGTAGATCGGTGTGATCAGCAGCGAGGCCAGCGCCACCAGGAAGGCGTTGATCAGGAAGGTCAGCAGGATCATGCGCTCGACCGGGACGCCGATGATGCGGGCCACCGTCGGGTTCTGCGCCGCCGCCTGCATCTGGTGGCCGAGCGAGGTACGGCTCAGCAGCGTGGTCAGGCCGAGAACGGCGAGGATGGCAACAGTGAGCACGCCGATGCTCTGCAGCGACACAGCATGGCCGAGGATGGAGATGTCGCCGGTCGGCACGATCGAGGGGAAGGGCGAAGCCTCCGCGCTGTAGAACTGCTTGACCGATTCCTTGATGCCGATCGCGAGCGCCATGGTCGCGATCGCCAGCGGTAGCACACCGTGACGCATCATCGGGTCCACCAGCAGCATCTTGAAGGCGAGCCCGAGCAGGATCAGCGAGAGCAGGATGCCGAGGATGATCGCGAGCCAGAACGGCGCGCCCACATGCATCGCGGCCAGCATCAGGAACGCCGGCAGCATCACGAACTCGCCTTGCGCGAAATTGATAGTCTGCGAGGTCTGCCACAGCAGCGTGAAGCCGACCGCGACCAGCGCGTAGATGGCGCCGGTGGCGAGCCCCGCGACCAGTAGATCGAATAGGTTGGACATGTTCCCCTCTTTCCTCTCCCTCTCCCCGCTCTCTTTCTTCTCCCTCTCCCCGCGAAGGGGCGGGGAGAGGGAGACGAAAGATCTCTCCCCGCGTAGAGCGGGGCGAGGGAGAAGGGCCACGCTTCACTTCACCTTGGGCAGCACCTGCTTCACCACCTGCTTGCCTTCGACGACCTCGACCAGGAAGCTCTGGCGGTCGATGTCGCCGGTGTCGCTGAAGGTGACGTCCATCAAAATGCCCGGCTCGTCCGCGGCCTTGATGGTGAGGCCGTGCAGCGTGTCGGCGAACTTCTTCGGGTCGACCTTGCCCATCTTTTCCGTGGTCGCCTTCACCATGTAGACGGCGAGGTAGCCCTTCAGGCCGTTATGATCGGGGACGTAATTGTACTTCTTGGAGAACTTCTCGCGGAACGCCTTGACCAGATCGACCGGCGCGTCGGTGGTGAGGCCGACATGGCCGCGCGCGCCGTTGGCGGCATCGCCCGCGAGCTCGATCACCTTCTGGCCGATCAGCGTGGTCTCGCCCATCAGCGGCGCGGTGACGCCCTGGCGCTTCAGCTCTTTCAGGATGCGCGCGCTCTCTTCCTCGTTCAGATAGACGAACACGGCGTCGGGATTGGCGGCCTTGATCTTGCCGACGTCGGCGGCGAAGTCGGCTTGGCCCGCTTCGGTGGAGAGATCGGCGACGACCTTGGAGCCGAGCCGATCGAGCTCCTTGACCACGACGTCGCGGCCACCGCGGCCGAAATCGTTGTTGACCCAGACCACCGCAACGGTCTTCGCCTTCATCTCGTCGTGGATGTACTTTGCGACCTTCGGCATTGAGGATTGCTGGCCGAAGGAGGTGCGGAACAGGAACTTGTTACCGGTCTGCGTCAGCTCGGCGGCCTCGCCGCCCATAATCTGCGCGATGCCGGCTTCGGCCGCGAGCGGCGCGGTCACCTTCACCGAGCCGGAATAGCCGGGCCCGAGCAGCACATAGGGCTCGGCGTCGAGCGCCTTCTGCACCTGGGCGCGCGCCACCCCGGGGTTGGACTGCGAGTCGGCGTGGCTGACCTCGAGCTTGCGGCCGAGCACGCCGCCCTTGGCGTTGATCTCCTCGATCGCGAGGTCGATGCCGTTCTTCCAGTTCGTGCCGACGGTGGCGCCGCCGCCCGAGAGCTCCGCGACGTTGGCGAGCTTGATTGCCTGGGCAAAGGCGCCCGTTGCGGTCATGACGGTGAGCAATGCGCCCACCACTAGCGTTGATTTCATCGTCCTCTCCTCCCGTTTCAAATCTTGCAAGCGGCCTTGTATCCGGCCGCTTCGCCTCAAGCTGCCTGATAGGCGGCGCTGCGCGCTGCCATCACGGCGTCGAAAGCCTCTCCCATGATCTCGGTGGATGGGGCAAGGCCTGTGAACAATTCGAAGGCGTCGGCGGCCTGGTAGATCGCGAGGTCGCGGCCGGTCATGATCTTCGCGCCTTTCTCTCGCGCTGCGGCCAGCAGCGGCGTGATCAGCGGCGAATAGACGGCGTCGGCGACCCATAGGTCCGCCCTGAGCAGTCTCGCCGGCACCGGCGTGTCACGGTTCGGCAGCATGCCGACCGGCGTGCCGTTGACGAGACCGGTCGCACCCTCGAGCGCATCCTCGACGCTGGCGGCAACGCGGGCGCCGCGCGGGGCGAGCATGGCGGCCAGTTTCTCGGCGCGCGCCGGCTCGCTGTCGAAAATGCGGATGTCGGCCACGTTCAGGCTCGCCAGCGCAAACGCGATGGCCTTGCCGACGCCGCCGGCGCCGATCAGGGCGATGGCGTTGCCGGAGGGCGCCAGCAATGGCGTCACCGCCCGCGCGAAACCCGTGGTGTCGGTGTTGTGGCCGGTCAGCCGGCCATCCCTGACGACGACGGTGTTGACCGCGCCCATGCTGGCTGCGCCCGGCGCCAGCGCGTCGAGCAGCGGCACCACCGCTTCCTTGTAGGGGTAGGTGACATTGACGCCGGCAAAGCCGAGCCGCCGGACGCCCTCAAGCATCAAGCGCAGCCCGGCCGCATCGGCGCCGGCGACCTCGATAAGCTGGTAATGGCCGCGCAGGCCGAGCGCTTCGGCGGCGCGCTCATGCATGGCGGGCGAGGCGGAATGCGCGATCGGGGCGCCGATCAGGCCGGTGAGGAGCTTCTTACTGGCGGCGTATCCGCGTTTCGACATGGTTGGCTATCGTCTCAAGGGAGCGTCCGGCCCCGGCCATTAGCGGGGAAATCCGTGCAATTCCAGCTGCGACGATAGCCTTTCCCCCGCCTAACACAATTACCCTTTTATCTGGCAAACCTAACATCATGTTATTTCCTCCGCCCGCGGGCAGGGGCGGTCTTGCCACTGCCGCGGGAGGGCTCGACCGCGCGCATCTCGGCGCGCAGGGCCTCGATGAAATACTCGGCATGCAGCGACAGCGGCGTGCCGCGCTTGACTGCGATGTAGGTGTCGAACCGCGTCGGCTCGGCGATCTTCAGAAGCTCGATCCCGGGATAGCCGCCATGGGCGACGGTGAACTGGTCGATGATGGCGATGCCGAGTCCCGCCTTCACTAGCGCGCAGACGGTGGTGCCGAAGCGCGCGCGGATCGTGATGTTGTAGTCGAGCCGGTGGCGCGCGAAGATCCCGGCCATGATCCGGCCGTAGGGGTCGTTGGGATCGATGCCGATCAGCGGATAGCGCGTGATCTCGGCGGCGGAGACCTGCTTGCGGCCGGAGAGCTCGTGGCCGGGCGGCACGATGCAATAGAGTTCGCCCGAAGCGAGCGGCATGAAGTCGAGCCCGGAATGCTCGAGCCGATAGCTCATCGCCACGCATTCGCCGCGGCCGAGCATCAGGTAGTCGATGGCTTCCTCGAGCTTGAGGATGTTGATGTCGATGCCGAGATCGGGATAGCGGCGGCGGACGCGCTCGATCGCACGCGGCACCATCACCTGCGAGATGCTCGGCACCGAGCCGATGCGCAGCTCCGACAGGCCGCCGCGGCCGATCTTGGAGATGATCTCGGAGAGGTCGTCGACCTTCTTGTAGACGCCGTTGATCTGCTCGAAGATGTTCTCCGCTTCCGGCGTCGGGAAGTAGCGCCCGTTCTGGCGCTGGAAGAAGCGGATGCCAAGCGAGCGCTCGGTGTATTTGACGAGGCGGCTGATCCCCGGCGCCGAGACGTTGAGCAGCTTCGCCGCACCGCCGATGGTGCCCGTCACCATCACGGCACGGATCACTTCGACCTGGCGCAGCGTCATCATGGCCTTGAACCGTCCCTGGCATCGACAAGAGATCGCGGCGATCATCTCACGAGAGATGCGCTGTCATCCAGCGGCAAGTGTGCGCCGATGTGGTCGGAGGCTGGCGCCTTCCCTCTCCCCTTGTGGGAGAGGGTGGATCGCCGCAGAGCGGCGAGACGGGTGAGGGGTCTCTCTCCGCGACTTCAAATGGGAGTTGGATTCGCGGAGAGAGACCCCTCATCCGGCGCTTCGCGCCACCTTCTCCCACAAGGGGAGAAGGGAAGCCAAAATTCGCGGTCAGAGCGTTTCGACTAAAACCCGCGCGATCAGATGGAGAGGCGTCCTCGTGACGCGATCTGTTGCTGCGGCGTCGTCTTTGCAACGGCGTTCTAGCTCGCCGGCCCTTCCGGCGACACGCTCTCGGCCAGCTCCGCGCGCTCGCTCTGCAGCACCTCGCGCGCAAACTCGATGATCTTTTGCTTGTTCGCCGTTTCGCGGACGGTAAAAAACACGCGGTTCAATTCCAGGCCGAGCACGCTGTTGAGGGCGATGTCCTCGTCTTCCATCGTTGGCTTCCCGCTTCGGATGTTCTCAGGTGTATCGTGGCGTCAATTCTGCCACAAGTAGTTAAATCCTCAGAGCGCATGAGCACCGGGAAACTACGGCCACAGCGAATTGAGGCGGTCTGTGAATACGTGCTATACGAAAGCGCGAGGGTCAGGAAACGTACGATGTCCGCCGTAGACTATGGCCGGGAGGCGCTCGACTTCATCGAAGGCCTGCAGACCTACCGCAAGGTACCAGAGGCCATGAACGCGCTCGAAGCGGCGTTCGGTCGCTTCGGCTTCGAAACCATCATCGTGACGGGGTTGCCCAATCCCGATCAGCAGTTTGCACAGATGGTGCTCGCCAAACGCTGGCCTGCGGGATGGTTCAGCCTCTACACCGAGAAAAACTACGATCGTTTCGATCCCGTGGTGCGGTTGTGCCGGCAGTCGGTCAATCCGTTCGAGTGGTCGGAAGCGCCCTATGATGCGGAACTCGAGCCGAATGCGGCCGAGGTGATGAACCGTGCCAGCGAGTTCCGCATGTCGCGCGGCTTCATCGTGCCGATCCACGGCCTCACCGGCTACGAGGCGGCGGTCTCGCTCGGCGGTGTCCATCTCGACCTCAATGCCCGCAGCAAGCCGGCGCTGCATCTGATGGCGATGTATGGCTTCGACCACATTCGCCGTCTGCTCGAGCCGATGCCGCATTTGTCGACGCGCCTCACCCCGCGCGAGCGCGAGGTGATCGCCTGGGCTTCGCAGGGGAAGTCGGCCTGGGAAATCGGCGAGATCCTGCACATCACCCAGCGCACCGCCGAAGAGCATCTTGCAACTGCTGCGCGCAAGCTCGGCGCGGTCAACCGTACGCATGCGGTCGCGCTGGCGATTCGGAACAAGATCATCAATCCTTAAGCCGCCTTACTGGGAAATTTCCCAATACCGAAGCTGCGTCTTTTCGCAGAATCTCCCCCCATTGAGGATGAATGGGGGTTTTCATGATTCACGCAGTTTCCGCGGTAAATCGTCACCTTTATGAAGACGTAATCGAGCAGCATTTCCGGCTGCGTCACGACATCTTCGTCGAGGAGCGGCGCTGGGAGACGCTGCGCAGGCCGGATGGCCGTGAGATCGATTCCTACGACGACGAGGACACCGTCTACCTGCTGGCGCTGGAAGGCCGCCGCGTCGTGGGCGGTCATCGGCTCTATCCGACCACCAAGCCCTCGATGATGAGTGAGGTGTTTCCGCATCTGGCGGCGGTTCGCGGCTGGCCCGCCGATCCGCTAGTGTGGGAATGGTCGCGCTACTTCGTCGTGCGCGATCGCCGCGACGGCGCGCTCAACCTGCAACTGATGGCTGCGGTGCAGGAGTTCTGCCTCGACCAGGGAATCGCGCAGGTCAGCGCAATCATGGAGACCTGGTGGCTGCCGCGCTTCCACGAAGCCGGCTTCGTCGTGACGCCGCTCGGCCTACCGGCTCTGGTCGAGAACGCATGGACCATGGCGGCGACCATCGACATTCGTCGGGAGACGCTCGATGCCCTGCATCATCGGATCGGCACGGCTTCGGTCGTGCAGCAGGACGGCCCTCGTCTCGATGCCATCGCCCGTGCCAACCTCTGCGGTCATGTTGCCGCGCAACGAAAGAGCGCCTGAGATGTCGAACGTGATGCGGGACAGCCAGATCATGGCGCAAATGAAAGACGAGGATCTCGGCTACATGTCCGACATGGCGCTCGAACTGGCGCAAATGGCGGAGGACACCGGATTGACGACGCTCGCTTATCTGTTTCGGATGGCGGCCCTGGAGGCGTCGACGGCCAACAGCGTTCTCGCCGAGCCGGACGAGCTCCCCCGGCAGATGACGTCGCACTAGACGCAGCCCTGCTCGATTTTACGACGATCGTACCCTCTCACCGCCAGCCGGTGAGAGGGTGATGCCGTTTCGCTGCGGCAGGTTGCCTCATGCCGCGCGGCAGCCTTTTTGCATTGCGGGGCGCGTCCCGGCCGCACGTGCCGAGATGCAACAAAGTGCATGTTTGATGTCGAATCGCTCTTGCCTCGGAACGATACTGCCATTACCCATTTTTCGGCCTTGAAGAGGCAGGGGGAGCTCTTTCACTGATGCCGACAGTGTTCGAACATCGGCGCGCGTCTGTATGCGCCTGAAAGAGTCCTGATGCTGCTCGTCGTCGAACAATTCTTGAATGGGTTGCAGTTCGGTCTGCTGCTGTTCCTGCTCGCCGCGGGCCTGACCCTGGTGTTCGGGATCATGGATCTCGTCAACCTCGCGCACGGCTCGCTCTATATGATGGGCGCCTATTTCGCCGCCACCTTCGCGGCCTGGACCGGCAGCTTCCTGCTCGGCGCGCTGATGGCGTTGGGCGCGACGCTCGTGCTCGGCATCGTGCTGGAGGTGAGCGCGCTGCGGCATCTCTATGGCCGCGACCATCTCGACCACGTGCTCGCGACCTTCGGCCTGATCCTGTTCTTCAACGAAGCCGTGCGGCTGATCTGGGGCCCGGCGGGCCTGGCGTTGCCGCTGCCGGCCTGGCTCACCGTGCCGGTGCCGATCCTGCCCGGCATTCACTATCCCGCCTATCGCCTCGCCATCATTGGGGTAGCGCTGCTGGTCGCGCTGCTGCTCTATCTCGGCGTGATGCGCACCCGCATCGGCATGCTGATCCGGGCCGGCGCATCCAACCGCGAGATGATCGGCGCGCTCGGCATCAACATCAAGCTGCTCTACACGCTGGTGTTCGGCCTGGGCGCCGCACTCGCGGGCCTTGCCGGGCTGATGCAGGCGCCGATCCTGACCGTGCAGATCGGCATGGGCGAGAACATCCTGATCCTCGCTTTCGTCATCATCGTGATCGGCGGCATCGGTTCGATCCGCGGCGCTTTCCTCGCCGCGATCTTCGTCGGCATGATCGACACGCTCGGCCGCGCCTTCCTTCCGAACCTGCTCCGCCAGGTGCTGAGCGGCGCCGCCGCATCCACCGCCGCGCCCGCGCTGTCCTCCATGCTGATCTATCTGCTGATGGCGATCGTGCTGGTGGTGCGGCCGGAGGGGCTGTTTCCGGCCAATCGTCGATGAAGGGTTTGAGCGTGAGCAAGGCCGTCACGGCCCTGATGCTGGCGGGCCTCGTGCTGCTGCCGCTCTATTCGCAGCTGACCGGCAACGTCTTCATCCTGACGCTGTTCACCCGCATCATCATCCTGGCGCTGGCGGCTGCGAGCCTCAACCTCATCATGGGATTTGCGGGCCTGATGAGCTTTGGCCATGCCGCGTATCTCGGCATCGGCGGCTATGCCGTCGGCATGCTCGCGCAGGAAGGCGTTGGGTCCGGCTTCATCCAGTTTCCGGTCACGATTGCGGCGTCGGCGATCTATGCGCTGGTGATCGGCGCGCTGTCGCTGCGCACCCGTGGCGTCTACTTCATCATGATCACGCTGGCCTTCGCCCAGATGGCCTATTACGTCGCCTCGGGGCTGGCCCGCTACGGCGGCGATGACGGCCTCACGATCTACAAGCGCAGCGACTTCTCGGGCCTGATCGATCTCGGCAACCGCACGCAGTTCTACTATCTCTGCCTCGTCTGCCTTTTCGGCGTCATGCTCCTGATATGGCGCATCGTCAACTCGCGCTTCGGTCTTGTCGTGCAGGGCCTGCGTTCCAACGAGCAGCGCATGCAGGCCATCGGCTTCCCGGCCAAGCGTTACCAACTGGTCTGCTTCGTCATATCAGGCACGATGTGCGGCCTTGCCGGCGCGCTGCTCGCCAACAACACCGATTTCGTAAGCCCGGCCGTGATGTACTGGACCCGTTCCGGCGACCTCATGGTGATGGTGATCCTGGGCGGCATGGGCACGCTGTTCGGCCCGGTCATGGGTGCGGTGGTGTTCCTGCTGCTGGAAGAACTGCTGTCGCAGATCACCGAATATTGGGCGCTGATCCTGGGCCCGCTGCTGCTGCTCATCGTCCTGTTCGGCCGCGGCGGCATCATGGGCGCACTCGGGAGGGCTGGCCGTGGCTGAACCCTTGCTCCGCGTCGAAAAGCTGGTGCGCCGCTTCGGCGGCATCATCGCCACCGACAACGTCTCGCTCGACGTCGCATCCGGCGAGCTGCACGCCATCATCGGCCCGAACGGCGCCGGCAAGACCACGCTGATTAGCCAGCTCACGGGGCATCTCGAACCGCATTCCGGCAGCGTATCGCTGGCGGGGCGCGACATCACCTATCTGCCGGCCTATCGCCGCTGCGCGTTGGGCCTGGCGCGTTCGTTCCAGATCACCTCGCTGCTGCTCGACTTCACCGCCGCCGACAATGTCGCGCTGGCGGCGCAGGCGCATGCCGGCACCTCGTTCCGATTCTTCGCCAATGCGCGGAAAGAGAAGGGCCTGCGCGATGCCGCGCAGGCGGCGCTCGATCGCGTCGGCCTCGGCCATCGCGCCGATATCGTGGTCTCCAGGCTCAGCCACGGCGAACGCCGCGAGCTGGAGCTCGCGGTCGCGCTCGCAAGTAAGCCGAAGCTGTTGCTACTCGACGAGCCGATGGCCGGCCTCGGCGTGACCGAATCCCAGCGCATGGTGAAGCTGCTCCAGGAGCTGCGGAAAGAGGTCTCGATCGTGCTGGTCGAGCACGACATGCCGGCGGTGTTCGCGCTGGCCGACCGCATCACGGTGCTGGTCTATGGCCGCGTCATCGCCTCCGGCGACCCGGCCGCGATCCGGGCCAATGAGGACGTCAAGCGCGCCTATCTCGGCGATCAGCATGTGGTGACGCATCATGGCTGACACGCTGCTCGAGGTCGACGGCATCGAGACCTGCTACGGCCTGTCCCAGGTGCTGTTCGGCCTGTCGCTGTCGATCAAGCCGGGCGAGATGGTCTCGCTGATGGGCCGCAACGGCATGGGCAAGACCACCACCATCCGCTCCATCATGGGCCTGACGCCGGCGCGCGCGGGCACCATTCGCTTCGCGGGCGCGGAGGTGCGGCAGCTTCCGTCCTACCGGATTGCGAAACTCGGTGTTGGTCTCGTGCCCGAGGGCCGGCAGATCTTTCCGAACCTCACCGTGCGCGAAAACCTGGTCGCGGCCGCGGCGGATCGCTTCAACAGCGATAATCCCTGGACGCTCGCCGCGATCTACGTGATGTTTCCGCGCCTCGCCGAACGCGCGTCCAACATGGGCAACCAGCTTTCCGGTGGCGAGCAGCAGATGCTCGCGATTGGCCGCGCGCTGATGACGAATCCAAAGCTCCTGATCCTGGACGAGGCGACCGAAGGCCTCGCGCCGCTGATCCGGCAGGAGATCTGGAATTGCCTGTCGCTACTCAAGAGCCGCGGACAGTCGATCCTGGTCGTCGACAAGAACGTCGACCATCTCGCCCGCATCTGCGATCGCCACTACATCATCGAGCGCGGCAAGACGGTGTGGAGCGGCACCTCCGACGAGCTGATGGCCGCGCCGGATCTGCAGCACAAATATCTGGGAATTTGAGCCCAGCTCCAGCCGCGTCGTCGTTGCGAGCACAGCAAAGCAATCCAGACTGCCGCTGCGGAAAGATCCTGGATTGCTTCGCTGCGCTCGCAATGATGGAAGAGATAACGTGAGCTCTCACCAATAAATTCCGTGCCGATGCAACTCGCGGATCACGCGCGCCTCGGTGGACGGCTGCCGGCGCTTCGGCTTGGCAGTTTCGGCCCTCGACGCCGTTGCGGACCTGGCCGACGTTGTGGCGGCCGGAATTGCAGAGGCAGGCGCCGTCGATGCAGCTGGTGCGGTCGCCGTCGGCCCATTCGTTGTTGGCGGGGCTTGAGGCGTCTGCGCTGGAACTGGCGTCGCAGTGGCCGGCTGTTCCGCCTGCTGGCTTGCATTGCTGGCCGCCAGGCTGAGGCTCCGCGAGCCTCCGGCATGGGCCTGGCTTGCGAGCAGCGACATCGCGGCGATCAGGATCAGCTTGCTCATGGCAATCCCCGTCATCTGGTCAATCGATCTTACCCAATTCCCTTGGGCTTCATGGACCTAACGCGCGAGGCGGTGCGTGCCGATCTCGATCAGGGTGGTCCGGCAGGACAGGCGATAGATCAGGCTGAAAAGTTGACCCCACATGACCGAACTCCGTTGTTGATCAATGCAGAGAATCTAGACCGCCTGCCTTTCCGGCGTTTTTCGCCGGGTGAGGAAAATGGCTTCGTCCGGGGGCGGCGCGATGTCGTCGCTACAGTCCGGAAGAAGTCGCCTCACGCGGGCGTGAAGCAGCGCGCCGAGCGGGGCCGATCGGATTCCGATCAAGGCCGGTAGTTCTCCCGGGATGAAGCGCCCGCAGCGCGGCAGTAACGTGCGGGCGCCTCAGCCCCGGTTATTGTATGAGTTCCGATCGCCAAGACGATCCGCCGATCCTCATCTGCTCAAAATGCAGGCGGCCAATGAAGTTCCTGGCGACACTACCTGGAATAGTCACGCAGCCTGCGGAGCACGTTTATCATTGCGTCCAGTGCCGTCGCGTCGACACGATTCGGCTGAAGTGACGCTCTGGTGGGCGGGGCGGGCCGCTTACAGCAGTTGTAGCTGCTCCCGCCGCCGCGAAACCGGTGCTATAATATCGTGAACAGACGAGAACAGGGAGGACACCATGAACCACACCATGGTTCCCAGTGATCGCGTGGAGCACGTCGCCGTCTACGGACGCGACGGCACGAAGCTCGGCACGATCGAGCGGTTGATGCTCGACAAGATGAGCGGAACGGTTGCCTATGCCGTGATCAAGACCGGCGGGCTGCTCGGTACGCGTCACCATTATCCGCTGCAGTGGAGCGCGCTGAAATACGATCCAGCACGGCAGGCGTTCCAGACCGAGCAGACGCTGGACGAACTCAGCAGCGGCCCGTGCGAGTTCGATGGCGACGCGTTCGACTGGGGCGACCGCTCGCGGCCCTACCCGCATCCGCATTACTGGTCGGTCTAGCGAGCAAGACGGTTCGGCCGCGGAGCAGTATTTGACGCGAGCGCCCGCTATCCGGCGAGCGGCTGCTCGCCGACCTTGGGCCAATAGGTGCCGAAGCTCCAGAGCCCGCCCTCCGGATCGCGTGCGGCGAAATCGCGGCTGCCATAATCGGTCGTGTAGGGCTCCATCTCGATCTGCGCCCCGGCGGCTTTCACCTTTTGAAAGAGCGCGTCGGGATCCTCCACGGCCAGATAGACGGCATCCGTCCGCCGGCCGCCGATGTCGCCAACCAATTTGCCGTAGGCGTCGTCGCGATGCGCGCCCAGCATGAGGATCGACGATCCGAACGCCAGCTCGGCGTGAACGACCGTGCCCTCCTTGCGGTACACCACCCGTTCGGTGAAGCCGAGAACGTCCTTCAGCCAGGCGATCATCGCCTCGGCATCCTTGCAGCGCATGGTGTGGTAGAGGCGCGGCGCTTCGTAGCCGTTCGGCTGGTTCATGACACTCTCCAGGTTCGGTGCAAGCTTGTTGCGAAGCCGACCCTAGTTCGGATCATGGCGGCCGGCTTGAACAAATGGGACCTGACCGTGCCTCGCGCCGTCTTGCCGCTGTTTTGGCGCTAGCCCCCGCCGTCCCGCATCAGGCGTGAATCGACGACATCGAGCCGCGCGGCCCATCCGGTCGGCGTCTCTCCGCTGAACATCCGGAAATCGCGAGCAAGATGTGCCTGGTCGGCATAGCCGGCGTCCGCGGCAATGGCCGCCCAGCCGCCTGCGCCATCCGTCCGGGCCAGGACGCAAGCGCGATGAAAGCGCAGCATCTGGGCCAGCGTCTTTGGCGGAGCGCCGATCTCGCGGTGGAAGCGGCGTGTGAGATGCTTGCGGCTCCAGCCGATGTCGGAGGCAATGTCGGCGATCCTGACCGCGCCCGCGCCTCGCCACAGCGTCTCCAGCGCGAAGGCGACCTCAGGCGAGGGCTCGTGTACGGCGCGGCGAAGCACGAAGTCTTCGACGATCTCGAATCGTCGCTGCCAGCCGGCCGCCTCGGCCACCCTGGCGCGGAGCTCCCTGCCGTGCCGTCCCAGAATGTCGTCGAGCCCGACGATCCGCGCGGTCAGATCGGGCACGGCGCCTCCGAAGAAACGATACGCCCCGAGCGGCGTGAAATCGACCTGAACGCATTCGGCGCGCCCGTCGGATTCGATCACGACCGGCCCGGGAAACAGACCCGCTGCGAAACTCGGCCGCGCATCGGCGGTGTCCGGTCGGTGTCCGAGCGCAATGCGGAAGGGCGTTCCCAAATTCACCAGCAGAGGCAGTGCAAGCGGCGCGGCGTGGCGGAAGGCGGCCAAGCCGATCCCACGCTCGCGGTAGAAGGAAATGCTGGAGATCAGCCGCGCAAGACGCGGCGAGGGCGGTCGACGGATGACATCGGGAGGTGCGTCCATCACGCGCTAACGCTCCGTCACTTCGCGCTCCATGCGTATGGTGTCGCAGAGCATGTCGGTCATGCCTGGAGCTTAGCAGGCGATCGCAGCGGAATTCAAATGACCCGGTGCGAGGCCGTCGAATTGCGCCGAAGCGCTGCCGCCCCGTCACGGCCGGTTGCGCATCCAGTCGGCCAGGCCCGCTATCGCCTTGTCGAGATCCTGGCGCGCGGCGGCGTCGGTGATCGTCTCCTCCAGCGCGCCGCGCATGCAGAGCATCCAGGCGTCGCGCTCGGCGTCCCCAATGGCGAAGCCGAAATGGCGCTGGCGCAGCCGCGGATGACCTTTCTCGGGTGTATAGAGCCGCGGGCCACCGGTCCATTCGGTGAGATAGCGCTTCAGCACGTCCCTGATCAGGCCAAGGTCGTCCGCATGCATGGCGCGGATGATCTTCGCCTCCGGCAGCGTGTCCATGCGGTCGTAGAAGCGGTCGACGAGGGCGTCGATCGTGGCGCTGCCGCCGATCCGCTCGAACATGGAGGTGGCGACGTCGGTGGACGTCATCGCTACAGCGCCACGCTGCGCAGGCCGAAGCTGCGGGCTTCGTTCTGCAGCACCGGCCGCACCGCATCGATCAGGCGTGCGGCGGCGGCATCGACGGAGAGGCCGGCGGTATCCACCACCGCGGTCGCGCGCGAATAGAGCGGCTCGCGGCTGAGCAGGATGTTGCGCAGCTCCGTCATCGCCGAGCGATCATCCGCCATCGGGCGTAGATCGCCCTGGCGACGCACGCGCGCCATGTGCTCCTCGGGCTCGGCCTTCAGCCAGATCGTGTAGAACGAGGAGAGGACCTGGTCGAAGGTCAAAGGCTCGGAGACGATGCCGCCGCCGGTTGCCAGCACCATCAACTCGTTGCGCGCGAGCAGCTGTTGCAGCGCCGCCTGCTCCATGCGGCGAAAGCCTTCCTGGCCGTACAGCGCGATGATCTCGGCGACCGAGAGCCCGTTCTGCTGCTCGACCTCCTTGTTGAGCTCGACGAAACTCCAGCCGATCCTCTTCGCCAGCATCCGCCCAAGTGTGGACTTGCCGGCGCCGCGCAGGCCGATCAGCGCGATCCCGCAGAACGGCGCGCGCCGGGGCGCGGTTGCGCTGCCGCCGGCGAGCAGATCCTTGGCCTGAGCAATCTGCGCGGGCGTCGCCTTGCGCAGGAGGTCGCGAAACACCTGCCAGTCCGGGGTCGGATCGGCGCTGGGCAGCAAATCTTCGAGATGGGCGCCCATCGCGTCGGAGACGCGGCGCAGCAGCACGATCGAGACATTGCCCTTGCCGCTCTCGAGCTGCGCGATGTAGCGCTCCGAAATTCCCGACACCTTGGCGAGTACTTTGCGCGACATGCCGCGCAGCGCGCGCATGGTGCGCACACGCTGGCCGAGTTGTTCGAGGAAGCGGGATTCGGCGTCGGGACTTTCGGTCATGAGTCTTCTTTACAGGGGTCCTGCGGCGCGTTTTAATGAAACATAGTGCCTGCTGGCATTGACAGCAAGCCGCCGTGGTGTCTTTCTATGAATTATAATTCTAAATTCCGGGGAGATGTCCGTGAGCGAGGGATCCTATAACGCGGTGACCTGGCTGCTCGACCGTAACGTCGACGAAGGCAGGGGCAGCAAGCTCGCCTTCGACGACACCGTCTCGCGGCTCACCTATGGCGAGCTCCAGCAACAGACCCGGCGCGCGGCCAACATGCTGCGCCGGCTCGGCGTCCGCCGCGAGGAGCGCGTGGCGATGATCATGCTGGATACAATCGATTTCCCGATCGTGTTCCTGGGCGCGATCCGCGCCGGCATCGTGCCGGTGCCGCTCAACACGCTGCTGACCGCGGACCAATACGCCTACATCCTCGCCGACTGCCGCGCGCGCGTGCTGTTCGTGTCCGAACCGCTCTATCCCGTCATCAAGGACGTTGTCGGCCGCATGCCGGATCTCGAGCATGTCGTGGTCTCCGGCGCCAAGCAGAACGGCCACAAGCAGCTTGCCGAAGAGCTCGCTGGCGAGAACGATCAGTTCACCACCGCCGTGACGCATCCGGACGAGCCGGCGTTCTGGCTGTACTCGTCGGGCTCGACGGGCATGCCGAAGGGCGTGCGCCATTTGCATTCCAATTTGCAGGCCACTGCCGACACCTATGCCAAGCAGGTGCTCGGCATCCGTGAGAGCGATGTGTGTCTCTCCGCGGCGAAATTGTTTTTCGCCTATGGCCTCGGCAATGCGCTGACCTTCCCGATGTCGGTCGGCGCCAGCGTGATCCTCAACAGCGAGCGGCCGACGCCGGCGCGCATGTTCGACCTGATGAATCGCTACAATCCCTCGATCTTCTATGGCGTGCCGACCTTGTTCGCCGCGATGCTCAACGACGAGACCATGAAGAGCGAGCGCGGCGGCAAGGCTTTGCGCATCTGCACCTCCGCCGGCGAGGCGCTGCCGGAATCCGTCGGCCACAGCTGGAAGGCACGGTTCGGTGTCGACATTCTCGACGGCGTCGGCTCGACCGAGCTGTTGCACATTTTTCTGTCGAACGCGCCCGGCGACATCAAATACGGCTCGTCCGGCAAGCCGGTGCCGGGCTATGCGGTGCGGCTCGTCAACGAGGCCGGGCAGGACGTCGCCGACGGCGAGGTCGGCGAGCTCCTGGTCGATGCGCCCTCGGCCGGCGAGGGCTACTGGAACCAGCGTCACAAGAGCCGCCGCACCTTCGAGGGGCCGTGGACCCGCACCGGCGACAAATACATTCGTGACGCCGATGGCCGCTACACCTTCTGCGGCCGTGCCGACGACATGTTCAAGGTCTCCGGCATCTGGGTCTCGCCGTTCGAAGTGGAGAGCGCGCTGATCACGCATCCGGCCGTGCTGGAAGCTGCAGTCGTGCCTGAGGCCGATCCAGAAGGACTCCTAAAGCCGAAAGCCTTCGTCGTGCTGCGCCCCGGCGCCAAGACGACGGATTTGCAGGAGATGCTCAAGGAGCACGTCAAGCAGAAGATCGGCCCCTGGAAATATCCGCGCTGGATCGATGTGGTGGAGTCCTTGCCGAAGACGGCGACGGGCAAGATCCAGCGCTTCAAGTTGCGCGAGGGCGCGCATTGATGGTGCAGGCGGCGGACTGGCTTCCTTACCCTCCCCTGGAGGGGTCCGGGACGAGCGTAGCTCGCCCGTGGGTCGGCACGCGATCGAGCGTAGCGAGACGCCTGACGGGTTGGGTGATCTTTCCACGGGCACCGCATCCGTGGAGAACCTGTCACCCCACCCCGCTTCACATCTCGCTGCGCTCGCTGTGAATCGACCCTCCCCCTCCAGGGGAGGGTGGGCATCTCGGCATTGGCTAGAAATGGGAATTCGACCATGACCAATCTCACCCCCAGCGGCTTCCTCAGCATCGGTGGCGCCAGCCTCGAATACAGATGGCTCGCTCCGCTAGCCCCCGACGCGCCCACCATTGTGATGCTGCATGAGGGCCTCGGCTCCGTCGGCCTCTGGGGTGATTTTCCGGAGAAGCTGCAGCAGGCCACGGGCGCGGGCATCTTCGCCTATTCGCGCGCAGGCTACGGCCAGTCCAGCCCGGTCGCGCTGCCGCGGCCGCTCGACTACATGCATCGCGAGGCGCTGGACGTGTTGCCGAAGCTGCTCGACATGATCGGCTTCAAGCGCGGCCTCCTGCTCGGCCATTCCGATGGTGCCTCGATCGCCACCATCTATGCCGGGGCGCATCAGGATCATCGCCTCAATGGGCTCGTGCTGATCGCGCCGCATTTCATCGTCGAGGACATCTCGATCAAATCCATCGCCGCGATCAAGACCACGTTCGAGACCACGGACCTCAAGACAAAGCTCGCGCGCTGGCACAAGGACGTCGACAACGCCTTCTACGGCTGGAACGGCGCCTGGCTCGATCCGGATTTCCGCGATTGGGATATCTCCGAATACCTCGCATACATCCGCGTGCCCGTCATGATCGTGCAGGGCACAGATGATCAATACGGCACGCTGCGCCAGGCCGAGATCGCACAGGAGGAATGTTACTGCCCGGTCGACCTGAAAATCATTGCCGGCGCGGCGCATTCCCCGCATCGCGAGGCCGCGGGGCCGACCCTCGATGCCATCATGCAGTTCGCAAAGGCCGCCTTGCGGGATGATCCAGGGCTTCAGGCCGCGTGACCTCCATGCGGATTTAGATGAAGCAAAGTGCATGTGAGTTCGAGATTCGTGCTGGACTAGCCCAGTTAGATGCACTATTGTGCATCTAACGCTCCAAATGCATAACCAAGCTTAAGGGTGGCTCATGGCCGGGGAAGATCGGCGCCTCGCAGGCGGCGCGACATTCATCGATTTCCAGACCGAACCGTCCCGCTACAAGCATTGGAAGCTCGCGGTCGACGGCGACGTCGCCACGTTGACGATGGACGTCGACGAGAATGGCGGCCTGTTCGAGGGCTACCAGCTCAAGCTCAATTCCTACGACCTCGGCGTCGACATCGAGCTCGCCGACGCGATCCAGCGCCTGCGCTTCGAGCATCCGCAGGTGAAGGTCGTGGTGCTGCGCTCGGCCAAGAACCGCGTGTTCTGCGCCGGCGCCAACATCCGCATGCTCGCGGGCTCCACCCATGCCCACAAGGTGAACTTCTGCAAGTTCACCAACGAGACCCGCAACGGCATGGAAGATTCGTCGGAGAATTCCGGCCAGCGCTTCATCACCGTGGTGAACGGTTCGGCCGCCGGCGGCGGCTATGAGCTGGCGCTCGCGACCGATCACATCATCCTCGCCGACGACGGCTCGTCCGCCGTCGCGCTGCCCGAAGTGCCGCTGCTCGCGGTGCTGCCGGGCACCGGCGGTCTCACGCGGGTGGTCGACAAGCGCAAGGTGCGCCGCGACCACGCCGATGTCTTCTGCACCATCGAAGAGGGCGTGAAGGGCAAGCGCGCCGTGCAATGGCGCCTCGTCGACGAGATCGCGCCGAACTCCAAGCTCGAGGCCAAGATCGCCGAGCGCGCCAAGGAATTCGCAGGCCAATCGAAGCGCAAGGGCAGCGGCAAGGGCATCGCACTGACGCCGCTCAGGCGCCTGATCGACGAGAACAGCATCCGCTACGGCTTCGTCACCGTCGATATCGATCGCACAGCGCGCATCGCCACCATCTCGATCAAGGCGCCGGAGACCGCGCCGCCCGCCGACATCGACGGCATGATGGCGCAAGGCGCCTCGTTCTGGCCGCTGCAAGTGGCGCGCGAGCTCGACGACGCCATCCTGCACTTACGCATCAACGAGCTCGAGATCGCGATGCTGGTGTTCAAGAGCCACGGCGACCGCGCCCATGTGCTCGCCAGCGATACGTTCCTCGAAGCGAACAAGGCGCACTGGCTGGTCAACGAGATCAGGCATTACTGGAAGCGCGTGCTCAAGCGCGTCGACGTCACCTCGCGCACGCTGGTGACGCTGGTCGAGCCCGGCTCCTGCTTTGCCGGCACGCTCGCCGAGCTCGTCTTTGCCGCCGACCGCTCCTACATGCTGATCGGCACCCGCCAGGGCGACAATCGTCCGCCGCCGTCGATCGAGCTGTCCGCCATGAATTTCGGCCCCTATCCGATGAGCCACGGCCTGACACGGCTGGAATCGCGCTTTCAGGCCGATCCGTCCGATTTGGAGCGCGCGGAAGCAACGCTCGGCACCAGCCTCGATGCGGAGCAGGCCGAAGAGCTCGGCCTCGTCACCTTCGCGCTCGACGACATCGACTGGGACGACGAGGTCCGCGTGTTCCTCGAGGAGCGCGCCAGCTTCTCGCCCGACAGCCTCACCGGCATGGAAGCGAGCCTGCGCTTCGTCGGCCCCGAGACGATGGAATCGAAGATCTTCGCGCGCCTCACCGCATGGCAAAACTGGATCTTCCAGCGCCCGAACGCCGTCGGCGAGGAAGGCGCGCTGCGCCGCTACGGCAGCGGCCAGAAACCAAAATTCGATATGACGCGAGTCTAGCGAATAGGGAGTGGCGAATAGCGAATAGGGGAATTCCATTCGCTACTCGCCATTCGCCATTCGCGCCCTTCAAACGAGTAAGTCCCCCACGGGAGGTCCACATGAACATGAACATCATGAACGTCGACTACTCGACCAAGATTCCCAACAACGTCAATCTCGCTGAAGACCGCCAGGTGCTCAAAGCGCTGGAAGGCTGGCACCCCGGCTATATGGATTGGTGGAGCGACATGGGCCCCGAGGGCTTCCAGGAATCGCTGGTCTATTTGCGCACCGCCTACTCCGTCGATCCGCGCGGCTGGGCCAAGTTCGACTATGTCCGCATGCCCGAATATCGCTGGGGCATTCTCCTTGCGCCGCAGGAAGAGAACCGCGTCGTGCCGTTCGGCGAGCATTATGGCGAGCCGGCCTGGCAGGAAGTGCCGGGCGAGCATCGCGCCATGCTGCGCCGCCTAATCGTGATCCAGGGCGACACCGAGCCCGCTTCGGTCGAGCAGCAGCGCCATCTCGGCAAGACCGCGCCCTCGCTGTACGACATGCGCAACCTGTTCCAGGTCAATGTCGAGGAAGGCCGTCACCTCTGGGCGATGGTCTACCTGCTGCAGAAATATTTCGGCCGCGACGGACGTGAAGAAGCCGATGATTTGCTGCGCCGCCGCTCCGGCGATGCCGACGCGCCGCGCATGCTGGGCGCCTTCAACGAGGCGACGCCGGACTGGCTGTCCTTCTTCATGTTCACCTATTTCACCGACCGCGACGGCAAGATGCAGCTGCACTCGCTCGCGCAGTCCGGCTTCGATCCCCTGTCGCGCACCTGCCGCTTCATGCTGACGGAGGAAGCGCACCACATGTTCGTCGGCGAGACCGGCATCACCCGCGTCGTGCAGCGCACCTGCGATGCGATGAAGGCGGCCGGCATCACCGATCCCACCGACATCGCGAAGGTCCGCGCGCTCGGCGTGATCGATCTTCCGACCATCCAGAAGAAGCTGAACCTGCACTACACGCTGTCGCTCGACCTGTTCGGCTCGGAAGTCTCGACCAACGCGGCCAACGCGTTCAACGCCGGCATCAAGGGCCGCTACCACGAGACGCAGATCGACGACGATCACCAGCTCAAGAATTCGACCTATCCGGTGCTCAAGCTGATCAACGGCGAAGTCAAGCTGGTCGACGAGCCGGCGCTGACCGCGCTCAACATGCGCCTGCGCGACGATTACAGCCAGGATTGCGTCAAGGGCATGCTGCGCTGGAACAAGGTAATCTCGACCGCCGGCTACGACTTCAAGCTGACGCTGCCCAACGTCGCCTTCCACCGCCACATCGGCGAGTTCAAGGACGTGCACGCGACGCCCGACGGCATCCTGATCGACGATGCGACCTGGGCCAAGCGCAAGGACGAATGGCTGCCGTCGGCCAGCGACGGCGACTTCATCACCTCCCTGATGCAGCCCGTCACCGAGACCGGCAAGTTCGCCTCCTGGATCTCGCCGCCCAAGGTCGGCATCGACAACAAGCCCGGCGATTTCGAGTATGTGAAGATCGAGTCGTGAGGGCGCTTGCGACGCACCACGACTGTTCCACACCCACAGTGTCATCGCCCGGCTTGACCGGGCGATCCGGTATTCCAGAGGCGGCTGTGATAGACGCGAGGCGCCGCGGCGTACTCACGCGCCAGCCTGCCCACCGCCTGCTTGCCCCAAGAACAAAGCTATTCGGGTAGTCCCGCCTTGATCATCGCTTCCAAGAGTTCCGCTCTAAGCTTGGGCGAATAGTGCGGGGCAGCCACAGTTGATCGTCGAGAGCCAGAAGATCGGCGGAGAATTTCTGCCATCAGCCTTTGAGCGTCGTCCAATCGTCCAGCGCCCACGTAGCAGAGGATGGCCTGAGCCATTCCTACATTAAACGCCGGGGGGAAGGCTCGAACGGCTTTGTCAGCCCACTCACCCGCTTCGGCATGTCTGCCGGCGTTGTGATGCGCTAGGGCAAGTCCCAGCATTGCGTTGTAGTTGAAAGGATCGCGCGGACTTAGGTGCAGAGCCAGCTCAAGGTCCGCAACGGCGGCATCGGATTCGCCTTGCCAACCTCGAATGAGGCCCCGCGCGTGAAGTGCGGGTCCATAGGTTGGATTGAAATGGATGGCGCGCTCGACCAATTCAACCCCGCCATTGAGGTCGAGCGCGAACCAGAACAGGAGAAAGCCCACAACGGTTAAGGCCATTGCGTCGTCTGCCCCGAGCTCCTTTAAACGTTCGGCAATCTGCAAGACCTGAGCGTTGTCTTCGACAAAGTCTCCAGGCCAATTGTTGGCCCTTCGCCACGCTATGCAAGTTGCAGCGCCGCCATACGCAGGCGCAAAACTGGGATCAAGAGCAATCGCTTGCTCGAAATGCCTAGAGGCAGCTTCATTATTCTGTGGAGTGGTCGGGAAACGAATATGAGGCAAACCGCGATAATACGCTGTCACCGCATCGATGTTACCGGTCCTTTTTCGACTGGCTCTGTCGATCTCGGCACGATCGACTTCTGGAGCGATGGCCCCGACCACGTGTAGCGCGACCTGGTCCTGTAAATCGAAAACGTTTCCCAAAGCACCTTCAAACCGATCGGCCCAAAGGTGCGCGCCAGTTGCAACATCGATCAATTGTGCATTGATTCTTAGCTGCGACCCTCCCTTGCGCACACTGCCTTCGAGCACGTATCGCACGCCAAGCTCCTGTCCGACGCGCTTGATGTCGACAGCCTTACCTTTGTAGGTGAACGAGGAGTTGCGAGCGATGACAGAGAGCGTCCTGAAGCGCGAGAGAGTAGTAATGATATCGTCAACCAACCCATCGGCGAAGTATTCTTGTTCTGGACGGGCCGGCATGGATTGGAACGGCAACACGGCAATCGCGGGTTTGTCGGACGGCGCGGGAGCTGGTGTCGAGGGTTGAAGTGCGTCATTTGGGACCGCAGCGTCATCCTGTCCGCCGATTTCCTGCACGCTGCCAATGAAGCGAAAACCCTTCCTCTGTAGCGTCTTAATGAGGCGCTGCTGATCGCCGGCATCATGGATTGCGGCGCGCGCTGCATTGAGGCGGGTCGCAAGCGCGGCATCCGAGATGGCGCGGCCGCCCCAAATGGCGGAAATCAGATCGTCCTTGCTAACCACACGCTGGCGGTTGCGGATCAAGTAGAGAAGCACGTCGAAGGCCTGCGGCGTCACCGAAACCGCATCGATCCCCCTGCGCAGCTCCCGCTTGTCGGCGTCGAGCGCAAAGTCTTCAAACAGATAGCGCATCAGCTCGTCCGTTCCTCCAGCAGCGCGAGCGTAGCACAGCCCAGCAAGCGGGGGAGCGCGCGAAATCAGCCGTCGGTAATGAAAATGTAAGCGGTCTGTAAAGTGTTGCCGTCGCGCTTCGCGCATTCTTGCCAGGCGAAACCCTCGAGACCGGAGTGATGGCGATGAACGCAGCCTCAACAATGCTGCAGGATAGGCACGGCCACATCGACTATGGCGAGGAGGGCACGGGACCCACCATCGTGTTCGTGCCGGGATCGTGGGCGACCGCGTCAAGCTGGCGGGGCGTGATCGAGGCGCTCGGCGGTCGTTTCCGGACGGTGACGACGAGTCTTCCGGGTTATGGCGGCACGAGGGACCGACGGACGGCTGCCGATACATCGATCGGTCGGCAGGCGGAGATCATCGAAGCCGTGATCCGCCGGGCCGGCGGTCCCGTGCATCTCGTCGGACATTCCCTCGGCGCGCTCGCGTGTCTGGACGTCGCGCTGTGCGGGATGCTGCCGCTCATGAGCCTGACCCTGATAGAGCCGGTGGCTTTCGGCCTGCTGCGCCGGGAGAGCCAGCTTGCGCTGTATGAGCAGTTCACGGCGATGCGCGATGCATACTTCCAGGCGTTCGAAAACGGCGAGAGGGAAGCCGCGCTCCGGGTGATCGATTATCTCGGCGGTGAGGGCAGCTTCGATGCCCTGCCGTCCCGGATGCGGCAATACATCGTCAGGACGACCGCGACCCAGGTTCTGGACATGCGTTCGGCATTCGATCCACCATTATCGGCTTTTGCCAACATCCTGCTCCCAACCCGCCTCATCTGCGGTGAGCGTAGCCCGCAAGCGTTGCAGCGAAGCGCGGAAATCCTGACCCGTGCGTTGGCGAATGCTTCGCTATGCACGATAGCAGGGGCAACCCACTGTATGCTGGGCACGCGCGCTGCAGAGGTAGCCCAGCGGATTGGCGACCATGTATCGAAGACCGAAGCACTCGCTTGGAACAGCCTCTCCATCGCCTCTCCGTTCAGTTCACGATCTTTCGGCAGTGAGGTCTAGATCACCAACTCCGCTCCTCGCCGGCGGCCTCCGGTCATCGTCGGCGTGGAGCCAGCGCTTCCGAAGCCGACCGCGTCCGTCGTTATCCAGCCGGTTCCCAATGGTGCCGGTTTGAAACTGGCGCTCGGTGAATCCCAGGCCTGGCGTGACGCGGGACATGAAACGACGCGAGTTCATTGCGGCACTCTGCGCGCAGTCTCGCGCGAACCGGTTGGGTGAAAGGAAGGTGAAAAGCACATGAGAGACTTGGCTGGACAGACCGCCTTCGTGACAGGCGCTGCCTCGGGAATCGGACTGGGGATCGCGACCGCGCTATCACAGGCGGGCGTGAAGGTCATGCTCTGCGATATCGATGAAGAGGCGCTGAAAAAAGTGGTCGCGGACCTGAAGACACGAACCAAAGCCGATGTCGATGGCGTGAAAGCGGACGTTTCGCTCAAGGGCGAACTTCAGGCGGCAGCGGACGCGACCGTCGCGCGGTACGGCAGAATCCACATATTGGTCAACAATGCGGGCGTGGGTGGCGGCGGCACCTTTGGTGAGTGGACTGATTCAGGCTGGAACTGGGTCCTCGGCGTCAACCTGATGTCGGTGATCTGGGGCTTTGAGATATTCGGTCCGCTGATCGAAGCGCACGGCGAAGGAGGGCAGGTTGTTTCCACGGCGTCCGTCTCCGGACTGATTACGGGACCAAGTCCGGCATACGATGTAAGCAAATATGGAGTGGTCGCGCTCTCCGAGGGGATGCGTAACGTGCTCGCGCCGAGGAAGATTGGGGTCTCCGTTCTGTGTCCGGGCTTTATCCGCACGCAGATCATGAACTCTCGGCGCAACGTGCCGCACCGATTTGCCGGGGCTGTCGGCAACCCTCCGCCGACAGAAGGACCACGCGCGGAGATCATCAAGGCATTGCATGAACGGATCAACAACGGCGTTGATCCGCTCTACGTAGGCGAGCTGGTTCGCGAGGCCATCGAAAACGACTGGCCCTACATTTTCACCGATACTGAGCACGAACCATTCATCGAGCAGCGCTTCGCAGCGATCAAGCAAGGATTCGACCGGATACGCGGACGAACGCCGCGACGCTAGCTCTCGCATCCATAGATTTTGAGTACACGCGCCAGCTCGACGCGTGTTTTGCCCGACGTGTCAACTGCATGGCGGCTGCAAATGTTGTCTCCAGGCCGCTCGAAAGATCCCTTATCGATGAAGGGGCCCGCTACTGTGCATGGGGTTGTTTTCGACGTTTTGGTTTTGAGTCCCGATGCACGTGACGGGAGATCGCCGCATCAATCGCTGTCCCACCCGCTGCCCTTGATCCCCGGGTTCGCATAGACGATGCCGCCATCCACCGCGATGGTCGCTCCCACCACGTAATCGCCGGCGCGGGAGGCGAGGTAGATCGCAGCGCCCGCCATGTCCTCGTCGGTGCCGATGCGGCCCACGGGGACGCGCGTTGCGACCTCGTCGGCGTGGTCGCGCGCGGCGCGGTTCATGTCTGACTTGAACGGGCCCGGCGCGATTGCGGTGACCACGATGTGGTCCGGGATCAGCTTCACCGCCATGCGCCGCGTCAGGTGGATCAGCCCGGCCTTGCTCGCCGCATAGGAATAGGTCTCGCCGGGATTGACGAAGATGCCGTCGATCGAGGCGATGTTGATCACCTTCGCCGGCCGTTCCGCGCTTGCCGACGCGCGCAGCGTCGGCGCCAGTGCCTTGGTCAGGAAGAACGGCGCCTTGACGTTGAGGTTCATCACCTTGTCCCAGCCGTTCTCCGGAAATTCGTCGAACTCCGCGCCCCAGGCGGCGCCCGCATTGTTGACGAGGATGTCGAGCCGGGACTCGCGTTTCCCGAACTCGCTGGCCAGCAGCTCGGCGCCGGCAACGGTCGAGATGTCGATCGGCAGCGCGATGCATTCCCCGTCATATTGCGCGCTGAGCTCCTTCGCGGTGGCCTCGCACGGTCCGGCCTTGCGCGCGGTGATGTAGACCTTTGCCGCGCCGGCGCTGAGAAATCCCGCCGCGATCATCTTTCCGATGCCGCGCGAGCCGCCGGTTACCAGCGCGATGCGGCCTTTGAGCGAGAACAGATCGTTGAACATGCGTTCCTCCCTTGGTTGCCGCCGGTTGTGGGCGGAGCAGGGAGGGGAGTCAAGAAAGGCGCGCTTGTCCTCGACCAGTGCAGATTGAGGCCTACGCCGCCGCGATGCGGCGGAAGCCATTCCACATCGCGGTCGCGGCGCCCGAGGTCAGCACCGGCAGGATCCGCGCGTCCTGATAATTGCCATTGAGCGAGACGCGGGGCAGCGCGGTCATGTGGCCGGCGTTCTCCGCGAACAGCATGCCGGGCCGCGTCGTCACCGCGGTCTTGAAACCGGCGGATGCGGCAAGGGCGAATTCGCGCGCGCCCGCGGCGTCGCGGTCGCCATAGGGATAGGCGAGGTGCAGCACGGGGCGCTCCAGCACCTGCTCGATCCGCGCGCGGCTTGCGGCCATCTCCTGCGCGGCGATGTCTTCCGTCTGCTTGGCGAGATTGCAATGGCTGATGCTGTGCGCGCCGATCGTGACCAGCGGATCGGCGGCAAAGGACTTGAGCTCGGCCCAGGACAGGCACAAGCCGCGGCACAGCGCTTCCATGTCGACGCCGTAAGTCCTGCACAGCGCCCCGATCTCGCGCGCAAGATCCTGCTCGCCCGGCAGCGCGCGCAGCCAGTCGTGCAGGCGGTCGAATGCCGCTTGCTTCGCCGCGACACTGTTCGCATCGAGCCGCAGGGCGGAATTGCCGATCTGAATGTCGATCTGCTCGGCCTTGGCGATCACGGCCTCCAGCGCCGTCCACCACAATCGCCCGGTGCCGTCGGCAAAATCGCTCGTGACGTAGACTGCCAGCGGCGCGTCAAATTCGCGCAGCAGCGGCAGCGCGTAATCCAGATTGTCGCGGTAACCGTCGTCGAGGGTGAAGGCGGCGAAGCGACGGTCGAACCGGCCCTGCACCAGCCGCTCATGCAGCTCGTCCATGCTGACGATGTCGATGTCGCGCGAGCGCAAATGGCACAGCGTGGCGCGCAGGAAGTCGGGGGTGACCTCGAGATGCCGGTTCGGCTGGAACGCGGCCTCGCGCGCCGGCCGCACATGGTGCAGCATGAAAATGGCGCCGACGCCCGACAAGAGCGGGCGCAACAGGTGGTGCGCCCCGCTGAGATAGAGTGCTCCCAGCCCGGCGCGGATGACGTTGTTACGCAGTTGTTTCATGACCGGGTGGGGGACTTTGGCATTCCGGCCTCAACTTACGGAAGAACCCTTGAAGAAAAAGTTATTCCGATTGTCCCACCCGGGCCTTGGGACCAGGGCCATTTCCGGTTTGACAGCCTGCCAAGGGTTTGTTTTGTCTCCGTTTCCAGAGGTCGGGTCGTCGAATGCAGAAGCTTTTCTCGTGGGCCAGCAAATGGTGGCCGGGGTTGATCCCCCTTGCCGTCATGTGGGGATTTGCGGCCTGGAATAATACCTTACCGGTCGAGGCTGATCTGTCGGCCCGCAGCTCGGCTGCGCTGAAGGACACCGTTCTGGACAAGACCCGGATCGCGGTCGACGGCCGCGACGTCAGCCTGGCCGCGGACGCCTTCTCCGAGGAGGGGCGCCGCGACGCAGTGATGGCGGTCGAAACCGTGCCCGGCGTGCGGCTGGTCGACGACCGGACCCGCCTCGTTCCCGAGGCCAAGCCCTTCGTGTGGAATGCCGAGCGCGACGTGGTGCGGGTGACGCTGTCGGGCTCCGCGCCGCTGCCATCGATGAGGGCCCGGCTGACCGAGGCGGCCCGCAAGGAAGTCGGCGGCGTCGAGGTCGCCGACCAGATGGGGCTGGCGCGCGGGGCGCCGCCCCGGTTCGAAGCCGCCGCGATGCTGCTGCTGGATCAGATCGGCAAGCTGAAGGACGGCAAGATCACGATCACGGACACCAAGGTCAATCTGTCGGGCATGGCGCGTGAGCTCGGCGGCCGTGAGGCGATCGCGGCTGCGCTGAAGAACCTGCCCGAGGGTTTTTCGATTGCGGCCAACGAGATCAAGGCGCCGCCCTACATCTTCCAGGCCTACAAGGATCCGGTGGCTGCGACGGTGACGCTGACCGGCTATGTTCCGGACAACAACGTCCACGCCGCGATCGGCACCAGCGCCTCGCGAAAGTTCTTCACCGAAAAGGTCGTCGACAATCTCAAGGCCAGTATCGGCGCCCCCGGCTCCTTCAGCACGGCTGTTATCGCCGCGCTCGGCGCGCTGTCGCGGCTGTCGACCGGCACGCTGGTCGTCTCCGACCGCGAGGTGAAGCTCTCGGGCGATGCGCTCTACGAGGGCGCCGCCAACGAGATGCGCGCAGGCCTCGGCAAGGACTTCCCGAAGAACTGGCAGTACAAGCCGGAGATCACGGTGAAGCCCGCCGCAGGCCCGGTCGACGGCACCGTGTGCCAGCAATTGTTCTCGGAGCTTCTGACCAAGGGCAAGATCCGCTTCGCGAACAGGCGCGCGGACATCGATCCTGACTCGGCCGGCATTCTCGATCGCCTCATCGAGACTGCGCTGCGCTGCCCCACCACCAATATCGAGGTCGTCGGACATACCGACGCCGATGGCGAGGATGCCTTCAACCAGGCCCTTTCGGAAAAGCGCGCGCAGGCGGTGATCGACTATCTGGTCAAGGCGGGCCTTCCTGCCAGCCGCTTCACCGCGGTCGGCCATGGCAGCACGCAGCCCGTCGCCGGCAACGACACCGATGAAGGCAAGGCGCAGAACCGCCGCATCGAATTTCTGGTGAGGTGACGATGCCTTATCTCGTCTCGTTCCATCTGGGCTGGCTGATCGGCTCGCTGCTGCTGGGCTTCTGCATGGGCTGGATCTCGGTGGTCCAGCGCGGCAACGGCACCTCGAAGGTGATTGCGCGGTGGCTCGCAGTGCTTGCCGCCGCCCTGGTCGCGGCCTCTCTCACCCATGTGGTCCCCGGTCGCTTCGGCTACTGGCTCGACCTCGGCCTGATCATGTTCGCCTGCTATCTCGTCGGCGGCACGATCGGAGCGTGGCTGCGCGATCGGGTGGTCTCGCGTACCGCGCCGCCAGCCGCTGTGTGATGTTGCTATGCACCCTCACGCGCGGGACGGGGTGTGCTCCGCCGCGGCCTTTCGGCGCATTGGAAAACCGGGACCTGGCCGCTCCAGTCACCCCTCTTTCAACAGGCAGGCCGGCTCCATAGATTGACGTTGGCTTAAGGCGTGACGGAACATTGTGCGGCCGAAATCATCAAAACTTCATGGCCCCTGCGCAGGATCGCCTGGAGATTCGCGCCAAGCCTTGCCGACGAAAGCGCCAAACCCTGCACTGGGAGCTGCAACCCTGCCTAAAATACTGAAGGCACGTGTTTTTGTTCGAATTGGCGAATTCCACTTCGGCCGAAAACGCGCTAGTGGAGGGGCAGGGGGCATGCGCGATTCCGGCGCCGGCGGCGAGGGTTCGTTGAATGCCTGCGCGTCCGCCTGTCCGCCGGCCACCCTGGCCGCTGAAGCGTTGTTCGAGGTCTAGATGCTGGAAGCCATACGCAGGGCGACGACGTTTCTGCGCCAGAAGCAAGTCCTGCATAAGCTTGGAGTCGTGATCAGCATCGCGGTCATCGGCATCGCTTGCTACGTGCTCTACCACATGCTGCGCGGCATTGATTTCAACGAGGTCCTCGAAGCGATCAAGAGCACTGAGCCGAGCCAGATTGCGATGGCGGCGCTATTCGTCACTGCGGGCTATTTCACGCTGACCTTCTACGACCTCTTCGCCACGCGCGCGATCGGCCATGCCCATGTGCCCTATCGCATCAACGCGCTCGCGGCCTTCACCAGCTATTCGATCGGCCACAATGTCGGCGCCTCCGTCTTCACCGGCGGGGCGGTGCGCTACCGCATCTATTCGGCCTATGGGCTCAACGCGATCGACGTCGCAAAAATCTGCTTTCTCGCCGGCCTGACCTTCTGGCTGGGCAATGCCGCGGTGCTCGGCCTCGGCATCGCCTACCATCCGGAGGCGGCAGCCTCGATCGACCAGCTGCCGGTCTGGCTGAACCGGACACTGGCGCTGATGATCATCGTGGCGCTGATCGGTTACGTGATCTGGGTCTGGAGCCAGCCGCGGGTGGTCGGCCGCGGCCCTTGGACGGTGGTGCTGCCGGGCGGCCCGCTGACGCTGCTCCAGATCGCGATCGGCATCGTCGATCTCGGTTTCTGCGCGCTGGCGATGTATGTGCTGGTCCCCGACGAGCCCAATCTCGGCTTCGTGATGGTCGCGGTGATCTTCGTCTCGGCGACCCTGCTCGGCTTCGCCAGCCATTCACCCGGAGGCTTGGGGGTGTTCGATGCCGCCATGCTGGTCGGGCTCTGGCAGATGGACCGCGAGGAGCTGCTGGGCGGCATGCTCCTGTTCCGCGTCCTCTATTATCTGTCTCCGTTCGTCTTATCTGTAATCTTGCTGACGTTTCGAGAGGTTATAATCGGCGCCCGATCGAAGCGCTTGCAACAGGCGGCGCTCAAGCTGGACCCCGGCCCGGCGCCTGAAGCCGCCTATGTGAGAGAGCGCAGCGACAGCGGCGCCTGACCGGTGTCAGGTCCTTAAGGACAGTCCCCAGGAGAAGTCCGCCCCGATGGCGATCGACGCCCCCTCTTCTCCCTCCGCCCAGCCCTGGTCCGATCGGCTGCGGCACTCGACCATCATCCTGATCGCCGCGGCGCTGGCGCTGTCCGTCGTGGTCTCGCTCGGCGAATTGTCGGCGCTGCACGCTGCAATCGTGTTCCTCTGCATCGCGGCGGCTGCCTTGATCCCGTGGCGGCTGCACGATCCCGCCACCTCCCGCGACGACGTCAGACGCATCAACCCGGTCGAGAGCGCGGCGGTGGCCGCGGTGGTCGCCGGCATGCCGGATCCGGCGGTGCTGCTCGACCGGGCCGGCCGCGTCATCCACCTCAACGCCGCCGCCGCCCAGCTCGCGCCGGCGCTGCGCAAGAACGAGCTCGCCCAGTTCGCGCTGCGCTCGCCGGAGATCATCACCGCGCTGCGCGAGGCCATCGCGACCACCGAGCCGCGGCGCGCGACCTATCTCGATCATGTTCCGGTTGATCGCTGGATGGAGCTGATCATCACGCCGGTACCGGTGCCGACCAGCTTCGGCGGCGCCGACAAATGCATGCTGATGACCTTCCACGACCAGACGCCGCTGCGCCGGGTCGAGGAGATGCGCGCCGACTTCGTCGCCAATGCCAGCCACGAGCTGCGCACGCCGCTGGCGGCGCTGTCGGGCTTCATCGATACGCTCCAGGGCCAGGCCAAGGACGATCCCAAGGCGCGCGAGCGCTTTCTCGGCATCATGCACAACCAGGCCACGCGCATGGCGCGCCTGATCGACGATCTCTTGTCGCTGTCGCGGGTCGAGCTGTCGGCCCATGTCCGGCCCGACACCCTGGTCGATCTCGTCCCGATCATCCGTCAGGTCGCCGACGGGCTCGAGCCGCTGGCGCGCGAGCGTCAGGTCGAGGTGGACATCCACCTGCCGGAGCCGCCGGTGATGATCGCGGGGGACCGCGAGGAGCTGCTCCGCCTGTTCGAGAACCTGATCGAGAACGCGCTCAAATACGGCGCCTCCGGCGGGCGCGTCATCGTGTCGCTGACCTCGAGCGCCGCCGCTGACGGAACTCAGGAAATCCGGGTCATGGTCCGCGATTTCGGCCCGGGCATCGCGCCGGAGCACCTGCCGCGGCTGACCGAGCGCTTCTATCGGGTCGACGTCGGCGACAGCCGCTCGCAAGGCGGCACCGGGCTCGGGTTATCGTTGGTGAAACATATCCTTAACCGTCATCGCGGCCGCCTTTTGATCGAAAGCGTGCCCAGGCAGGGCGCCACCTTCACCGCCTGTTTTCCCCAGATCAAGACTCCGGTTTGATTGGAAACGCAAGCCATTTCAATTGCTTGGTGTCGTCATCCAACTGTCACGAAACCTTCGTAAAAGCACAGCCGACCGCCCCTAAAGCGGCGGCGCGGGGAGCGCGATCGGGCGCGGATGGCGCTTCGCTCCCCTGTATGGAGACCAGCATGAATTTCCTCAAAACCATGGTCGCTGCCGGCTTGGTCGCCGCATCGACGACGGTAGCCTTTGCGGCCGACATCACCGGTGCCGGCGCGACGTTCCCGTTCCCGATCTATTCGAAGTGGGCTGACGCCTACAAAAAGGAGACCGGCAACGGTCTGAACTACCAGTCGATCGGCTCGGGTGGCGGCATCAAGCAGATCCAGGCCAAGACCGTGACCTTCGGCGCCACCGACGCGCCGCTCAAGGCCGAGCAGCTCGAGAAGGACGGCCTCGTCCAGTGGCCGATGGTGATGGGTGCCATCGTCCCCGTCGTCAACATCGAGGGCGTGAAGCCGGGCGAGCTGGTGTTCGACGGCGAGACCCTGGCCAACATCTATCTCGGCAAGATCACCAAGTGGGACGATGCCGCGATCAAGAAGCTCAATCCCAACGCGAAGCTGCCGTCAGAAGCCATCACCGTGGTCCGTCGTTCGGACGGCTCGGGCACCACCTTCAACTTCACCAACTATCTCTCCAAGGCCAGCGCGGACTGGAAGAGCAAGGTCGGCGAGGGCACCGCGGTCGAGTGGCCGGTCGGCGTCGGCGCCAAGGGCAACGAGGGTGTGTCGGGCAACATCAGCCAGACCAAGAACTCGATCGGCTATGTCGAATACGCCTATGCCAAGCAGAACAAGCTCACCCACACCGGTCTCGTCAACAAGGCCGGCAAGCCGGTGCAGCCGACCGTCGAGGCCTTCCAGGCGGCCGCCTCCAACGCCGATTGGTCCAAGGCTCCCGGCTATTACGTCATCCTGACCGAGCAGCCCGGCGAGAAGTCCTGGCCGATCACGGCGGCGACCTTCATCCTGATGCACAAGTCCGCCACCGACAAGGCGGCCGCGCAGGAAGCGATCAAGTTCTTCCGCTGGGCCTTCAAGAACGGCGGCAAGATGGCCGAGGAGCTCGACTACATTCCGATGCCGGACAGCGTCGTCCAGCAGATCGAGAAGACCTGGGCTGCCGAGATCAAGAGCTAAGGCGCTATATGTGTCCCGGACACGGTTCCGGGACGCTGCAAGATCTCCGCTCCGGATCGGCCTCCTGCCGCATCCGGAGCGCGCCACCAACAACAAGCGTACATAAAACGGGTATAGGGGATCGGCGTGGCTGAGATGGCTGTTGAGAGCAATGTGATTGATGCTGCCGGTCCATATGATCGCGCCAAGGCCTTGAGCGCGTTCAAGCTCGGCGACGTCACCTTCTACTGGATCACGCGGTTGTCCGCGATCTCGGTGCTGCTGATCCTCGGCGGCATCATCATCTCGCTGATCGTCGGCGCCTTACCGGCGATCCAGGAGTTCGGCATCTCCTTCCTGTGGACGCAGCGCTGGGCGCCCTCGGCCGATCCGCCGGTGCTCGGCGCGCTCGGGCCGATCTACGGCACGCTCGTCACCTCCTTCATCGCGATGCTGATCGCCATTCCCGTCGGTCTCGGCATTGCGATCTTCCTCACCGAGCTCTGCCCGCAATGGCTGCGCCGCCCGATCGGCATGGCGGTCGAGCTGCTCGCCGGCATCCCCTCGATCATCTACGGCATGTGGGGCTTCTTCGTGCTCGGCCCGTTCCTGGCCAACACCTTCCAGCCTTTCATGATCAGGGTGTTCGACGGCGTCCCCGTGCTGGGCGCGATCTTCGCAGGGCCCCCGTCCTATCTCAGCCTGTTCAACGCCGCGCTGATCCTCGCCATCATGGTGCTGCCCTTCATCACCTCGATTTCGGTCGACGTGTTCAAGACGGTGCCGCCGGTGCTGAAGGAAGCCGCCTACGGCGTCGGCTGCACCACCTGGGAGGTCGTCCGCAGCGTGGTGATCCCCTACACCCGCGTCGGCATCATCGGCGGCGTCATGCTGGCGCTGGGCCGGGCGCTCGGCGAGACCATGGCGGTGACCTTCATCATCGGCAACTCGTTCCGGATCTCCTCGTCGATCTTCGCGCCGGGCACGACGATTTCGGCGGCGATCGCCTCCGAATTTGCCGAGAGCGACGGCCTGCACCAGTCCGGCCTGATCCTGCTCGGCCTCCTGCTGTTCGTGCTGACGTTCTTCGTGCTCGCTGCCGCCCGTTTGATGCTGCTGCGCCTCGAAACCAAGGCCGGGAAGTGAAGCCATGAACCCGATCTATTCGCGCCGCCGCCGCTGGGACATCGTCATTCGCGGCCTCTGCATCGCAGCCGCCGCCTTCGGCGTCACCTGGCTCGCGCTGATCCTGGTCACGCTGCTCTACAACGGCTTGGCCGGGCTCAACCTCCAGGTCTTCACAGCTGACACGCCGCCGCCCGGATCGACCGAGGGCGGCCTGCGCAACGCCATCGTCGGCTCGTTGATCATGACCGTGATCGGCGTCGGCATCGGCGCGCCGCTCGGCCTGTTCGCCGGCACCTATCTCGCCGAGTACGGCCGCAACGACAAGCTGACCTCGGTGATCCGCTTCATCAACGACATTCTCCTGTCGGCACCCTCGATCATCATCGGCCTCTTCATCTATGGCGCGGTGGTGGTGCCGATGCGCGGCTTCTCGGCGATTGCGGGCGCGCTGGCGCTTGCCGTCATCGTGATCCCGGTCGTCGTGCGCACCACCGAAGACATGCTACTGCTGGTGCCGAATCCGTTGCGCGAAGCTGCCAGCGCGCTCGGCCTGCCGCGCTCGCTGGTGATCAAGCGCATCGCCTATCGTGCCGCGCGCTCCGGCCTCATCACCGGCGTGCTGCTGGCGACCGCCCGCGTCGCCGGCGAGACCGCGCCGCTGTTGTTCACGGCACTGTCGAACCAGTTCTTCAGCCTCGGCCTGAACAAGACGATGGCGAACCTGCCTGTCACCATCAACAACTTCGTGCAGAGCCCCTACGAGTATTGGAAGCAACTCGCCTGGAGCGGCGCGCTGTTGATCACCCTGACCGTGCTTGCCCTTAACATTGGCGCGCGCATCCTTGGCGCCGAGAGGACTGCAAAATGAGTGAAATGTCTGTTTCCGTCAGCGCACCGTCCGTTCATCCCGGCTCGCAGCCCCTGCCCGAGGCGCCCGCCAAGGTCACGGCGCGCAACCTCAACTTCTACTACGGCGACCACCACGCGCTGAAGAACATCAACCTGGCGCTCGGCACCAACCGCGTCACGGCGTTCATCGGCCCGTCCGGCTGCGGCAAGTCCACCCTGCTGCGCATCTTCAACCGGATGTACGACCTCTATCCGGGCCAGCGCGCCGACGGTCAGCTGTTGCTCGACCATACCAACATCCTCGACCCCAAGCTCGACCTCAACCTGCTCCGCGCCCGGGTCGGCATGGTGTTCCAGAAGCCGACGCCGTTCCCGATGACGATCTACGAGAACATCGCCTTCGGCATTCGTCTCTATGAGAAGATCTCCAAGTCCGAGATGGACGACCGCGTCGAGAAGGCGCTGCGCGGTGGCGCGCTGTGGAACGAGGTCAAGGACAAGCTCAATGCCTCCGGCCTGTCGCTCTCCGGCGGCCAGCAGCAGCGCCTCTGCATCGCCCGCACCGTCGCGGTGCGGCCCGAGGTGATCCTGTTTGACGAGCCCTGCTCGGCGCTCGACCCGATCTCGACCGCCAAGGTCGAGGAGCTGATCCAGGAATTGTCCGAGAACTACACGATCGCGATCGTCACCCACAACATGCAGCAGGCGGCGCGCGTTTCCGACAAGACCGCCTTCATGTATCTCGGCGAGTTGATCGAGTTCGACGACACCAGCAAGATCTTCACGTCGCCGAGCGATCGGCGCACGCAGGATTACATCACCGGCCGGTTCGGCTGAGGAGACGGAACATGGGTTCTGAACATACCGTAAAGGCTTTCGACAGCGACCTTCAGGAGCTCACCCGCCTGGTCGCCGAGATGGGCGGCATCGCCGAGCGCATGATCGTCGATTCCGTCGACGCGCTGATCCGCCGCGACGTCGCGCTCGGCCAGCGCGTCGTCGCCACCGACGTCGAGCTCGACGCGCTGCAGAAGCGCATCGAGGAGCGCGCCGTGCTCACCATCGCCCGCCGCCAGCCGATGGCCGTCGACCTGCGCGAGATCGTCGGCGCGATGCGCGTTGCGACCGATCTCGAGCGCATCGGCGATCTCGCCAAGAACATGGGCAAGCGCGTCGCGGCGCTGGAGACGGATTTCCATCCGCTCAAGCTGTTCCGCGGCCTGGAGCACATGACCGACCTCGTGCAGCAGCAGGTCAAGTCGGTGCTGGACGCCTATGCCGCGCACGACCTGCCGGCGGCGATGGCGGTGTGGAAGGGCGACGAGGAAGTCGACGCCATCTGCACCTCGCTGTTCCGCGAGCTCCTCACCTACATGATGGAAGATCCGCGCAACATCTCGTTCTGCATCCACCTGATGTTCTGTGCCAAGAACATCGAGCGGATCGGCGACCACGCCACCAACATCGCCGAGACCGTGTTCTACATGATCGAGGGCCAGGCGATCACCGACAAGCGGCCGAAGGGCGACATGACGACCTTCGCCACGACGGTGCCGAACACCTGACGACTTAAGGAGCTACGACCACATGGGCGCACGCATTATGGTGGTTGAGGACGAGGAAGCTCTCACCGAGCTTCTTCGCTACAACCTCGAAGGCGACGGCTATGACGTCGAGACGGTGATGCGCGGCGATGACGCCGACACCCGCCTCAAGGAGCACATTCCCGATCTGATCGTGCTCGACTGGATGCTGCCGGGCCTGTCAGGCATCGAGCTGTGCCGGCGGCTTCGGACCCGCCCCGAGACCAAGCAGCTGCCGATCATCATGCTCACCGCGCGCGGCGAGGAGAGCGAACGGGTGCGCGGGCTCGCGACCGGCGCGGATGATTATATCGTCAAGCCGTTCTCGGTGCCGGAACTGCTTGCGCGCGTGAAGGGCCTGCTCAGGCGTGCGAGTCCCGAGCGCCTCGCCACCGTGCTCGCCTATGGCGATATCGAGCTCGACCGCGACAAGCGCCGCGTGGCGCGCTCGGGCCGGCCGATCGATCTCGGTCCGACCGAATATCGCCTGCTGGAGTTCTTCCTGGAGCATCCCGGCCGCGTGTTCTCGCGCGAGCAGCTGCTCGACAGCGTCTGGGGCCGCGACATCTACATCGACGAGCGCACCGTCGACGTCCATATCGGCCGCCTGCGCAAGCTGCTCAACCTTGGCCGCGAGCAGGACCCGATCCGCACCGTCCGCGGCGCCGGCTACGCGCTGGACGATCGCTTCGCGAAGGCTGAGCAGACGTAAGGCGCCAGCGACAGCTGGTTTGGCGAACTGCGGCGCCGATCTCGGCCGTCATCCCGGGGCGCGCGCAGCGTGAGCCCGGGATCTCAGCGCGAGCGCTTGCGCTATTCGCGATTAGCCACAGGACGTGGTTTGGCGAAGACTCGGAGTGACCATCTCGCGCAACGATTGCGCCCCGCGGTTACGGATCCCGCATTCGCGGGGATGACACCGAGCGATTGGGAGCCGTCATCGTGTGGCGGCTGCAGTCTTGGCGATCAAGCTTGGCGATCAAAGCTTGGCGATCAGGGAATTCCGCAAGCTCACCGCGTGCCCGGTTTCGGTGCTGCGCGACGGCGATCCGCTGCGGGCTGATAGGCCACGCGCGAATGCTGGGCACAATAGGGCAGGCCGGAGAGCGCCTTGCCGCCGCAGAAGAAGAAATCCGGGCTCGAGGGATCGCCGACCGGCCAGTGGCAGGTCGCCTCGTTCAATTCCAGCAGCGACAGCCGCTGGCTCATCGGCACCACGTTGTCGTAGGTAACCGGCTCGGCTTCCAACTCGACCTCGAAGGCCTGCGCCAACGCGGTGTTGCCGCGCGCGACGGGGCGGGTCACCCGCATCATATGCTGCGCGGGCCGTGCCTTGCGCGGCCGCGGCGCTGCCGATGAAGGGCTCTTGGCGCGGCCGGACAGGCCGAGCCGGTGCACCTTGCCGATCACGGCATTGCGGGTCACATTGCCGAGCTCCGCCGCGATCTGGCTGGCCGAAAGTCCGGCCTCCCAGAGCTTCTTCAGCTGCTCGACGCGATCATCGGACCAGGTCAAAACCGTCATTGCACCCTTTCCCTCGCTGCGGGCCTGCCATCCTGGGGCCTTCGCAGCGAATGCTTTAGCCTTGAAAAACCCGTGCCGTCAGAATCCCTTAAGGCTCGCCGGGCGCGCTCAAGACGCCCGAACGTTTACGCCGGTACATGAGGACTTCTGGGATCAGAACTGCTGCACGAGATGTCGTATCTGACAGTCCAAACGCTACAATATGGCGTGACTCCCGCGCAAGAGTCCGCCGACTCGCTTCCACATGTTCCGTGGTGAAAAACCCGCAAAATCGGCACCGCAAGACTACGGAATCAGCGTTTCGCGAGGCTTTCCGGGCGGCATTGACACCCGTCTTGCCAGGCATAAGATAGTGCCACGTGCCGCCCTTAAAAGGCGGCACGTTTCGTTTTCCGGGGCCGGTCGATGGTGCGTCGCGCAATGCATGCCTCACACCGTCCGCAACATTCAAGTGACGTCATGACTAACAGCGCAGCGCCGCATTTGCTCCCCGTTTTCGCCAGGGCCGACCTCGGTTTCGAGCGCGGCGAAGGCTGCTGGCTGATCGCGACCAACGGCGATCGCTATCTCGATTTCACCTCGGGTGTCGCGGTGAATGCGCTCGGCCATGTCCATCCCGCGCTGGTCAAGGCGTTGCAGGAGCAGGCGACCAAGCTCTGGCACATGTCGAACCTGTTCCAGAGCCCTGACGGCGAGAAGCTCGCAAGCCGCCTCTGCAATGAGAGCTTTGCGGACTTCGTGTTCTTCTGCAATTCCGGCGCCGAGGCGCTGGAAGGCGTGATCAAGCTGGTGCGCCACCATCACTTCTCCAAGGGGCATCCGGAGCGTTACCGCATGATCACCTTCGAGGGTGCCTTCCATGGCCGCACGCTGGCGACGCTCGCCGCCACCGGCTCTGCGAAATATCTCGAGGGCTTCGGTCCGCCGATGGACGGCTTCGATCAGGTGCCGCACGGCGATCTCGACGCCGTGAAGAAGGCGATCGGTCCGCACACCGCCGGCATTCTCATCGAGCCGATCCAGGGCGAGGGTGGCGTTCGTTCTGCACCTCACGCCTTCCTGAGGGCGCTGCGCGAACTCTGTAACGAGCGCGGCCTGTTGCTCGCCTTCGACGAGGTGCAGACCGGCATGGGCCGCACCGGCGAGCTCTTTGCCTACAAGCGCACCGGCGTCACACCGGATGTGATGTCGCTCGCCAAGGCGCTCGGCGGCGGCTTTCCGATCGGCGCGGTGCTGGCGACCGCGGACGCGGCGGCCGGCATGGGGCCCGGCTCGCACGGCTCGACCTTCGGCGGCAATCCGCTCGCGATCTCGGCTGCCAATGCCATGCTCGACGTCATGCTCAAGCCCGGCTTCTTCGACCACGTGCAGAAGATGTCGCTGCTGCTCAAGCAGAAGCTCGCCTCCGTGATCGATCGTCATCCCGAAATCGTCAGCGAGGTGCGCGGCGAGGGCCTGCTGATCGGTATCAAGGCGGTGGTGCCCTCGGGCGATCTCGTCGCGGCGCTGCGCGCCGAAAAGCTGCTCACCGTCGGGGCCGGCGACAATGTCGTGCGCTTCCTGCCGCCCCTGATCGTCACGGAAGCGGAGATCGAGGACAGCGTCGGCCGGTTAGAGCGCGCCTGCGCTGCGATCTCCTCCAGCCAGACCAAGCGGGCGGCAAGCTGATGAGCACGACGCCCAACAAAGCCCCCAAGCACTTCCTGGACATCAACGAGCTGCCGCTCTCGGAGCTCAAGAGCATGCTCGCCGCCTCTTCGGCGATGAAGGCGAAGCAGAAGGCGCAGCAGCCGGTCAGGCCGCTCGAAGGCAAGACGCTGGCGATGATCTTCGAGCGTCCCTCGACCCGCACCCGCGTCTCGTTCGACGTCGGCATGCGCCAGCTCGGCGGCGAGGCGATCATGCTCACCGGCGCCGAGATGCAGCTCGGCCGCGGCGAGACCATCGCCGACACCGCGCGGGTTCTGTCGCGCTATGTCGACGCCATCATGATCCGCATCCTCAACCATGATGCGCTGCTGGAGCTTGCGGCCAACGCCACCGTGCCCGTCATCAACGGCCTGACGCGGCGTTCGCATCCCTGCCAGGTGATGGCCGACCTCATGACCTATGAGGAACATCGCGGCCCGATCGAGGGCAAGACGGTGGCCTGGACCGGCGACGACAACAACGTGCTGGCGTCCTGGGCCCATGCCGCCGAGCGCTTCAAATTCCAGCTCAATGTCGCAACGCCGCCGGAGCTCGCACCGAAAAAGGCCATGCGCGACTGGATCAAGGCGACGGGCGCGCCGATCGTGCTCGGCACCGATCCGGAAGCCGCCGTGCGCGGCGCCGATTGCGTCGTCACCGACACCTGGGTGTCGATGGGCGACAAGGAGGGCGAGCACCGCCACAACGTGCTCAAGCCCTACCAGGTCAATGCCAAGCTGATGTCGCTGGCGAAGCGAGATGCGCTGTTCATGCATTGCCTGCCGGCCCATCGCGGCGAGGAGGTCACCGACGAGGTGATCGACGGGCCGCAATCGGTCGTGTTCGATGAGGCCGAAAACCGCCTGCACGCGCAGAAGGGCATCTTGGCCTGGTGCTTCGACGCGGTGAAGTAGGCCCGCCAGAGGCCCCGCTGCGGCCTCACACGCAATTGTCGTCCCGGACAAGCGCGCCAAAAGCGCGCGCAGATCCGGGACCCATAACCACAGGAAGTCGTTTGGCGAAGACTCGGAGTTGCCATCTCGCTCGATGACGTGGTCCTGTGGTTATGGGTCCCGGGCTCGCGCGTTGCGCGCCCCGGGACGACACCGAGCTTGCTGTAGCGTTGTGCACCCTCATCGCATCCGGAACGCGCCCCTTCCATTTCCGCCCTCCGACCCCAGATAAAGCGCCATGGTTTCCCAATCTCCTGACATGAACACCGGGCCTGAAGGCCCGGTTCGCGCGCCATCATCGGTTCCGATCGATGACGCCGTGCTGCCTTACGAGGTCGACGCGCTTGACGTGCGCGGGCGCCTGGTGCGGCTTGGCCCCGCGCTCGACGACATTCTCACCAAGCACGATTATCCCGCAGCCGTGGGCAAGCTGCTCGGCGAGGCCATCGTGCTGACGACGCTGCTCGGCTCGACGCTGAAATTCGAGGGCCGCTTCATTCTTCAGGCCCAGACCGACGGTCCGGTGTCGTTCCTGGTGGTCGACTACAAGGCCCCGGACCGCCTGCGCGCCTATGCGCGCTTTGACGCCTCGCGCCTGGGCACGGCCAAGGATTCCGGCACGCTGCTCGGCCGCGGCCATCTCGCCATGACCATCGACCAGGGCCCCGACATGAGCCGTTACCAGGGCCTGGTTGCGCTCGACGGCGGCAGCCTGGAAGACGCCGCCCACGAATATTTCCTGCGCTCCGAGCAGATCCCGACGCGCGTGCGCCTCGCGGTCGGCGAGGAGTGGCGCTCGAGCGACGGCGGCAAGCATCGCTGGCGCGCCGGCGGCATGCTGATGCAATTTCTGCCGAAGGCGCCGGAGCGCGCGCGGCAGGCGGACTTGCATCCCGGCGATGCGCCCGACGGCACCGAGGTGCACAGCGTCGCGGAAGACGATGCCTGGGTCGAGGCACGCTCGCTGATCGAGACGGTCGAAGACGTCGAGCTGATCGATCCCGAGCTCTCCGGCGAGCGGTTGCTCTACCGCCTCTTCCAGGAGCGCGGCGTGCGTGTGTTCAATCCGCAGGTGCTCGAGGCGCGGTGCTCCTGCTCGCGCGATGCGGTCGCCGCGATGCTCAAGAGCTTCTCGCACGACGACCGCGCCGCCATGGTCAAGGACGACAAGGTCGTCGTCACCTGCGAATTCTGTTCGTCGGTGTACCAGTTCACGCCGCACGAGGCGGGCGTCGAGGACGCCTGAGCCTACCCGCGTCGCTGCACTCGCAATGTCGAGTGGAGCAGTGCCACACGCGCGGTGTCATCGCCCGACTTGATCCGGCGATCCAGTACTCCGAGACGATGCTGATCGAAACGAGAGGCCGCGGCGTACTGGATGCCCCGGTCAAGCCGGGGCATGACAGTTGTGAGTGTTACGGCGAACTCGCCTCTCTAATTCAACACCCGCTTGTTGTCGGGGCTGTCCAGCGAAAACGTCGGCACGTCGATCTCGAAACGCTCGCCGGTTTCGCTGACCATCTGGTAGCGGCCGGTCATGAAGCCCGAGGCGGTCGAGAGCGGCACGCCGGAGGTGTATTCGAAGCGTTCGCCGGGGGCGAGGATCGGCTGCTCGCCGACCACGCCTTCGCCCTTCACCTCCTGCTGGCGGCCGGAGGCATCGGTGATGATCCAGTGCCGTGTCTTGAGCTGCACGGTCTCCTCGCCCGAATTCGTGATGACGATGGTGTAGGACCAGAAGTAGCGCGAGCGGTCGGCCGACGATTGCTCCGGAACAAAGTTCGGCTCGACGGTCACTTCGATCTGGCGGGTCACGGCGCGGTACATGGCTGTCATCATACCGAATCCGCCTCGGGAACCAAACCCCGCCGGCGGCTTTGGCGACATCGTCCCGCCAGAATTGGAGGAAAAGCACACCACCGAGGGAGACACCCTTATGTGATCCGCGCGCTTTGCGAGACGACACCCGGACCATTACACTGCTTCGACGTCGCGATTTGCGGAACGGTTTCCAGGCCCCGATGACCATTGCCGACCAAGTGACGGGATCGACCATCGCAGGAACCGCGGGCGCCAAGCCTGCGGGGACCAAGGCGCGCGCCGCGGCACCGGCCATCACGCTGCCCGCCATCGGCGAGCGCGAGCTCCGGCTCGATCTGTTCCGCGGGCTCGCGCTGTGGCTGATCTTCATCGACCATCTGCCGCCCAGTCTGCTGACCTGGTTCACGATCCGCAATTACGGCCTCAGCGACGCCACCGAGATCTTCATCTTCATCTCCGGCTACACCGCGGCCTTCGTCTATGGCCGGGCCATGCTGGAGAGCGGCGTTCTCATCGCCACCGCGCGCATCCTGCGCCGGGTCTGGCAGATCTACGTCGCCCACGTCTTCCTGTTCACGATCTTTCTCGCCGAGATCTCCTATGTGGCGACCAGGTTCGAGAACCCGCTCTACACCGAAGAGATGGGCATCATGGACTTCCTCAAGCAGCCCGACGTCACCATCGTGCAAGCGCTGCTGCTGCGCTTCCGTCCCGTCAACATGGACGTGCTGCCGCTCTACATCGTGCTGATGCTGGCGCTGCCTCTGATCCTGTGGTCGATGAAATGGCGGCCGGACGTCACGCTCGGGCTGTCGGTCCTGCTCTACGCGGTGACCTGGGAGTACGACCTTTACCTGTCGGCCTATCCGAACGGCTTCTGGGCCTTCAATCCTTTCGCCTGGCAATTGCTGTTCGTGTTCGGTGCCTGGTGCGCGCTCGGAGGTGCGCGTCGCATGTCGGGCATCCTGGCCTCGCCCGTGACGATGTGGATCTCGATCGCCTATCTCATCGCGGCGTTCTACGTGACCTTGACCTGGTACGTGCCCCAGCTCTCCCAGTTCATGCCGAAGCAGATCGAACAATGGATGTATCCGATCGACAAGACCGACCTCGACGTGCTGCGCTTCGCGCACTTCCTGGCGCTGGCGGCGCTGACCGTACGCTTCCTGCCCCGCGACTGGCCGGGCTTGAAATCGCGCTGGCTGCGACCATTGATTCTATGTGGTCAGCATTCGCTCGAGATCTTCTGCCTCGGCGTCTTCCTGGCCTTTGCCGGCCATTTCGTCCTCGCCGAAATCTCCGGCGGGCCGGTCATGCATGCGTTGATTAGCCTCTCCGGAATCCTGATCATGTGGGGGGTGGCCTGGGTCATTTCGTGGTACAAGCGTGTGGCTGACAAGAGCGGTGCGAAAACCAAAAACGCCGTCGGCAACGCCGATCTGGCGGGAGGGGGCTGATGAAGGCGAAGGTTCTCCTGAGCCTGGTCCTGCTATGCGGTAACCTCGCCGCGCCCACGGCGCGCGCGGGCGATGCCGCGTCTGCCGCATCCCCTATGCCTGCGGCCTGCGAACTGCCGTCCTATCTGCTGACCAGCGAAAGCCAGCTGCCCAAGGTCGCCGAGGCGATCAAGGCCGGCAAACCGCTCGACATCCTGGTGATCGGCAGCCGCTCGACCACGATTCCGTCGTCGGAGAGCAGCTCCTATCCGGCGCGCATGGAGGCGATCCTCAAGGAGAAACTGCCGCCCTCCGAGCCGGTGCACGTCTCCGTAGAAATACAGAGCAAGAAAACGGCAGAGGAGACCGCGTCCACCTTCGTTAAGCTGATGGAAGCAAAAACGCCTACTTTGGTCATCTGGCAGACCGGGACCGTGGATGCTATCCGATCCATCGATCCCGACGAATTTCGTAGCGCGGTGACCGACGGGGTTGTTGCGTTGCAAAAGGCAGGGGCGGACGTCGTCTTGATGAATTTGCAATATAGCCCGCGCACCGAGACCATGATCTCGGCGCAGCCTTTTCTCGATAATATGCGCGTCGTGGCACAGGAGCACGACATCCCGCTGTTCGATCGTTTCGCGATCATGCGGCAGTGGAATGAACAGGGTCAGTTCGACCTGTTCAACCCGTCCCGCGGGCCTGAGCTGGCGAAGCAGGTCCATGATTGCCTTGGCCGGGCGTTGGCACAGTTCGTGATTGACGCTGCTCATCTGGAGCCGGCCCAGCAGCAAAATTGAGGTCTAGCGTTAATGAGTTCTCTCCGCCCTTTTTGCCTGACGTCATGGCTGGCCGTGCCTGCAACAGCAGTGCTGTTGTTGCTGACGCCCGCCTCGCATGCGCAGACGCCGGCTGCACAGCCGGCGACCCCCGCACCCGCCCAGTCGCCTGATCCCGCGCCCGCTGCGCCGTCCCAGACCACCGTCGCCGCGAGGTCGCCCGAGCAGCGCGGCGTCACCTCGCGCGCCATCGACAAGGTGAAGGAGGTCGCGAAGTCCGCCGCCGACATCTTCAGCCGGGTGCCCTGCCTGCCGCCGAAGGGCGGCTCCAAGGCGATGGGCTCGCTGCCGCATGTCGCGAGCAAGCTGGCCGCCGGCCAGCCCGTCGTCATCGTCGCGTTCGGCTCCTCGTCGACTCAAGGGTTCGGCGCGAGCTCGCCGGAGTTCAATTACCCCAATCGTCTCGCCGCGCAGCTGCGCCGGCACTATCCGACTGCCGACATCAGCGTCATCAATGCCGGCGTCGGCGGCGAGGACGCCCCCGAGATGATGAAGCGTCTGCAGACGCAGGTGATCGACAGGCATCCGGATCTCGTGATCTGGCAGGTCGGCACCAACGCCGTGCTGCGCAATCTCGATCCTGCCGATACGGCCAAGCTGGTCGAGGACGGCATCAGCCGCATTCAGGCCGCCGGCGGCACCGACATCGTGCTGGTCGATCCGCAATATTCGCCGGCCGTCAACCAGCGCAAGGAGAGCGCCGGCAAGATGATCAAGCTGCTCGGCAACGTCGCCGAGCTCCGCAAGGTCGGCATTTTCCCGCGCTTCGAGGTGATGCGCGACTGGCACGAGAACCAGTCGATCCCGGTCGAGGGCTTCGTCATCGCCGACGGCCTGCACATGAACGATTGGGGCTATGCCTGCTTCGCCCAGCTGCTCGGCGACGACATCATCCGCTCCGTCGGCCAGATCAAGCTCGGTGTGAGCGTGCCCGCCGACGTGAGAACGTACCGGCCGATGTGAGAGGGTGCGTAGGGTGGGTTAGGCGAAGCCGTAACCCACCACTGTCTATCTCCGCGGATGCAGCAGAGGTGGATTACGCCTTCGGCTAATCCACTCTACGAGACCTCGCTTCCCTCACGCCTTCTCCAGCGCCGCGGTGAGATCCTCGATCAGGTCATCCGCGTGCTCCAGCCCCGCCGAGAAGCGGATGAAGCCCTCGCTGATGCCGAGCGCGGCGCGGTCTTCCGGCTTGAGGCGCTGATGCGTCGTCGTCGCCGGATGCGTGACGAGGCTCTTGGCGTCGCCGAGATTGTTGGAGATCTTGGCAAGCTTCAATTCGTTGAGCACACGGAACGCCGCCGCCTTGCCGCCCTTCACCTCGAAGCCGACCAGCGTCGAGCCGCCGCGCATCTGCTTCTTCACCAGCGCCGCCTGCGGATGATCGGCGCGGCCGGGATAAACCAGCCGCGAAATCTTCGGATGGCTCGCCAGCACCTCGGCGACGCGCGCGGCCGTGTCGGTCTGCGCGCGCACGCGCACGCCCAGCGTCTCCAGGCCCTTGAGCAGGACCCAGGCATTGAACGGCGAAATCGACGGGCCGGTCTGGCGCATGAAATTGTGGATGTGCTCGGCGATGAAGGCTTCGGAGGACAGGATGATGCCGCCGAGACAGCGGCCCTGGCCGTCGATGTGCTTGGTCGCAGAGTAGACGACGACGTCGGCGCCGAGCGCGAGCGGGCTCTGCCAGATCGGCGTCGCGAACACGTTGTCGACGACGAGCCGCGCGCCGCCCTTGTGCGCGATCTCGGCGATCGAGGGGATGTCGAGCACGTCCAGCGTCGGGTTGGTCGGGCTCTCCAGGAAGAACGTCTTGGTGTTGGGCCTCAGCGCGCGCTGCCACTGGTCGAGATCGAGCCCGTCGACCAGCGTGGCCTCGATGCCGTAGCGCGGCAACAGGTCCTGGATGACGTAGAGGCAGGAGCCGAACAGCGCGCGGGAGGCGACCACGTGATCGCCGGCCTTGAGCGGCGCCAGGATCGCGGTCGTCACCGCCGCCATGCCGGTTGCCGCCGAGCGCGCGGCCTCGGCGCCTTCGAGCTCGATCATGCGGCGCTCGAACATCGCAATCGTCGGGTTGGAATAGCGCGAATAGATGAAGCCGGGATCCTCGCCCTTGAACCGTGCCTCGCACTCCTCCGCGCTGGCGTAGACATAGCCTTGCGTCAGGAATAGCGCCTCCGAGGTCTCGCCATATTGCGAGCGCAGGGTGCCGGAATGGACCAGGCGGGTTTCGGGGCGATAGGCAGCAGACGACTTCGACATAGGACCCTCTCCGAGATGACCGTCGAGGCGAAAACGGTCACAAAAAAACCGGCCTGGATATCTCCACGGGCCGGGATCACAGAGGTCCCCGGCCTGTTTAGCGACTTATTTAACGTGGCTGCAAGCCGGCCGGCTCAAATCACCACGGGATAAGTGATGCTCATATTCCGCAATGCCCTTTCCGTCAAGGCGTCCATCGGATAGCCGTAAAAGACTTGTATTTCCGGCATGTCCGGATGCACTCGACCCCTAATGAGGACCCCCGGTTGACGTTCACGGTCGCCGCCGACGCCAATGGTATCCTGCCCGACCGCATGATCGCGGCGATGGCGGAAGAAGGTCTCATCCTGCCCGCCTACGACTTCGTCGAGAGCCAGATCCAGCCGGCGAGCCTCGATCTGCGCCTCGGCGACATAGCCTATCGGGTCCGCGCCAGCTTCCTCCCCGGGCCCGGTGCCACCGTGGCCGAGCGCATCGACGAGCTGAAGCTGCACGAGTTCAGCCTCGCCGACGGCGCGGTGCTCGAGACCAACTGCGTCTACATCGTGCCGTTGCTCGAGAGTCTGGCGCTGCCGCCGGAGATCGTCGCTGCCGCCAATCCGAAGAGCTCGACCGGCCGGCTCGACGTCTTCACCCGCGTGATCGCCGACGGCACCCGTCGCTTCGACATGATCGGCGCCGGCTATCACGGCCCGCTCTATGCCGAGATCAGCCCGAAGACGTTTCCGGTGCTGGTGCGCGAGGGCTCGCGTCTCAGCCAGGTGCGCTTCCGCACCGGCGATGCCATCCTCAATGCCGACGAGCTCGATGCGCTCCACGCCAGCGAGCGTCTCGTCGACATCGACGATGCCGATCTCTCGGGCGGCGTTGCCGTCTCGGTCGATCTCTCCGGCGAGAAGGCGAGCGGCTTCGTCGGCTACCGCGCCAAGCGCCACACCGGCGTCGTCGATGTCGACCGCCGCGCCGGCTACGCGGTGGAGGATTTCTGGGAGCCGATCTCGGCGCGTCCCGACGGCAGCCTGATCCTCGACCCCGGCGAGTTCTACATCCTCGCCTCCAAGGAAGCGGTGCAGGTGCCTCCCGACTACGCCGCGGAGATGGTGCCGTTCGATCCCCTGGTCGGCGAATTCCGCGTGCACTATGCCGGCTTTTTCGATCCCGGCTTCGGCTATGCCGGCGCTGGCGGGCTGGGATCGCGCGCCGTGCTGGAAGTGCGCTCGCGCGAGGTGCCGTTCATCCTCGAGCACGGCCAGATCGTCGGCCGCCTCGTCTACGAGAAGATGCTGGCCCGCCCCGACGCGATGTACGGCCAGCGCATCGGCTCGAATTACCAGGCGCAAGGCCTGAAGCTCAGCAAGCATTTCAGGGTGTAGTGCTAACCTCACCCACCGCTGTCATTCCCCGCGGAGGCGGGGAATCCAGTACGCCGCGGCCTCTCGATTCAAGCATGACCATCTCGGAGTACTGGATCGCCCGCCTTCGCGGGCGATAACACCGAGAGCGCGTCCGGTTGCGTCACCCGATCCGCGATGACACACTCCCGCAAAACAACAAGCCGGGAGCGAACATGACTATCGCACCAGACCTCGCGCAGCACGCGCAATGGAAGCGCTGGCGCGCCGTCGCCGATCTCTATCACGCTTACTTCACCGGGCTGATCCTCACCGTCGTCACGCGCCGCGGCACGGCGGATGCCGCAGAGTTCGTCTTCCGCGTGTTTCGTCGCCAGCAGCAGGAGCGTTTCCTGCCGGGGCTCAGCAAGCTCGGGATCGACCATCTGCCGCCGGCGGTCGCGGCTGCGCAATACCACTATCTCTCCAACTGGATCGGCGGCGTTCATGTCGAATACATGTACGAGAGCGACACCAAGGCTTGGATCCGCTATCCGCCGCCGCGCTGGATCTGGAAGGGCACTGCGATCTGTGGCGTGCCGGGCGAAGTCTCACGCGCCATGCTGCGCGGCTGGCACGCCAACAATGGCGCGGCCCTCGGCGACCTCAGGCTCGGCTTCGTCTGCACCAAGCAGAGCGTCGACGGCCAGGACGGGCTCGAAGGCTATTACCATCTCTACGACCATCCGCTCGAGCTCGACCAGCGCCTCGTGTTCGCGCGCCACCTCGAAGCACCTTTGTTCGATGCGAAGACGGCGCCCGCCTTGCCGGTCGCGAGCTGGCCAAGACCGCGGCTGGAAAAGGCCTATCGCAATTACGCGATGGAATATGTCCGCACCGCCGCGCCCGTGATGGTGCAGCTGTTCGGCCCGGAGGATGCCGGCTATCTGCTGCACCTCACCGGCAAGCTGATCGGCATGCAATATTTCGACGAGGTCGCCGCGGCGCTGGCGACGACCCGCGGCGGAGCGCGAGAATTCGCATCGTTCCTGAACGCGCTGCTCGCCGCGCAGGATGATGCGGCCGAGATGACGCAATCGGAAGGCACGTTCGAGATCCGGCAGCAGAGCTGGAAGCTGATGGACGACGTCGCCGATTATCATCGCGCCTGCGCCAAGGTGCTGGAGGGATTGTTCGAAGGGCTCGCCGCAGGCTGCGGCCGGCACATCGGCGTGCAGATGCGCACCGCGGTAGGCGGGCGCCCACCGCTGGTGTGGACCATCGGTTAGGCGACGGCCGCAGCGGGCCTCACCTCGCCCCGCTTGCGGGGAGAGGTCGGATTGCATCGAAGATGCAATCCGGATGAGGGGGAGTCTCCGCGAGTCCAGCTCTCGCCGTCTTCGCGAATAGAGCCCCTCACCCCGACGCTCTCGGCGCGAGCAAGGCTCGTCGCGGCCCCGTAAGAACGGGGAGAGGGAGAAGAACGAATTCCACCGCTTGAAATGCGCTGCCGCAGGGCACGCCTGCATCGGGCGCAGGCAGAATCGGAGCACGCCGTGCTAACACGCCTCAGCCGCGCCATTCGCGCGAACGACGCCATTGGCACACCAAGTGATTGCTGCGCTGCAAACGGCGCCTGCGCCCGGGAGAGGACATGTCCGACATCGCCGAAATCCCGGTCGATGAGCAAGAGCGCCCACTGCCGCCGCCTCCGCCGCCGATCAGAAGCGCCCTGACCGAGGGGCCGATTCTGCGCACGCTGCTGTCGCTCGCCTGGCCGAACGCGATCGGTCTGTCGGCCGGCATTTGCGTGGTGATCGCCGAGACCTCCTATGTCGGCCGGCTCGGCGTCGAGGCGCTGGCGGCGATGGCGCTGGTGTTTCCGACGATCATTCTGACCATGACGATGTCCGGCGGCGCCATGGGCGGCGCGGTGGCCTCGGCCATCGCGCGTGCGCTCGGCGCCGGCAATCGCGAGCGCGCCGGCACATTGGCCGTGCACGCGATGCTCATCGGCATCAGCTTCGGATTCGTCTTCATGCTGGGCATGTTGATCTTCGGGCCGAGGCTGCTCGAGATGCTCGGCGGCCGCGGCGATGTGCTGACGCATGCGATCGCCTACACGCAGGTGTTCTTCGGCGGCGCCGTGCTGCCCTGGCTGCTCAACACCATGGCGGGCATCTTGCGCGGTACCGGCAACATGAAGCTGCCGTCGTTCCTGATCCTCAACTCCGCGGCCTGGCAGATCGTGCTCGGCGGCACGCTCGGTCTCGGGCTCGGGCCAGTGCCGCAGTTCGGCATGCGCGGCGTCGCCGCTGGCGCGCTGATCGCCTACACTATGAACATCGGCATCATGAGCTGGTACCTGTTCTCCGGCCGCGCGCGGATCACGCTGAAGCTGCGCGGCCTGCGCATCCAATGGGCGATGTTCTTCGACATCCTCAAGGTCGGCGCCATCGCCTGCTTCTCGCCGCTGCAATCGGTGCTGACGATCTCGATCTTCACGCACATGCTGGCGCAGTTCGGCACTGCGATCCTCGCCGGCTACGGCGTCGGCGCGCGGCTCGAATTCCTGCTGACCTCGATCGCATTCTCGTTCGGCATCGCCTGCGTGCCGATGGTCGGGATGGCGATCGGCGCCGGCCGCATCGCGCGGGCCCGGCGCATCGCCTGGACCGCCAGCGTTGCTGCTTTCGTGGCGGTCGGCGTGCCGGCGTGCCTCGTTGCGATCTTCCCCGATCTCTGGGTCAACATGTTCACCGACAGTGTGGCGGTGCGCGCGGCGAGCCATCAATATCTTTCGACGGTCGGGCCGTTCTACGCCTTCTTCGGCCTGGCAACGACGATGTATTTCTCCTCGCAAGGCGCGGCCAAGGTGATCGGGCCCGTGCTGGCGCAGACCGCGCGGCTGATCTACATCGCCGGAATCGGCTGGTGGCTGTCGAGGCACGGCGCCAGCGCGCAGAGCTTCTTCTGGCTCGCCGCGAGCTCGATGGTCGTGCTCGGCCTCTTGTCGTGCTCCAGCGTCGTGCTGACACGCTGGGGACCGCGCGAGACGAAGCCTGCGATCAAGCCGGCGCTTTCGGCTGCGGACTAGCGACGCTTGTGGCGGCGATGGCCGCCGCCGGTATTGGCGAGACGCATCAATTGCGGGATCATCGCCATCATGTTGCTGCCACCGGTGCCGCCGAGCATGCCCATGATGTCGCCGCCGCCCATGCTGCCGATCCCGACCGGCATGGTGCCGCCGCCCATCGGGGTGTAGCCGCCATAGCTCGGTGCACCGAATCCGCCGCCGAAATTGCCGCCGCCCATCAAGCCGCCGAGCCCGCCGCCGTTCTCCATCATGCGGCTCATCATCGGGCCCATGGTCTGCATCAGCATGGCGAAGCGGCGCTTGCCCATCTTCGCCTTCATCATCTCCAGCATCGGCGCCATCTGGGTCATCATGTCCTCGCCGCCGGCTCCTCCGCCGCCGAGGAATTGCGCCTTTGCCGGCACGCTCGAGATTGAAAACAGCAGCAGCACCGCGGCCGCCTGGCAGATCACCTTGTCCGCACCTCTCATTGCATGCTCCTCGCGTGCGTGGCGCCGCCGGGAGAGCGGAGCCGACCGGACGCACGAGGGCATGGTTAGGGCGGTCGAGGACGGGCTTCTGTGAGACAACTCACAGTGAATGATCAGGCCGAAGCGGGCGGAAACGCCTTGTGCATGGCGGCCACCGCCTCCTTGGTTTGCCCCTGAACGTAAGGCGCGAGCTCGTTCGGCAGCATGTCGATGATCCAGACGAGGCGGCAGCTCGCCTTGCCCTCGGCGATGACCTGAACCGAGGCGCTGTAATGCCTCAGCCGCTCGTTGCTGATGGCATAGACCAGGCGCCGCCGCGCATCGTCGCAATCGATCAGCACCTCGCGCGCCACCGAGCCGTTTGCGAAGGTGACGATGCGCGCATCACCGTCGAGCGTGCACGCCGTGACGAAGCCCGGCACCAGCCGCCGATGCAGCGCGCCGAAATCGCGCACGGCGTCCCAGACGTCGCGCGCGGAGGCGGGGAGGGAGACGTCGTTGTGGATGGAGGCCATGATCTCTCCTGGAATGCGTAGGGTGGGCAAAGGCGCGCTCTTCGCGCGCCGTGCCCACCATTCATCGGGCGTTGTCGCGAGCAATTGGTGGGCACGGTACGCTTTGCCCACCCTACGCGATCTCGCAATGACGGAGCGAGTGGCTAGCGCTCACGCGCAAACCGCCTCGACATTGTTACCATCAGGATCGATCAGGAACGCCGCGTAATAGGTCGGGCTGTAATCCCTGCGCGGGCCGGCGCCGCCATTGTCGCGGCCGCCGCTCCTGAGGCCTTCGCTGTGAAATGCCTTGACCGCATCATGATCCCCGGCGCGGAAGGCGATGTGGACGCCATCTGCCTTGCGGCCCTTGTTCAGGTGCAGCCACAGCGCCGGCTCGCCCTTCGGCCCGAAACCGGCATAACCGTCGCCGCTCGAGCACAGGACAAAACCGAGCGGCGCCAGCACCGCGCTGTAGAAGCGCGTGGCGGCGTCGAGGTCGGCAACGCGCAATCCGATGTGGTCGTACATGTTCGTCTCCATTGCGAAGAAGCGTGCCGCGAAGGGCACGCGCCGGAGACGACCCTAGTCAGTTGAGGGCAAGCTGCTCTTGGAGAATCTTGCGCTCCCCCTTCGACGCCTGCCGGAACTTGGTCGGCGACACGCCGGCGGCGCGATGGAAGGTGCGGACGAAATTGGAGAGATCGCCGAAGCCGACGTCATAGGCGATATCGGTGACGGCGATGTCCTCGTCAGCGAGCAGCCGTGCCGCGTGGCGCAGCCGGGAGCGCACCAGATATTGATGCGGGGTGACACCGAGCACGGCCGAGAACAGCCGCAGGAAATGAAACGGGCTCAATCCCGCCTGCTTGGCTGCTTGCTCGAGGTCGAGCTCGGCATGCGAGTTATCGTCGATCCACAGCGCCGCCTCCACCGCGCGGCGGCGGTCGCGTGCGGTGGGAGTGGCCGGCTTGCGCGCTTTGCCCGAGACGGCGTCGACAAAACGGCCGGCCAGGATCTGGCCGATCTCGTCGAGGCCGAGATCGCTGTTGCCTTCTGCTGCCGTCTGGGCCAGCTCGCCCAGCACCATCAGCTCGGGCAGCGGCGGCGTTGCGCCGATCTGCCAGACCTCGCGCCGCCCGCCGAGGGCGTCGACCAGGTCCTCGCTGAAGAAGAAGCCGAGGCAGACGTCGCCGGACACGTGCTCATGCGTGCAGGTGTATTCCTCGCCGGGGGCGCCGATCAGCATCGAGCCCGCCACCAGCTCGAAGAAGCCGGCGCGGCAATGGCAGCCGAAGCTGCCGGAGCGCACATAGGCGATGGAATGGCCGGTGCGGCATTCCGCAAACGGCCTGTCGTCCGGTCCCGCATCGCAGCGAAACTCGGAAGCCGTGATCGAGGGCGTCGTCAGCAACGTGGTGGCGTGCATGCCGCCTATTTAGGTAGGGGCACGGGGCGGAGCAACCGGCAGCAGCACTTCGAACAAGGTCTTGCTGGCGACGGGATGGGCGCCTTCAAGCGCCAGCAGCCGCCGCTTCGAGATCACGCCGCCGTAAGGCGAGAGCCGGTCGGTGTAATTGCCAGCCTCCAGCACCCTGTGGCAGGGCACGATCAGCATGAAGGGATTCTTCGCGATCGCCTGCGCCACGGAATAGGACGCGCCGGAGGCGCCGAGCGCTCGGGCGACCTCGTGATAGGTGCGTGTCTCCCCGCGCGGAATGCTGCAGGTGTACTCGTAGACGCGCCGGTTGAAGCCGGGCACCCCGCCGGCGTCCAGGCTGACCTCGGAAAAATCGGGATCGTGACCCTGCAGCAGGCCCGTGATGCCCTCGATCGCAAGCTCGGCATTCTCGGACGGGCGCTGCTCCCGCGCCTCGGGATGGACCTGGAAAATCTGGCGGCGGGTGTCGATCTCCCGCGCCTCCGGCAATTGCACGGCGACCACGCCGGTGCCGCTCCAGATGATGCCGCAACGGCCGATGGCCGTATCGAATATCGCGTAAGCCCGCCCCACCATGCACACGCCCCACTCAGTGCACGTTTCTCCCCGGAGAAGCGATCATAACACCGCCACAATCCGGCGCACCTGGAATCTTATCAGGACGTTAACAACCGCCCCGCTGGTCGCGCCAAACCGCTTGGCGGCAGGCGCCGTCTCGGCTAATCAAGAGGGGCGCAAAGCGCGCATCGCGGGCGTAGTTCAATGGTAGAACGGCAGCTTCCCAAGCTGCATACGAGGGTTCGATTCCCTTCGCCCGCTCCAGCCCTTAGTTAGGCAGGCTTCTCAGAAACTGGACGATCGCCGCGTTCACCTCCGCCGGCCGCTCCTGCTGCGTCCAATGTCCGCAGCCGGGCAGCATCTTGATGTCGCGCAGCTGCGGCACCCATTGCTTCATGTTGGCGAGATGTTCGGCGGCACCGGGGAAGGCGATGACCATGTCATGGTCGCCGGCGATGAAGAGCGAGGGCACCACCACCTGCATGCCCTCGAATGCTGCCATCAGCTCCCAATTGCGATCGATGTTTCGGTAGTAATTGAGCGGCCCGCGAAAGCCGCTGCGCGCAAATTCGGCAGCGTAGTGGTCGAGCTCGGCGGCACTCAGCCACGACGGAAGCGGCACCGGCACCTTCGGCAGCATGCCGTCCTTTCGGGAGACCATGCCGGCGGCGACCGTCCGCCCTTGACGCTCGGCATTGGCGCGGATCGCGGTCGCCCCTTCGCCGGAGCCGCCGAAGAGCATGGCGCCGAGCGTTGCGCGAGGATCCCGCTCGAACTCCGCTTCGGCGATACCTGGCTCCTGGAAGTACAGCTGATAGAACTGCGCATCCGCCGTCTGCGGCATGACGCTCGTCGGCCGCACGGGACTGCGCGGCCGATACGGTACGCTGAGGATCGCGGCGGCCCGGAAGCGATCGGGCCGCAGGCGCGCCGTGTGCCAAGCGATTGTCGCGCCCCAGTCATGTCCAACGATGACGGCGTCCTTTGCCTCGAACGCGTCGAGCACGCCGACGAGATCGCCGACCATATGGAGGATCGTGTATTGATCGATCGCTCCGGGCCGGTCGCTCTTTCCGTAGCCGCGCATATCCGGTGCGACCGCGTGGTAGCCAGCCGCCGCCAGCGCCTCGAGTTGATGCCGCCAGGAGTACCAGCCTTCCGGAAAGCCATGGCAGAGCAGCACCATAGGCCCGTCGCCCTGCTCGGCGACATTGAGGCTGATGCCGTTGGCTTTGATCCTCCGCTGCGTCGGGCCATCCATTCGTCGCCTCCGATTTTTTGTGGTTGGGGCGCATCCTAATCGGGCGTACGGCCTGCGCAAAATTTCTAATATATTGGACTGCCGCTCCCGGCGTGTGCCTCCGCGCGCGCTAAGCTTCTCTCACCCCGGCGGATGCGGTCCTCGTATCGGGCGATGTTCGGATGAAACCCATGGACCAGCAAAAACTCGATCGCGCCATCGGTCGGCGCCTGAAGACGCTGCGGACGCAGGCCGGAATGACGTTGAACGAGCTTGCAGGCCGCTCCGGCGTCAGCCGGGCCATGATCGGGCGGGTGGAGCGGGCACAGAGCAGTGCGACGGCGGCGCTGCTCAACAAGCTCTGCGCGGCGCTCGACGTCACGCTCAGCGATGTCGTCGCGCTCGCCGAGAAGCCGCCGGAGCGCCTGGTGCGGCTGGCGGACCAGCCGCTCTGGCGCGACCCCGACAGCGGCTATCGCCGGCGGCACGCCTCGCCGCCGGATGCGGCCAGCGGCATCGAGATCATCGTGGTCGACCTTCCCGCCGGCGCGCGCGTCTCCTACAGCCCGTGGGGCCGCAACGCCTTCACCCAGCAGCTCCTGATGCTGGAGGGCGCCATCGCCGTGCATATCGACGCCAAGGCGGTGCGGCTGCGCGAGGGCGATTGTCTGGATTTCGACGTGATGCGCGCCGTGATCTTCGAGAACGAAACCAAGCAGGACGCGCGCTATGTCATCATCGTCAGGCGCGGCGCGTCCTACGGCAAGATGTGAGGGCAGGACGTGGAGACGAGCACGATGCAGATCCGGACCGGCGACACCTCTGATGCGCGCGTCGTCGCGCTGCTCGATCATCACGTCACGGCCGCGCGGGCGCAGACGGCGCCGGGCAGCGCCCATGCGCTCGATCTCGCGGGCCTGCGTGCGCCAGAGGTCGCGTTCTGGACCGGCTGGGACGGCGAGACGCTGGTCGCCACCGGCGCGTTGAAGACGCTTTCGACTGGCCACGGCGAGGTCAAGTCGATGCACACGCTGCAGACCGCGCGCCGGCGCGGCTATGGCGGCCAGATGCTGCGCCACATCATCGCGGAAGCCCGCGGGCGCGGCATGACGCGGCTCAGCCTCGAGACCGGCTCGTGGGACTATTTCAAGCCGGCACACGCACTCTATCTGGCGCACGGTTTCGTCGCATGCGGCCCGTTCGAAGGTTATGTCGAGGACCCCAACAGCCTGTACCTGACGCTCGACTTGTCGGCGCCAGAGCGCGAATAGCTCAAGAGCGCGTCTCCTCGATCTTGTCGAGCACGCGCTCGGGGGCGATGTCCCGGGCCGCCTCCTGCAGGTCGCGCTCCGCGTCCGGCTTGACGTCGAGCCGCTCGGCGACCTGAGTGAGCAGGCGGGCCACCTTGGTCAGCTCGTGCTCGGCGAGCAGGCTGATCTGGAGATCGAGATCGGCGCGCTTGTCGGCCGCCGCGGTCATGCGGTTCTGCGAGATCAGCACGAAGGTGGAGAGGAAGATCGCCTCCACCGAGGCGATCATCGCCAGCATGACGAAGCTCTCGTCCCAGGCCGGAATTCCCGGAATCCAATGCAGGTTGGCGATGATCCAGAACCCGAACAAGGCGAGGTGCAGGTAGACGAAGATCATGCTGCCGGTGAAGGCCGTGATCGCGTCCGCGACCTTGTCCTGGCCGCGTGCCGCCTGCTGCTCACGGCGCCGCCGCGCCACCAGTGCCTGGATGTTGCGCTCGAGCGTCGGGCTCAGCCCCTCGCCGGAATCATGGGTGATGTCGTTATGCACGCCCCGGCAACGGCCCGCCGGGGAAGCCGTTCCTGTAAGGGGAAGCAAAAAGACCGATCCCCTCATCAAATGAGTTGCGTACCTCAAAACACCTCTGCTAGCCTTCAGCCATGGCCGAGACCCTCGCCCCGACTGTGCTGACGCTGAAGGACATCGCCCGCGAGGCCGGTGTCAGCCTCGCCACGGTCGATCGCGTGCTGCACAACCGGCCGGGGGTCCGCCCCGACACGGTCCGGCGCGTCAAGGACGCCATCGCGCGCAATTCGTTCCAGCCGCATGTGGCCGCCGCCGAGCTCGCGCGCGGCCGGGCCCGCCGCTTCGCCTTCGTGATGCCGTCGGGCTCGAACCCGTTCATGCAGCAGATCGAGGCCTATCTCGGCGAGATGGCGGCCTGGCTGTCGGCCCGCCGCCTCAATGTCGAGATGATCGCCACCGACGTGTTCGAGCCCGCCGCGCTCGCGGCTTCGCTCGAGGCGCTGTCGGGCGACTATGACGGCGTCGCCGTGGTGGCGCTGGACCATCCGAGCGTCCGCGCCGCCATCAACGACCTCGTCGACGCCGGCGCCAAGGTCGTGACGCTGGTCTCGGATGTGCCGTCCTCGCGCCGCCACCATTATGTCGGCATCGACAACATCGCCGCGGGCCGCACCGCCGGCGCGCTGGTCGGGCGCCTGGTCGGCCAGAGGTCCGGCAAGGTCGCGATCATCGCGGGCTCGCAGGGCCTGCGCGATCATGCCGAGCGCATCTTCGGCTTCAACCAGGTGATGGCGTCGGAATTCCCCGATCTCAGCGTGCTGCCGGTGCTGGAAGGGCGCGACGAGGACGATCGTTCGGAGCAGCTGCTGGCGCGGCTGCTTGGCAAGCATGGCGACATCGTCGGCCTCTACAACGTCGGCGCCGGCACGCAGGGCGTCGCCAAAGCGCTGAACGACAAGGCCCAGAACGCGAAGGCATCCGGCGCGGCCGGGCGCGACAAGCAGGTGGTGTTCGTCGGGCACGACGTCACCGCGCTGACCCGCCGCTTGCTGCTGCAGGGCGTGATGGATGCCGCGATCTCGCAGAACCCCGGACATGAAGCGCGCGCGGCCGTCCGCGTGCTGCTCGCGCTCGCCCGCGGCGAGCCGATCTTGAGTGAACAGGAGAAGATCCGGATCGACATCGTGATGCGGGACAATCTGCCCTAGCGGCAGGTGAACTTGGAAACGGGACCGCCAGCGGGGAAAAGCGACGCAAGATCGCTCTCCCGCGGCAGGCGAAAGGGAGGACGATTTGTATCTCGGGATCGACATCGGCACATCCGGTGTGAAAGCGGTGCTCGTGAGCGAAGCCGGCGCGGTGACCGCGACGGCGGCGCGCGAGCTTGCGCTGTCGCACCCGGCGCCGCTGTGGTCCGAGCAGGATCCCGACGCCTGGGTCGATGCGGCCGTCGGCGCCGTCGACGATCTCGCCGCGCGCCATCCGCGCGAGGTTGCGCAGGTGCGCGGCATCGGGCTGTCGGGTCAGATGCACGGCGCGACGCTGCTTGGCGAGGACGGCCGGCCGCTGCGTCCGGCCATCCTCTGGAACGACGGCCGCTCGCAGGCCGAATGCGCCGCGCTGGAGCGGCGCTGTCCCTCGCTGCACGCGATTGCCGGCAATCTCGCGATGCCGGGCTTCACCGCGCCGAAGCTACTCTGGGTGGCACGGCACGAGCCGAAGATCTTCGACCGCGTGGCAAAGGTGCTGCTGCCGAAAGCCTATGTCCGCTATCGCCTCACCGGCGAGATGGTCGAGGACATGTCGGACGCGTCAGGCACGCTGTGGCTCGACGTCGGCCTGCGGCGCTGGTCCGCGCTGCTGCTGCATGCCACCGGGCTCGATCTGCACCACATGCCGCGCCTCGTCGAGGGCAGTGCGGTGAGCGCGGTGCTCGCGCCTGAATACGCGCAGCGCTGGGGCATGGCGAAAAATGTCGTGGTCGCGGGCGGCGCCGGCGACAATGCGGCCAGCGCGATCGGGCTCGGCGCCATCGCGCCGGGCGATGCCTTCCTGTCGCTGGGAACGTCGGGTGTCCTGTTCCGCGTCACCAATCGCTTCGCCCCCGCGCCGGCTTCGGCGGTGCATGCCTTCTGCCACGCGCTGCCCGGCCTCTGGCACCAGATGGGCGTGATGCTGTCGGCCGCAGCTTCGCTCGCCTGGCTGGCCGGCGTGATGGAGACGCCGGCCGCAGCGCTCCTGGCGCCGCTCGGCGAGCGCGTCGATGCACCTGGCACGGTCCAGTTCCTGCCTTATCTCGACGGCGAGCGCACGCCGCACAACGATGCCGCCGCCAGCGGCGCTTTCGTCGGCCTGCGCGGCGCGGCCGGGCGTTCAGAGATCGTGCAGGCCGTGCTCGAAGGCGTCGCCTTTGCCGCGCGCGACAATCTGGCGGCGCTGAGCGCAGCCAGCGGGCCGATCGGCGAGGTCGATTTCGTCGGCGGCGGCTCGCGCTCGCCGCTATGGGCGCAGATCTGCGCCGACGTGCTCGGCATGCCCGTCCACCGCGTCGAGGAAGGCGAGGTCGGCGCCGCGCTCGGCGCCGCGCGGCTCGGCCGGCTCGCTGCGACCGGCGAGAACCCCGCGGACGTCTGCACGCGCCCGCGCAGGCTTGCAAGCTTCACACCCCGCCCGTCCGTCGCTGCGGCCTATGACGAGGCCTATCGGCGATGGCGCGCGCTTTATCCCGCATTGAAGGAACCTTAAGTGAACGCGCCAGCCAAATTCTTCGATGCAAGTGCACCCGTCGCCTTCGGCGGCAAGGAGGCCGAAGGCGCGCCCGCCTTCCGCTGGTACGACAAGGACCGCCTGGTGCATGGCCGCCGGCTCGAGGATCACTTGCGCTTTGCGGTCTGCTATTGGCATTCGTTCTGCTGGCCGGGCGGCGATCCCTTCGGCGGCGAGACCTTCCTGCGGCCTTGGCACCACGGCACCGACGCGATGGCGATGGCCCGCGCCAAGGCCGATGCCGCCTTCGAGCTGTTCCGCCTGCTGGACGTCCCCTTCTTCACCTTCCACGACGTCGATGCGGCGCCGGAGGGCGCTTCGCTCGCCGAGTCCGTCGCCAACCTCAACGCCATCGCCGATCTGTTCGAGCAGAAGATGGCATCGAGCAAGGTCCGCCTGCTCTGGGGCACTGCGAACCTGTTCACGCACCGCCGCTACATGGCGGGCGCGGCCACCAATCCGGACCCTGACATCTTCACCTATGCCGCCGGCCAGGTCCGTGCCGCACTGGAGGTGACGCACCGGCTCGGTGGGCAGAACTACGTGCTGTGGGGCGGACGCGAGGGCTACGAGACGCTGCTCAACACCGATCTCAAGCGCGAGCTCGACCAGCTCGGCCGCTTCGTCTCGCTCGTCGTCGAGCACAAGCACAAAATAGGCTTCAAGGGCCCGCTGCTGATCGAGCCGAAGCCGAAGGAGCCGACCAAGCACCAATATGATTTCGACGTCGCCACCTGCTACGGTTTCCTCGAACGCTACGACCTGCTCAAGGACGTCAAGCTCAACATCGAGCAGAACCACGCCATCCTCGCCGGCCATTCCTTCCATCACGAGGTCGCGCTGGCCGAGGCGCTCGGCGTGTTCGGCTCGCTCGACATCAACCGCGGCGACGATCTGCTCGGCTGGGACACCGACCAGTTCGCGATGAACGTGCCGGAGCTGGCGCTGGTGTTCCACGAGATCCTGAACCGTGGCGGCTTCACCACGGGTGGACTCAATTTCGATGCCAAGATCCGCCGCCAGTCGATCGATCCCGATGATCTCATCCATGCCCATGTCGGCTCGATGGATGCCTGTGCGCGGGCCTTCCTCGCCGCCGCCGACATGCTCGACGCCGGCACGCTGAGTGCGCCGCTCGCAAAACGTTACGAGGGCTGGGCGAGCCCGGAGGGCCGCGCCATTCTCGGCGGCCAGCGCTCGCTCGCCGATCTCGCCGACCGTGCGATGTCTCCCGGGTTCGATCCGCAGCCGCGCTCGGGCCGGCAGGAATATCTGGAATCCCTGGTCAACCGCTATGTCTGAGGAAACGCCGCTGATGACGAAGACTGACGCGACGCCGGTGCTCGAGCTCACCGGCATCGGCAAGGAGTTCGGCGCGATCCGCGCGCTGCACGACGTCGATATGCAGGTCTGGCCCGGCGAGGTGGTCGGCCTGATGGGCGACAACGGCGCCGGCAAGTCGACGCTGGTGAAGATCATCGCCGGCAATTTCCGCCCCACGCATGGCGAGATGCGCTTTGCCGGCAGCGCGGTGCATTTCAACCGGCCGGTCGATGCCCGCGCCGTAGGCATCGAGGTCGTCTACCAGGACCTCGCGCTGGCGGATAATCTCACGGCCGCCGCCAACGTCTTCCTCGGCCGCGAGTTGAAGCGCAGGTTCGGACCGATTGCCTTGCTCGACCACAAGGCGATGGCATCGCGCGCGCTGGAGCTGTTCGGCGAGCTGCGTTCGGAGACGCGCCCGGACGATCTCGTCAGACAGATGTCGGGCGGCCAGCGCCAGGCGGTCGCGATCGCGCGTACCCGGCTCTCCAATGCGCGGCTGGTAATGATGGATGAGCCGACCGCCGCGATCTCGGTGCGCCAGGTCGAGCAGGTGCTCGGCCTGATCCACCGGCTCAAGGAGCAGGGCGTCGCCGTGATGCTGATCTCGCACCGCATGCCCGACGTGTTCGCCGTATGCGACCGCGTCGTCGTCATGCGGCGCGGCGAGAAGCGCGCCGACAAGTCGATTCACCAGACCTCCCCCGAGGAGGTCACCGCCCTCATCACCGGTGCGAAGGAGGCGGCGTGATGGCCATGCCCTTGGAATCCCCGATCAGCTTCACCAATGTCGGCAAGATCAGGTGGTGGCAGCGCGGCATCTTCGCCTCGCAGACCGGCTACGTCCTGCTCGCGCTGGCGGTGCTGCTGGTGATCATGCATTTCGCCAGCCCCTACTTCTTCACCCAGGGCAACATGCAGAACGTGGCGAAGAACTTTTCCTTCATCGCCATCGCGACGCTCGGCGTCACCTTCGTGATCATCACCGGCGGCATCGACCTGTCGGTGGGATCGATGATGTGCTTTTCCGCCATGATCACATCGATGGTGATGACCGAGCTGTCGGCGCCCGGATCGCCGCTGGTGCACATGGCCGCCGACGGCAAGACCGTGCTCGCCAATGTTCCGGGGCTGATCCTGCTTGTCTCGATCCTCGCCGGCCTCGGCGCCGCGCTGATTGCCGGCCTCGTCAACGGCTTCTGCATCGCCGTGCTCGGCCTGTCACCCTTCGTCACCACGCTCGGCATGCTCTCGATCGTGCGCGGGCTCGGCTATGTCGTCTCCAACGGACGCGGCAGCTTCCCGGGTGGGCCCGACGCCGATTATTTCTATGCGCTCACGTCCGGTGACGTGCTCGGCGTGCCGGCGCCGTTCATCTATCTCGTGATCCTGGCGCTGACCATGGCGGTGGTGCTGCACCACACCTCGTTCGGCCGCCACGTCTTTGCGCTCGGCGGCAACGAGAAGGCGGCCGAGCTCACCGGCATTCCGGTGGTGCGGGTGAAGATCGAGGTCTACGTGATCTGCGCGCTCGCCGCGGGCCTGCAGGGCATCATCATCTCCGGCTGGCTTGGATCGGCGCCGGCCAACATGGCGATGTCCTACGAGCTCAACGTGATCGCGGCGGCCGTGATCGGCGGTGCCAATCTCGCCGGCGGCATCGGCGGTCCGCTCGGGGCCATCGTCGGCTGCGTGCTGCTGGAGGTGATCCGCAACGGCCTCGTGCTGGCCCAGGTCTCCTCGTACTGGCAGCAGACGCTGGTCGGCGTGATCATCATTCTGGCTGTGCTGGTCGACCGCGTCCGCTCGCGGATGACCTGACATGACGACATCTCGGGAAGGCAAGGAAAACGTCGCCTATCCGCTTCCCGGGGGCTTTCGAGGGGATAGGCACCAACAAGAGTGGAGGAGACAATGAGGAAACTGCTTCTTGCCGGCATCGCGGTTGCGATGATGGCCACGCCGACATTTGCTGCGAACTACCGCTTCGTCATCGTGCCGAAGGCGATGAACAATCCGTTCTTCGATTTTTCACGCGACGGCTGCCTGAAGCGCGCCAAGGAGCTCGGCAACATCGAGTGCATCTACAAGGGACCGGTCGAGCATGAGCCGGCGAACCAGGCCCAGATCATCCAGGACTTCATCACGCAGAAGGTCGACGGTCTCGCCATCTCGGTCGCGGACGTCGCGGCCATGACCAAGTCGATCGAGGCGGCGACCGCCGCCGGCATTCCGGTCATCACTTTCGATGCCGACGCGCCGGGCTCCAAGCGCATCGCCTATATCGGCACCAACAACAAGGAGTTCGGCCTGGCCCTCGGCAAGGAATTGCTGAAATTGCGGCCTGACGGCGGCAAATACGCGATGGTCTCCGGCGGTCCCGGCGCAAAGAACCTGGCCGAGCGTGTCGACGGCGTGCGCGAGGCGCTGAAGGGCTCGAAATGGACCGAGGTCGCGGGTTCGCCGAGCTTCTGCAACGACGATCCCGCGCTCGCGGTCCAGCAGATGACGGACATGCGCACCGCAACGCCGGATCTCGCCGCCATCGTTCCGATCGGCGGCTGGCCGATGTTCGCGCCCGAAGGTTTCAAGGCCTTCGCCAGCAGGAACAAGAAGGACATCGATTCCGGCAAGTTCACGCTGGTCGTCGCCGATACGCTGAAGATGCAGCTCGAGCTGCTGCGTGACGGCTATGCCAATGCGCTGGTCGGCCAGCGTCCGTTCGAGATGGGCGAGAAGGCGATGGACACGCTGCTCGCCATCAAGAAGGGCGAGAAGGTGCCGGAGATCGTCTACACCGGCCTCGATCTCGTCACCAAGGACAACGTCGCGAAGATGTTGAAGTAGGAGCGCTGCCCAGCCCCGCGCTTCTGCATGCCTCTCCCGCTTGCGGTTTCCGCAAGCGGGAGAGATGATTTGGAATGGACGACGACTGCTGGAAGGCGATGGGAATGAAAAGGTCGCGGCTCGGCGCTCTCGATGTCACCTCGATCGGCCTCGGTTCAGCCCCGCTCGGCGGATTGTTCTCGCCCGTCAGCGATGCCGATGCGCAAGCGACGATTGAACGCGCCTGGTCGCTCGGTGTCCGATTCTTCGACACCGCCCCGCTTTACGGCTTCGGCCTCGCGGAGCGGCGGCTGGGCGCCTTCCTGCGGCAACAGAGGCGCGACTCCTACGCCATCTCGACCAAGGTCGGCCGCCTGCTGCGCGCACCGGACAATGCTGCGCCGGAGGACGAGCACTACAAGGGCACGCCGCGCGAGCGGCCGGTGTTCGATTTCAGCTATGACGGCGTGATGCGGTCGGTGGAGGAGAGCCTGCAGCGCCTCGGCCTCGACCGCGTCGACGTCCTGCTCGTGCATGATCCCGACGATCACTATGACGATGCCGTCACCGGCGCCTTCCGCGCGCTCCAGCGCCTGCGCGAGGACGGCACGGTCAAGGCGATCGGCGCCGGAATGAACCAGTCGGGGATGCTGGCTCGCTTCGCCGAGGCCGTGCCGGTCGACTGCTTCCTGCTCGCCGGCCGTTACACGCTGCTCGACCAGGGCGCACTGGATGCGCTATTTCCGCTGTGCCAGGCCAGCAATATCGGCATCTTGCTCGGTGGCATCTACAACAGCGGCATCCTGGCCAATCCGCGGGCGAGCGCGAAATTCAACTATCAGGATGCTGATGCTGCGCTCGTGGCACGCGCGCTGGAGCTCGACGAACTCTGCCGCAGGCACGGCACCGAGCTGAAAGCCGCCGCGCTGCAATTCTGCATGGCCCATCCGGCGGTGACGGTCGCCGTGATGGGCGCGCGCAATGCCGCCGAGGTCGCCGACAACATCGCGATGTCCGAGAAGGCGGTGCCGCCGGCATTCTGGCAGGAGCTGCGGACGCGAAAGCTGGTCGATGCGCGCGCGCCGCTTCCCGGCGGAGATTAAGGCATGATCGTCGATGCCCACCAGCATTTCTGGGACCCGGCGCGCGCCGATTATCCCTGGATGGAAGCGGACGAGCTGGCGCCGATCCGCCGTGCCTTCGGCCCGGCCGATCTCGCGCCGCTGCTACAGGCGAACGGCATCGAGGCCAGCATCCTGGTGCAATGCCGCTCAGCGCTGGAGGAGACCGAGGAGTTCCTGCGTATCGCGGATGCGACGCCCTCGGTGATCGGCGTGGTCGGCTGGGCCGATCTCACCGATGCGGCGCTCGGCGAGACGCTCGACCGGCTGCGCGCTCTGCCTGGTGGCGACAAGCTGGTCGGCATCCGCCACCAGGTCCACGACGAGCTCGATGCGGATTGGCTGCTGCGCGAGGACGTCCAGCGCGGACTCACGGCCGTGTTCGCCCACGATCTCGCTTACGATTTCCTTGTCCGCAGCCGCGAGCTGCCCGCGGCGGTCGCAACCGCGCAGGCCTTTCCGCACGCGCGTTTCGTGCTGGATCACGCCGCCAAGCCGCCGATTGCCGCCGGCGGGAGCGCGGAATGGACCGAGCGCATCGCAGCGCTGGCTGCCTGCGGCAATGTCTGGTGCAAGATCTCGGGATTGGCGACCGAGGCGGTCTGGGACGACTGGAATGCAGAACGGCTGTTTCCGTTCGTGGAGCACGCCGCGAAATGTTTCGGCGAAGACCGGCTGATCTTCGGATCGGATTGGCCCGTATGCCTGCTCGCGGGAAGCTACGGCGAGATCAAGACCGCGCTGGAGACCTGCCTGGCGAGGCTCGGCCCGCGCGTGCGGGGCAAGGCTTTCGGCGTGAATGCCAAGGCTGTGTATCGCTTGGGTTAATCTGCAGTGGATGTGCGCTCTTACCCTCTCCCCTTGTGGGAGAGGGTGGCTCGCCGCGAAGCGGCGAGACGGGTGAGGGGTCTCTCTCCGCGAGCTCGCGTGTGGATAGATACCCCTCATCCGGCGCTTCGCGCCACCTTCTCCCACAAGGGGAGAAGGAAAAGGCGACGGGGCCCGCCTCGCTACTCCGACATCGGCTTGTCGGAGATGTCCCAGTCTTTCCCGGTGAAGGTGGAGATGAACAGCGTCTTCATCGGTGTGTAGTCCTCGGGCGTGTAGCTGTAGGTGACGCCATCGAGGAAATACGGCGAGTGGAAACCTTGCAGGTTCGATGCCTGCTTCAGCACGTTGGCGCGGGTGAGCTCGTTGCCGCAGCGGCGCAGGATCTCGGCCATCGTGGCGGCCTGCCCGTAGCCGGCGAAGGCGATGGTGTTGTCGGGATCGATCGCCGGCGTGTACTTCTTGCGCAGCTCCTCGAACGCCATCACGTCCGGGTCCTTCTCCCATTTGGGCAGGCCGACCTCCTTGTTGTAGCGGATCGCGACGATGCCGGTGGCGTTCTCGAGCCCCGCGGCATTGAGGATCGAGCGGCCGGTGGAGCCGGCGGACAGGAGGTGCAGCGGCTTCCAGCCGAGCTCGGCCACTTTCCGGATCGACTGCGACGAGGCCTTGCCGGTCGAGATGTTGTAGAAGACGTCGGCTCCGGACTTCGAGAGATTGATGAGCTGGGAATCGACGGTCGGCTCGGTGAGATCGTAGGTCTGCTCCATGATCACTTGCGCGGTGCCGCCGGCGTCCGCCAGTACTTTCTTGAACGGACCGAGGAAGTCGCGGCCGAAATCGTCGTTCTGGTAGAGGATGCCGATCTTCGCGTTCGGCTTCACGCTGACGACGTGGCGCGCGAGGATGCGCGCCTCGGTCGGATAGAGCGGCAGGCCCGCCATCGTCCACTTGAACTCTTTCGGATTATTCCACTTCGACGCGCCGGTGTTGAGCAGGAGCTGCGGCACGCCCTTGGAGTTCAGGTATTTGTGCACGGCGGTCTGCGGTGCGGTGCCGAGCGAGCCGTACAGCGCGAGCACTTCTTCCTGCTCGACCAGGCGCCGCGTCGCCTCGACGCATTTCGGCGCGCTGTAGGCGTCGTCCATGGTGAGGAACTTGACCTTGCGCCCGTTGATGCCGCCCTTCTCGTTCAGCATCTGGAAATAGGCTTCGCCGACGCGGCCGAGCACGCCGTAGAGCGAGCCGGGGCCGGAATGCGGCACGGTCTGACCGATCTTGATCTCGGTGTCGCTGGCGCCCGCATCGTATTTCTTCTCCGCGGCCCAGACGTAGGGCGCGGGCAATGTCGATGCGGCGATGGTGGCGAGCGCGCCGGCGCTGAAATCGCGCCGCGATGGATTCTTGGTCATTGTTGTTTTCTCCCTGATGCGCGCATTGTGCTGACATCGCAGCTCGGCTCGCAAGTGGGAAGTCGCAGCTTTGCGACGCAATGACGCTCAAATCATGAGGCGTTAGCGCCTAGACTCAAGTTTTCTCGGCGACCACGATGAGGCCACGCACCGGCTCATTGTTCTCGTTGCGCGGCGAGGCCGGCTCCAGCGTCAGCAGCTTCATCCCCGCCTTCGCGATGGCGCCGCGCACATATTCCGCGGAATGGGCATAACGCAGGCCGTCGCCGAGCACGATGCCGTCGCCCGCATGCGTCTCCAGCGTGAAGGCGAGCACGCCGCCTGAGACGAGCACACGCCTTACTTCGCTCAGCACCGGTGCGAGATCGGAGAGATAGACGAACGCATCCGCGGCCACGACGAGGTTCGCGCTGGCATCTGGCTTGCCGCGCAGGCCGTCGATCATGTCGGCGACTTCGAGCTCGGCATAGAGGTTCGTCGCCCGCGCCTCCTTGATCATGCCGGGTGACAAATCGATGCCGGTGAAATGATCGACCTGCTTGGCGAAGGCAGCTGCCGCGAGCCCGGTGCCGCAGCCGAGATCGATGGTGCGCTTGAAGTAGGCGGGCTTCTTGGCGGCGACGCGCGCCGCCAGCACCGCCTTGAAGATCAGCGCGGGGGCGCGATAGCCGAGATCGTTGATCAGCGCGTGCTCGAACCGCGGCGCGTATTGATCGAACAAGGCCTGCACGTAGGCCTTGGGCATCTCCGCCATCTCGGTATCGCCGAGCCGCATCAGGTGCAGGCCGGCGCCGTGCTGATCCCCGGGGTCGCATCGCCGCGCTTCACGAAAGGCCGCGATGGCCTTGTCGCGCTCGCCGAGCTGCTGACGAATCTCGCCGAGCGTGAACCAGGCCGAGGTGAAGTTGGGCGCGAGCTCGATCGCCTGCTCCAGGAGGTCGGCCGCGGCGGGAAGGTCGCCCTTGAGCTGGAGATCGCGCGCGAACTCGAAGCGGCGGTCGGCCATGAGATCGCCGGAGGTCAGGAACAGGCGGAGCGGCATTGAGGAACCAGGAAACGAAATGGGTAAGTGACTCGAAGATGTGATGGCTCGACTTATATAACAGGCATGCGTCCGCAAGACATCCTGCTGCCAAATGCTGCCGGCCTGTGCTGCAAGCCCGGCGGCTTCCATATCGACCCCGTCCGCCCCGTGGAGCGGGCCGTGATCACCCACGGCCATTCCGACCATGCCCGTGCGGGCCATGGCGCTGTGCTGGCGACGCAGGAAACGCTGGACATGATGCGGCTGCGCTATGGCGAGAACTTCGCCGGCTCGACCCAAGCCATCCGCTATGGCGAGGAGATCCGGCTCGGCGACGTCAAGGTCAAGTTTCACCCGGCCGGCCACGTGCTGGGATCGGCGCAGGTCGCCGTCTCGTGCAAGGACACCTGCATCGTCGCCTCCGGTGACTACAAGGACGCGCCGGACCCGACCTGCGCGCCATTCGAGCTGGTGCCTTGCGATGTCTTCATCACCGAGGCGACGTTCGGCCTGCCGGTCTTCAGGCATGGCGATGCGAGCGACGAGGTCAAGAAGCTGCTGGCTTCGGTCGCGCTGTTTCCGGAGCGCGCGCATCTCGTCGGCGCCTACTCGCTCGGCAAGGCGCAGCGCGTGATCAAGCTGCTGCGTCTGGCCGGCTATGACGCGCCGATCTACCTGCATGGCGCGATGGAGACGATTACGCATTACTATCAGAGCCGCGGGATCGACCTCGGCGAGCTCAAACCAGTGAAGGGCATGAAGAAGGCGGCGCTCGCCGGCACCATCACGCTGGCGCCGCCCTCGGCCACCTCCGATCTCTGGACGCGGCGCTTTCCCGATCCGGTCACCGCCTTCGCCTCGGGCTGGATGCGCGTGCGCGCCCGGGCGCGGCAGCGCGGCGTCGAGCTGCCGCTGGTGATCTCCGATCACGCCGATTGGGATGGCCTCACCGCAACCATCGCGGCGACCGGCGCCGGCGAGATCTGGGTCACCCACGGCCAGGAAGATGCGCTGGTGCATTGGTGCCGGAGCAAAGGCCTGAAGGCACGGCCGCTCGACCTCGTCGGCTATGGCGACGAGGAGGAGAGCGAGACGCCGATTCAAGCCGAGGCCGAAGCATGAACCGCTTCGCCGAGCTGCTCGACCGCCTCGCCTATGAGCCCGGCCGCAACAACAAGCTGCGGCTGATCACCGGCTATTTTCGCGAGGTTGGCGACCCCGACCGCGGCTATGCGCTGGCTGCGCTGACCGGCGCACTCAGCTTCAAGCACGCCAAGCCCGCGCTGATCCGCGACCTCATCGCAGCACGCACGGACGAGGTGCTGTTCGGGCTGAGCTACGACTATGTCGGCGATCTCTCCGAGACGGTGGCGCTGATGTGGCCGAAGGCCGCGCTCGCCGCCCACAACAACCCGCCGCCACCGAGCCTCACCGAGGTCGTTACCACGCTGCGCACGCTGGGCAAGACCGAGCTGCCCAAGCAGCTCGAGCGCTGGCTCGACGAGTTAGATGAGACCGGGCGCTGGGCGCTGCTGAAGCTCGTCACCGGGAGCTTGCGGATCGGCATCTCCGCGCGCCTTGCCAAGACTGCGGCCGCAGCGCTCGGCGACAAGGACCCACACGAGATCGAGCTGATCTGGCCGGGGCTCGTCCCGCCCTATCTCGACCTGTTCGCCTGGCTGGAAGGCCGCGGCGAGAAGCCCGTCAATCGCGATCCCGCGCCGTTCCGGCCGGTGATGCTGGCGCATGCGATCGAGGACAACGATTTCGCCGCGCTCGATCCCGCCGACTACATCGCCGAATGGAAATGGGACGGCATCCGCGTGCAGGCGGTGGCCGGGCGCGACGAGCGCGGCCATATCACCGCGCGGCTCTATTCGCGCACCGGCGAGGACATCACGGGAAGCTTTCCGGATCTCGTGCCGTCGCTGCGCCTGCCGGGCGCGATCGACGGCGAGCTCCTGATCCTGCGCGAAGGCCGCGTCCAGAGCTTCAACGTGTTGCAGCAGCGCCTCAACCGCAAGGTCGTCTCGCCGAAGCTGATCAAGGAGTTTCCGATTCACCTGCGCGCCTACGATCTGCTCGGCGACGACGAGAACGATCTGCGCGAGCTGCCTTTTGCCGAGCGGCGCGAGCGGCTGGAGCGATTCATCGCAAAGCTCGACGATCCCCGCATCGATCTCTCGCCCACCGTGCCCTTCGATAGCTGGGAAGCACTGACCGCCGCGCGGGCCGATCCCGCGAGCGCCGGCGCCGGCGAGGATGCGGACGCCGTCGAAGGCGTCATGCTGAAGCGGCGCGATGCGCCCTACTTGCCGGGGCGGCCGAAGGGGCAATGGTGGAAGTGGAAGCGCGACCCGCACATCATCGACGCCGTCCTGATGTATGCGCAGCGCGGCCACGGCAAGCGCTCGTCCTATTATTCCGACTACACCTTCGGCGTCTGGACCGAGACCGAGAATGGCGAGGAGCTGGTGCCGGTCGGGAAAGCCTATTTCGGCTTCACCGACGAGGAGCTCTTGCAGATCGACCGCTTCGTCCGCCGCAACACCACGGAGAAATTCGGCCCCGTCCGCCACGTCGTGCACGAAGCGGACAAGGGGCTGGTGCTGGAGGTCGCTTTCGAAGGATTGCAGCGCTCGCCCCGGCACAAATCCGGCGTCGCCATGCGTTTCCCCCGCATCAGCCGCCTGCGCTGGGACAAGCCGCCGCGAGAGGCCGACCGGCTGGAGACGCTGGAGAAGATGCTGAAGGCCGAGGCGGCGGAGATCGAGGTGTGAACTGTTGCCACGAGGACGGTGCGCTCCCTCTTCCGCCCGAATTAAACTCCCGTAACCCGATTGACGGCCCCTTGCGGGTTCCCCATGTCCCCCGCCGTGCCTATAATGGGTTCGAATCCGCTTCAGGAGTTTGCGATGGTCCAAGACGTCAGAGATTTGCCGGCCGGCCGCAGCGACGGCCTGCACCGCTTTCTCGGCGGCTCGCCGCTGGCGGTCGCGTTCCGCCTGGTGCTGCTCTCGATCCTGGTCGGCGTCGTGCTGGCGACGATCGGCTTCGATCCCTGGAACATCATCCACAGCATTCGCCTGTTGTTCCAGCGGCTGTGGGACCTCGGCTTCGATGCGGTGAACTGGCTGTGGCGCTACTTCCTGCTCGGTGCGGTCATCGTGATTCCGATCTGGCTGCTGTCGCGCGTGTTCGGCGCGCCGCGCGGCAGGTAAGTCATATTTTTGAGCATGATCTTGTCGGAAAACCGCTTCACACTTTTCCGGATCATGCTCTGAGGGAGTGCGCAGCCGATGCAATTGCGGTTCGTCGGCTGCGGTGATGCCTTCGGCTCCGGCGGCAGGCTCAACACCTGCTTCCACGTCTCGGGGCGCAAAGCGAACTTCCTGATCGACTGCGGTGCGTCGGCGCTGCCGGCGCTGAAGCGGCTCGAGATCGATCGGGGCGACATCGACCTGATCCTGATCACGCATTTCCACGGCGACCATTTTGCCGGTCTGCCGTTCTTTCTGCTCGACGCGCAATTCTCGCGGCGAACGCGGCCGCTGACGATCGCGGGCCCGCAAGGCATCGAGAGGCGGCTGCGCGAGGTGATGGAGGCGCTGTTCGAGCATTCCTCGAACACCAAGCCGCGCTTCGAGCTGAACGTGGTCGAGCTCGCGCCCGGGCAAAGCCAGCGCTTCGGCGCGGTGAATGTGACGCCCTATCCGGTCGTGCACGGCGAATCAGGCGGACCGTTCCTCGCCTATCGCATCGCGGCCGAGGGCCGCACGCTCGCCTACACCGCCGATACCGAATGGACGGAGACGCTCATTCCGCTGGCGCATGGCGCGGACCTTTTCATCGCCGAAGCCTATATGTACGAGAAGGTGGTCAAGAATCACCTCAGCCTGAAGACCTTGGAACAGCATCTGCCCGACATCGGCGCCAAGCGGCTCGTCCTCACCCATATGAGCGACGACATGCTGTCGCGCCTGGGCGAGGTCGAGCACCTCGCCGCCGAAGACGGCATGGTGCTCGTGTTCTGAAAGATGCACGCACCCGTCCATCACCGCGTCGGTAGCCGGCAGGTCTTCGCCATTGCAGGTCCCGCGATGGTCGCGAACCTCACGACGCCGCTGATCGGCGTGGTCTCGACCACCGCGATCGGGCGGCTCGACGATGCCGCGCTGCTCGGCGGCGTCGCGATGGCCTCCGTCATCTTCGACTGCCTGTTCTGGTTGTTCGGCTTCCTGCGCATGAGCACGCTCGCCTTCACCGCGCAGGCGCTCGGCGCGGGCGAGACGCGCGAGCAGACCGTGATCCTGGTGCGCGGTTTCATCGTCGCCGGCCTGATCGGTGCGGCGCTGATCGTGCTGCAGCTGCCGCTGGCAGGCGCACTGTTCGACCTGATGGGCGGCAGCGAGGGCGTGACGCAGGCCGCAAAGACCTATTTCATGATCAGGATCTGGTCCTCGCCCTTCGCCTTCGCCAATTACGTCATCCTCGGCTGGCTGGTGGGGCAGGCCCGCGCCAATCCGGCCCTTGCGCTCCAGGTCGTCATCAACCTCATCAATATGGTGGCGACCATCCTGCTGGTGCTGGTCTACGACACCGGCATTGCCGGCGCGGCGATCGCCGCGCTTCTGTCCGAGACGATCGCCTTCATGCTCGGCGTGATCGTGTGCAGGCGCCATGCGCTCGGCGGTTTTGCCATACCTCGCGCAACGCTGTTCGATCGCGACAAGCTGATGCGGCTCCTGGCGGTGAATACCGACATCCTGATCCGCACCGCGGCGCTGATCGCCGTGTTCCTGTTCTTCACCGCCAAGGGCGCGCGGGCCGGCGACGTCACGCTGGCCGCGAACTCCGTGCTCAACAATTTCCTCCTGGTCAGCGCCTTCTTCCTCGACGGCCTTGCCAATGCGGCCCAGCAGCTCTGCGGCCGCGCCTTTGGCGGCCGCGACGCCAAGGGATTTGCGGATTCGACCAGGCTGGTGCTGCTCTGGGGGCTCGGCTTCGCAATTGTCGTCGCCGTGCTGTTCGCAGCCTTCGGCCCTGACATCATCAACGTCATGACGGCGAGCGAGGACGTCCGCCGCGCGGCGCGCGAGTTCCTGCCCTTCATCGTGCTGGCGCCGCTCCCCGGCGTGTTCGCCTTCGGTTTCGACGGCATCTATGTCGGCGCGACCTGGGCGCGGGAGATGCGCAATCTGATGCTGCTCTCGCTCGCGATCTTCTTCGCCGCCTGGCTGGCGCTGCAATCGTTCGGCAATGCCGGCCTGTGGAGTGCGCTGATCGCGTTCTACGTCGCGCGCGGCGGCTTGCAGGGCGCGAGGTATCCGGCGCTGTATCGCGCGACGTTCGTGAAGCCGTAGAAGAACCGTAGCCCGGATGGGGCGCAGCGTAATCCGGGGGCTTTGTCCATGCCGATAGCTTCCCGGATTGCGCTGCGCTCCATCCGGGCTACGAAGTCTGCGCAGGCGGGGAGAGGCGAAGGACGCCTCACATCCCCGGCCAGTCTTCCGCCGTCAGCGTCGCCGCGTCGGCGCCGACGATCTCCGACAGCGAATCCCGCCCTGTCCGCAGCAATGTCGACGTCAGGTCGCGCTTGATCTCGTCGACCAGGCCGAGGCCCTTGTAGACCAGCGACGAATAGAGTTGGATCAAGCTGGCGCCGGCGCGGATCTTGGTCAGCGCGGCGCCGCCCGAATCCACGCCGCCGACGCCGATCAGCGGGAATGCGCCCTCGACGCGCACATAGGTTTCCGCGACCATGCGCGTCGACAGACGGAACAGCGGCCGGCCGGACAGGCCGCCTTGTTCCTTCGCCCGCGTCTCTTCACGCAACGTGCTCGGCCGCGCGACCGTGGTGTTCGACACGATCATGCCGTCGACCCGGCGCGAGCGCGCGACCTGCACGACGTCGTCGAGCTGAGCGAGGCTCAAATCCGGCGCGATCTTGAGCAGCACCGGCGTGTCGCCGGCCTTCTGCCTGACACGCTCGCGGGCCTCGATCACGCGCGCGAGCAGATCGTCGAGCAGCGCGCCTTCCTGAAGGTTGCGCAGGCCCGGCGTGTTCGGCGAGGAGACGTTGACGGTGAAATAGCTCGCCACCGGCGCGAAGGTCTCGATCAGCTTGACGTAGTCGCCGACGCGGTCCGGCGAATCCTTGTTGGCGCCGACATTGACGCCGACGATGCCGCCGTGCTGCGCGCGCGCGGCAAGCCGGCGCAGAGCCGCCTCCGCGCCGTCATTGTTGAAGCCCATGCGGTTGATGATCGCCTCGTCGCGCTCGAGACGGAAGAGCCGCGGCCGCGGATTGCCGGCTTGCGGCTTCGGCGTCACCGAGCCGATCTCTACGAAACCGAAGCCGAGCCGCAGCAGCGCGTCCGGCACCTCGGCGCTCTTGTCGAAGCCCGCAGCCATGCCGATCGGATTGGGAAAGTTCAGCCCGAAGGCGCGCACCGCGAGCTTGGGATCATCGGCGCGCGGCTTGACCGGCGGCAGGAAGCGCAGGCCTTGGATCGCGAGGCGATGCGCGTCCTCGGGATCGAGCCAGCGCAGCACCGGCAGCGAAAAGGCGTCGAACGCGCGGATCACGGCAACAGCTCCGGAACATCGTGACTGCCGTCGGAGCGCATGTTGAGGTTCATCACCGCAAGGACCGCGCCGAGATCGAGCTCGCCATAGAGATGCGGGAAGAGCTCGTCATTGCGCGAGCGTTCCCAGCGCAACTCGCTGCCGAGCGCGTCGCCGTCGACCTCGACCAGGAACAGCGCGCGCTGCCCGAAATAGTGCTTGCGCAGGGTCTCGGGAACCTGGGCCGCGGTCGAGAAATGGATGAAGCCGTCGCGCGCGTCATCTGCGCTGCCCCGGTAGACACCCTGCCGTTCCGCCTCGCGCCAGGCCGAGGCCGGACAGATTTTGTAGATCTTGACCACCGCTACCGCAGCCTTGTTTGTTCTTTGAGTCTCTTGAGTTTTTTCGCTTTTCGCGGGTCCTCGAAACCCGGGCGCGACCGTAAAGGCCGCCCCTTCCGAACTCAAGGCTTAGAGCCTTTTCCGCGCCGATGAAATCGGCACGGGGCTCCGGATTTCCGTTTTGCGCGCTTTCCTGACGCGAACGGGTACCCGTTTCGTTTGAAAGCACCGCCCTCCGCGCCTCTTGCGTGAAAAACGGAAAACCTGTTGATTTGAGGACAGTTTTCCTGAGTTGCGACGGGCTGGACCTTCCATGGTCAGACAGGCCAAAGCGCAGAGGATGCTGACTCACGACCAGATCTGGGCCGCGCTGGACCGGCTGGCGGCGCGCGCCGGATTGTCGCCGTCCGGCCTTGCCAAGCGTGCCGGGCTCGACCCCACGACGTTCAACAGGTCCAAGCGCGTCACCGCCGACGGCCGCGAGCGCTGGCCCTCGACCGAATCGATCGCAAAGGCGCTGGCCGCGGCCGACGCCTCGATCGACAGCTTTGCGAAGCTGATTGATGACGACGGTGGAAGCGGCCGCGGCTCGGTGCCGCTGCTCGGCTTTGCACAGGCCGGAATGAGCGGCGCCTTCGATGAAGCCGGTCTTCCAACCGGCAGGGGCTGGACCGAGATCGCGCTTCCGATCGGAGAGGACGGTCAAGTCTTTGCGCTGGAGATTTCCGGCGCTGCGCTACTGCCTGCCTATCGCGACGGTGACATCATCCTGGTCTCGCCTGCGGCGCCGATCCGCAAGGGTGATCGCGTGGTGGTCAAGATCAAGACGGACGAGATCACGATTGCGACCCTGAAGCGCCGCACGGCAAAGACCCTGGACTTGGCGCCCCTCGATGCGTCACAGGAGGCGCGAACGGTCGCGGCGAGCGATGTCGCCTGGGTTGCGCGGATCCTCTGGGCGAGCCAGTGATGGCGCCGCTCACGCACTCCTCGCCAGGGCGCCGTCGATCATGTTGACCGCGTTCTGCACGCCGTAGACCGCGACGAAGGAGCCGAAGCGCGGGCCCTTCTCCTGGCCGAGCAGGACCTGGTAGAGCATGTTGAACCAGTCCAGCGTCACGCCGGGGCGGCCGTCCTTGCCCTTCTTGACCTGGTCGAGGAACGGCTCGCGGCGGCCGATCTCGTAGACGACGTTCTGGATGTCCTCGGCGGATGCGTCCTGCGCCAGCTGCGACAGCGCATCGCGCAAATCCTGCAGCGCGGCGCGCTCGCTGTCCGTGGGTACGCGGAACTGCTTCGTCGGCGCGACGAAGTCGCGATAATAGTTGATGGCATAGCCGACCATCGCATCCAGCTTCGGATGCGTCTGCGGACTCACGCCGGGCCGATAGCGGCCGATGAAGCCCCACAGCGTCTCGGCGTTCTCCGCGTTCGACGACGACACCAGCGTCAGGAGCAGCTGGAAGGTGACGGGCATGTCGCCCGTCGGCGGCTTGCCGTTGTGGATGTGCCAGACCGGATTGCCGAGCTGCTGCTTGCCGTCCTGCTTCGGAAAGCCGTCGAGGAATTGCTGGTAGTCGTCGACGTTACGCGGGATGACGTCGAAATACAGCCGCTTGGCCGCCTTCGGCTCGCGGTACATGAACAACGAGAGCGATTCCGGTGAGGCGTAGCGCAGCCATTCGTCGATGGTCAGGCCGTTGCCCTTCGACTTCGAGATCTTCTGGCCCTTCTCGTCGAGGAAGAGCTCGTAGTTGAAGCCTTCGGGCGGCGTGGCGCCGAGCGCTCTGGCGATCGCGCCGGACAGCTTCACGGAATCGATCAGGTCCTTGCCCGCCATCTCGTAGTCGACGCCGAGCGCGACCCAGCGCATCGCCCAGTCGGCCTTCCACTGGCACTTGACGTTGCCGCCGGTGACGGGCGTTTCAACTTCCTGGTTGGTATCGGGATCGACGTAGGTCACCGTGCCCGCCGCGACGTCGCGGCGGATCATCGGCACCTGCAGCACGACGCCCGTGGTCTTGCTGATGGGCAGGAACGGCGAATAGGTCGCGCGGCGATCCGGGCCCAGCGTCGGCAGGATGATCGCCATGATCTTGTCGTAGGCGGCGAGCATCTTCAGCAGCGTCGCATCGAAGCGGCCCGACGTATAATAGTCCGTCGAGCTCGCGAACTCGTAGTCGAAGCCGAAATGATCCAGAAACGCGCGCAAGCGCGCGTTATTGTGCGCGCCGAACGACGGGTACTCGTTGGAGAACGGATCCGGCACCCGCGTCAGCGGCTTGCCGATATGAGCGGCCAGCATCTCCTTGTTCGGAACGTTGTCGGGCACCTTGCGGAAGCCGTCCATATCGTCGGAGAACGCCAAAAGGCGCGTCTTGACCTTGTCCTGGGTGAGCACGCGGAAGGCGTGGCGCACCATCGAGGTGCGCGCCACCTCGCCGAACGTGCCGATATGCGGCAGGCCGGACGGACCATAGCCGGTCTCGAACAGCACCTCGTCCTTCGGGCTTTTCTTCAGCCGCGCGACAATGGCCTTCGCCTGCTCGAACGGCCAGGCGTTGGATTGTTCGGCGAGCGCACGCAACTCGCTCGGGTTTGCGGCTAGATCAATAACGGACATCAGGGGCCTCCGGGCCGCGGAAAATAGCGATTTCCCGGCAGAATGCAAAAGCTGCGAGCTAATACCCCCAGCCGTCTCCCGGTTGCGCAGGGCTATCGTATTTGGGAGCTTTTTCCTGCGGCCATCCTTCGAGACGCCCGCTTTGGGCGGGCTCCTCAGGATGAGGGCGGAGTGCGCGGCAGCGGTTTCAACGAGCACTGATGCTGATTAGCCTCATCCTGAGGAGGCGCGTTAGCGCCGTCTCGAAGGACGAGGCGTGCGCGCAGCCGCCGCCACAGGTCATATGCGGTAGCCATGCGCTTGCGGAGAGGGTCGGGGTGTCTCAGCGTTGGATCGAATGCGATGCGGCTCAATGCGCCGCTGAGGCCGAGCGTTTCGTCGCCACTTGCTTGGGGGCCGGCTTCGCGCTGGCCTGCGGTGCGCTGTCCCAGCCGCCGTTCGGGGTCGCAACGTTGACGGCATCGTCGGGCTGCGGCTCGGCGCTGAAGGTCTGGATCGCGAGCTTGGCGGCCGCCAGCGATTGCGGGTCGAGGCGCTTGGCGACATCGTCGCGCTTGCCGGCGGCATCCGCATCGCCCTGGGCGGCAGCTAAGCTGAACCATTTGTAGGATTCGGCGAGGTTCTGCTCGACGCCGATGCCGCGGGCATAGAGGATGCCGAGGTTGAACTGGCTGTCGGCGACGCCGCGATCGGCCGCTTTCCGGAACCACTGCGCCGCGCTCTTGTAATTGGCGCCGCGACCGCCGCCGTCGGCATCGAGCACGGCGAGATTGTGCATCGCCTTGGCGTTGCCGCGCTCGGCGGCCTGGGTGTAGTAGCGGCGCGCGATGTCCGCGTCCTTCTTCACCCCTAGGCCCTTTTCGTAGAGCGTGCCGAGGCGGAAGATTGCAGGGACGACCCCGGCCTGCGCCGCGCGGTCGTACCACTTCGCCGCTTCGTCGTAATTCGTGGCGACGCCCTTGCCTTCGGCAAAGCGCACGCCGATCTCGTAGGCCGCGGTCGCATCGCCCTTCATCGCGGCGCTGCGCAAGGCTGGGCCGCCGATGCCGTCAGGCAGCTTCTCGCTCGGCGGCACCTGGACGACGCCGAGCTTGGCGCGACTCGTGCCCGACAGCGCGCCGGTGACGTCGCTTGAGGCCGGCGGCATCGCCGCGGCAGGCGCTTGCGGGATTTCAACCGAGGCCGAGCTGCCGGAACCGGGAAGAGGCGCCGGCGCGGCATTGTTCTGCGATTGCCGTCCGATCGGTGTCGGCGACGTCATCGACGGGGTGATCTGCTCGGGCGCGGCTGGCTTGGTCTCGACCGGCGGCGGCGCCGGCTGCGGCGCCGGCTCGCTCGGGATGTTTTGCATCGCCTGCGGCGTCGGTGACGAGCTGCCGCCTTCGAGCAGGTTCATCGCCATCTTGAAGGTGCCGAGCACGATCACGACCACGCTCGCGCCGACCAGCAGCGAGCGGATCTTCGAGGTGATGGTCGAGCCGCCTTCCTGGCCCTTCTCCTTGGCGCGGGCGATCGCGGCCTTGGCGCCGCGGGCCGGCTTCTCGGGCGGCTGTGCGGCGGCGGCTTGCGCCGCGCGGCGGGCGGCGGCGATGAAGCTCGACGACGACACCGGCTCCTTCGGCGCGGCGGCAATTCCGCTGATCGCGTCCTCGGAGGCGGCGATGCGCTCCGACGGCGTGGCGACGCGCCCGCCCGGCCGTGTGCCCGGCTCGAGCGGGTGATCCGGCGGCAGTTCCGGCGCGAGTGCAGCGCGCGCCGTGTGCGGCTCCAGGATCTCGCTGACCGCGCGCGGCGGGACCGGCGGCGCCGCCGGCACGGGCGGCGGCGCGGCGGGGGTGGCGGCGTGGAACTCGCGCGGTGCGGCGACGAAGGCAGCCGGCGGCGCCTGCGCGGCAGCTGGATTGGGCAGCTCGGGCTTCGGATCGTATTTCGGCGGCTGTGCTGGCGGTTGCGGCCGCGGCTCGCGCGCCATCGGCGCCGGCTCCATCGCCGCCGCCATCGGCATCGACATCGTCTGTGGGGCGGGGGGAGGCGGCGCGGTGCGCACCGCGCGCAGATCGCCCTCGATCATCGAGAGGCGATCGACGACGTGACCGAGCGCGCTGTGGACGGCCTCGAGCGAGTCCTGGGTGTGCCGGTTGGTCTCGGCCTGACTGAAGCGGATGTCGGAGAGCTCGCGCTTGACGAGGTCGACCATGCCGGAATCGGGCGGCGGCGCGGAGCTGCGGCTCTCGGCGAGGGCCGCATAGGTCGCCTGCTGCCGTTCCAGGTGCCTGAGGATGTCGTGCAGCCCGTCCTCGACGCGGCTCAAATTGCCGTTGCGCGGATCGGCGGCGGCCTCGATCCGCTCCAGGAGATAGGAAACACGCTGCTCGAGATGGGCGAAGGTCGAGGCGGAATCGTTGCCGACCTGCATGCGGTCGAAACGGTCCGACAGCGCGCGGATCGCAGCTTCGAGATGCTCGGTGCTCTCGGACGGCTGCGGCCGCTCGCGGGTTTCCAGCGCCGCCGTGAGCGCCGCGATGCGCTGCTCCAGCGCCGCGAAGCTGTCGCCATGGCCGGAGGCGCGGGTGATCTGGTCGACCTTGGACGACAGCAGCTGTACGTCTTCGGATAGCCGTGCCAGCGCCTCGTTGGAGGCGACGTTGGAGACGATGGCGCGCAGCGCCGCGATCGCGCCTTCGAGCTGCTGCACGGTTGAGGGATCGTCATTGGCGCGCAGGATCAGGTCGAGCTTGGCGCCGAGATTGCGGATCGCCTCGTCGTAGCCGGTGAGCTGCTCGGCCGGCGTCAGTGTGCGCAGCACCTGCTTGATGTCGGACAGTGCGCGCTCGATGCCGGCAAGAACCTGCCCGTCGGTGCCGTTGGAGCGGGTCTCGTCGATCCGGCGATGCAGCGAGCGGATCTCGTTCTCGATCGATTCGATCGCGCGCCGCGGCATCGCCTCGGTGATGGCGGCGCGGATTTCGGCCAGCTCGCTGCGGAAGGCGTTGATGGCCTGCTCGGTATTGTCAGGCCGCTGCAGCGATTCGATCTGGCTCGTGATCTTGAGCAGATGGCGCTCGAGCGCGGAGAAATCCGGCCCCGGCTGCGGTGGCGGCGGCGCATAGTTAGGGGCGGGCGGCGCCATCGGCGGCGCGCAAGGAGCCGTTGGCGCAAGCGGCGGCGCGGCACGCGGCGGCATCTGCCGCGGCGCAAAGCCGTCGAGCTCGCTCTGGCGCGCGGTGATCTCGGCGACCGCGACGTCGAACGAAGCCGGGCTCAGGGGTGGTGAGCCGCGATAGACCTGCGCGGCGGCGCGCTCGACGGCATCGGCCTGGCGCTGGCGCGTCTCGGCCGGGGTGGGGCGAGGGGCCTGCGGCTGCGGCGCTTGCCGCTGTGGACGGGAGATCTGCGACAGGCGCGCGTCGAGCCGCGAGATCGCATCGTTGAGCTGGCGCGCGACGCCCTGCTCACGCGAGACGTCTGGTCGTGAGGAGTCTTGTCTTGAGACGTCTTGTCTTGAGGAGTCTTGGCGCGGCGCGGGTTTCGAGATCCGCTCGATCTGCTGGGTGATCGCGTCGAGCCGCTGGTGGATGTCGGCGACTTCGCGGCTCTCCTGACTCGGTCCTTGGCTCGGCACGTGCTGCGGACGCTGATCGTAGGATCCGCGGAAGTTGGGCGGGGCAGTATCGCCGAGCGTGGAGTTCAGCCAATCGTTGAGCGACATGCCGGCACGGCGCGCAGCAGCCTCGGCCCGCTCCCGGACGGATGGATCGATGCCGTCGACACTCCACGATACGCGCGAATTCATGACTCTGTCCGGTTCCGACTTCGGCACCCCACCCCGGCGCCTCCAGCTTCCCCACGCGTGCCGGTTGCAAAGACAATCGAATTTGGCGCGGGTCGTCTGCCTCGAAAACCGACTTTTTCCTGTTACGGTAAATAACGAGTTAAGGAATGCGGAGCCGCTGTCTTAAAGTTGGGCGGCGGGAACTGGGGGGCGGTGTTGTGTCGCTCATCCGGTCCCGAAACAAACCGGTGTCATGCCCCGCGAAGGCGGGGCATCCAGTACGCAGCGGCTCCTCGGCTCTAGCCGCGCCGTCTCTGGAATACTGGATCGCCCGCCTTCGCGGGCGATGACAGCGAGGAGGCGGAAAGGGCTCGCGTAACGTCGGCGCCCTCAGCCCTTCTCGCGCTTGCCATCCTCCAGCGGTACCACCGTCGCCTTGCCGCTCATCGCCGACAGCGCTTCCAGCGCCTCCTCGCAGAAGTCGGCCACCATCTGCTCGTGGCGGGCGCCGAGCTGGAGCAGCAGCAGATTGCCGAGATCGAGCCGTCCCTCCGCCGTGCCGTCGGGAAAGCGCTTCTTCAGGATGCGCTCGTAATTGGCGTGGCGGTCGCGGTGGTGCTCCAGGCGGGCCATCAGGTCGGTGCGCATGGGCTCGATGTCGATGCTGTCGAGCGCATGCAGCCGCACCAGGAGGTCGTCCTTGATCGAGGGCGGCGTGCTTGGCCGCGCGGCCCAGTGCCGCAGTGCTGTTCGGCCCTCGGGAGTCAGCGTATAGATCAGTTTATTGGGCTTGCCCGACTGCACCACCTCGCGGCCCTGGATGTAGCCGCGGTCGCGCAGCTTGGAGAGCTCGCGGTAGATCTGCTGATGGTCGGCCTTCCAGAAGAAGCCGATCGAGGAATCGAACGTCTTGGCGAGTTCGTAGCCCGTCATCGGGCGTTCCGTCAGGCATGCGAGGATTGCGTCGCCCAGTGCCATGACTGGCCCCCTTCTTTAGGTTTGACCAAGCTGCTTGACTTTATGCGCATCGGCGCATATGCGTCAATGTGCATATGAGGCAGCGTGCAGGCGGGCCAGAGGCCCGACTGAATAATCAAGTGAAATCAATCTCCTCGCTACTGTGCATGGGGTTGTTTTCGCACTTTTGCCCTGGCCTTGAGGGAGGCACCCGACAATGACCGGCCTCGATTCCTGGTACGCCTACATGAAGTCTCACGACCGCGCCGCGCTCTGGGACCTCCTGCATCCCGACGCCGTGTTCGAAAGCCCGGTCGTGCATACGCCGCAGCGCGGCCGCGACATCACCTTCAAATACCTCTCCAGCGCCGAGAAAGTGCTCGGCGGCCCCGGCTTCACCTATGTCGGCGAGTGGCGCAGCGACAATGGCGCGGTGCTCGAATTCAAGAATGTCATCGACGGCATCGAGATCAATGGCGTCGACATCATCAGCTTCGATAGCGAGGGGCGCATCACCCACTTCAAGGTGATGGTGCGTCCGCTCAAGGCGATCAACATGCTGCACCGCCTGATGGCGGAGCAGCTTGCCGCCGCCCAATCATAAGCCCAACATCCTCCTCAAGCCCCATGCCGGGAGACCACCATGCCGATCTATAAAGCCCCCGTCGAAGACGTGAACTTCCTGCTCAACGACGTCTTCCAGATCGATCGCTACGACAATCTCGCCGGCTTCTCCGATGCGTCCAGCGACGTGCGCGAGGCCATCCTCGGCGAAGCCGCCAAGCTCGCCGAAGAGGTGCTGCAGCCGCTCAACCGCGTCGGCGATCTCGAAGGCTGCAAGCGCGCGGATGATGGCAGCGTCGCCACGCCGAAGGGGTTCAAGGAGGCGTTCAAGCAGGTCGCCGAGGGCGGCTGGCTCGGCCTGTCGGCGCCGACCGAATATGGCGGCCAGGGCCTGCCGGTGACGCTGAGCCAGGCGGTCAATGAATTCCAGATCTCCGCCAACATGGCGTTCTCGATGTATGGCGGCCTCACCATGGGCGCGACCGCGGCGCTCTTGGTGCACGGCACGCCCGAGCAGAAGAAGACCTACGTGCCGAAGATGGTGGCCGGCGAATGGACCGGCACCATGAACCTCACCGAGCCGCATTGCGGCACCGATCTCGGCATGCTCCGCACCAAGGCAGTGCGGCAGGCGGATGGCAGCTTCAAGATCACGGGCACCAAGATCTTCATCTCGGCCGGTGAGCATGATCTCGCCGACAACATCATCCACCTCGTGCTCGCCCGCATCGAGGGCGCGCCAGCCGGCATCAAGGGCGTGTCGCTGTTCGTGGTGCCGAAGTTCCTCGTCAACGCCGACGGTTCGGTGGGCGCGCGCAACGGCGTCGTCTGCGGCTCGATCGAGCACAAGATGGGCATCCACGGCAATTCGACCTGCGTGATGAACTACGACAACGCCACCGGCTGGCTGATCGGCGAAGAGAACAAGGGCATGCAGGGCATGTTCGTGATGATGAACGAGGCCCGGCTCGGCGTCGCCGTGCAGGGCCTCGCGCAGTCCGAGGTCGCCTATCAGAACGCGGTCGCCTATGCCCGCGAGCGCATCCAGGGCCGCGCGCTGTCAGGCGTCAAGGCGCCGGACAAGCCGGCCGACCCGATCATCGTGCATCCCGACGTGCGCCGCACGCTGCTCTCGATCCGCGCGTTCAACGAGGCCGCGCGAGCCTTCGTGATGTGGACCGCGCTGAAGAGCGACGTCGCCCACCGCTCCGAAGACCCCAAGGACCGCCAGGCCGCCGACGACCACATGGGTCTGATGACGCCGGTGTTGAAGGGCTTCCTCACTGACTATGGTTTCGCCAACGCGGTGCAGGCGCAGCAGATGTATGGCGGCCACGGCTACATCGCCGAGCAGGGCATGGAGCAGTTCGTGCGCGATGCGCGCATCGCCATGATCTATGAAGGCGCCAACGGCATCCAGGCGCTCGACCTCGTCGGCCGCAAGCTGCCGCGCGACGGCGGCCGCGCCATCATGGCCTTCTTCGGCGAGGTCATGGCGTTCGCCAAGGAGAACGGCGGCGACGAGGCGCTGAAGCCCTTCATCACGCCGCTCTCGACCTCGCTCGGCCATCTGCAGCAGGCGACGACTTGGCTGATGCAGAACGCGATGGCAAAGCCCGACAATGCCGGTGCCGCCGCAACCGATTACCTGCATCTCTTCGGCTTCGTCGCGCTCGGCTACATGTGGGCGCGGATGGCCAAGGTGACGAATGCCAAGATTGCCGAGAGCGGGGCGACGCCCTATCTCTCCACAAAACTCGTCACCGGCCGCTTCTTCATGGAGCGGATGCTGCCGGAGACCGCCGCCAATCTCGCGCGCATCCAGGCCGGCTGCGCCACCATCATGGAACTGCCGGCGGAAGCGTTCTGAGCCTGCTTCCGCTGCCTGCTCCCAATCGTACCGAACATCACATCAGGAGGGCGTCATGCCTGAGGCATTCATCTACGACCACGTTCGCACCCCGCGCGGCCGCGGCAAGCCGGACGGCGCGCTGCACGAAGTCACCGCGCTCGCGCTTGCGACCGTGCCGCTGAAGGCGCTGAAGGACCGCAACAATTTGCCTGAGGATTCGGTCGATGACGTCGTGCTCGGCGTGGTCGATCCGGTTGGCGAAGCCGGCTCCGACATCGCGCGCTTCGCGGCGCTGAAGGCCGGCCTCGGCGAGGCCGTGCCCGGCGTGCAGATCAGCCGCTTCTGCGCCTCCGGCCTCGATGCCGTGAACTTCGCAGCGGCGCAGATCATGAGCGGCCAGCATGAGCTCGTGATCGGCGGCGGCGCCGAGTCGATGAGCCGCGTCGGCATCGGCGCCTCCGGCGGGGCCTGGCCGATGGATCCCTCGATGGCGGTGCCGGCCTACTTCATGCCGCAGGGCGTGTCGGCCGATCTGATCGCCACCAAATACGGCTTCTCGCGCGACGACGTCGACGCCTACGCCGTGCAGAGCCAGCAGCGCGCCGGCAAGGCCTGGGACGAAGGCCGCTTCAACAAATCCGTGGTGCCGGTGAAGGACATCAACGGCCTCACCATTCTCGCCAAGGACGAGCACATGCGCCCCTCGACGACGATGCAGTCGCTGGCGCAGCTGCAGCCGTCGTTCACGATGATGGCGCAGATGGGCGGCTTCGACGGTGTCGCGATCCAGTCGCACCCGGAGATCGAGCGCGTCAATTACGTGCACCATGCCGGCAATTCCTCGGGCATCGTCGACGGCGCCGGCGCCGTGCTGCTCGGCAGCAAGGAAGCTGGCAGCAAGTACGGCCTGAAGCCGCGCGCCAAGATCCGCGCATTCGCCAACATCGGCTCGGAGCCGGCGATGATGCTGACCGGTCCGGTCGACGTCACCGAGAAGCTGTTCGCGCGCTCCGGCATGAAGAAGTCGGACATCGACCTGTTCGAGCTGAACGAGGCTTTCGCCTCGGTCGTGCTGCGCTACATCCAGGCCTTCGACATCGACAATGCCAAGATCAACGTCAATGGCGGCGCGATCGCGCTCGGCCACCCGCTCGGGGCGACCGGAGCGATGATCCTCGGCACCGTGCTCGACGAGCTCGAGCGCACCAACAAGTCCACCGCCCTCGTCACGCTGTGCATCGGTGGCGGCATGGGCACCGCGACCATCATCGAGCGCGTCTAAGGGTTGAGGAGCAACCAACATGTCGTACAAGAACTTCAAGGTTGAGACCGATTCGGACGGCATCGCGCTCGTCACCTGGGACATCCCGGGCCGCTCCATGAACGTGCTCGACGAGACCTCGACCAACGAGCTCGAGGCGATCGTCAAGGCGACCACGGCGGATGCCGCGGTGAAGGGCATCGTCATCACCTCCGCCAAGGAAGCGTTCTGCGCCGGCGCCGATCTGTCCATGCTCGAAGGCATGAACCAGGCCTATGCGAAGGTTTTCAAGGAGCAGGGCGAGATCGCGGCGAACCAGATGCTGTTCGACCAGAGCCGGCGCTTCTCGCAGGTGCTGCGCGGAATCGAAACCTCAGGCAAGCCGTGGGCGGCGGCGATCAACGGGCTCGCGCTCGGCGGCGGCTTCGAGATCACGCTGTGCTGCCATTATCGCGTCGCGGCGGAGAATCCCAAGACGCGCCTCGGCCTGCCCGAGGTCAAGGTCGGCCTATTCCCCGGCGCCGGCGGCACGCAGCGCGTGCCGCGCCTGGTGCCGCCGCAGGACGCCATGACCATCCTGCTCAAGGGCGACCCCGTCACGGTCGACAAGGCCAAGGCGCTGAATTTGATTCACGCCATCGTGCCCGCAGCCGACCTCATCAAAGCCGCCAAGGACTGGATCAAGGGCGGCGGCAAGGCCGTCGCGCCGTGGGACGAGAAGGGCTTCAAGCTGCCCGGCGGCCCGGTGTTCTCCAAGGCCGGCATGATGATGTTCCCGGCCGGCAACGCGATCTATCGCCGCGAGACCTACGACAATTACCCGGCCGCGCGGGCGATCATGAGCTGCGTCTATGAGGGCCTGCAGCTGCCGATCGACGCCGCGCTGCGGGTGGAGTCGCGCTATTTCACCTCGGTGCTGCGCTCCAAGGAAGCGGCTGCGATGATCCGCAGCCTGTTCCTGTCGATGCAGGAGCTCAACAAGGGCGCGCGCCGTCCCAAGGATGTGCCCGCGACCAAGGTGAAGAAGATCGCCGTGATCGGCGCCGGCTTCATGGGCGCGAGCGTCGGCTATGTCTCGGCCCGCGCCGGCCTCGACGTCGTCCTGATCGATCGCGACCAGGAGAGCGCCGACAAGGGCAAGGCGCATGCCCAGAAGGTGATCGAGGAGCAGATCAAGAAGGGCCGCGCCAAGCCCGCGGACGCCGAAGCGCTGCTCGCGCGCATCACGCCGACCGCGGACTACGCCGCGCTGAAGGACGTCGACCTCGTCATCGAGGCCGTGTTCGAGGACCGCAAGGTCAAGGCGGAGACTTTTGCCAAGGCGCAGCAATATCTGAAGCCTGATGTGATCTTCGCCTCCAACACTTCGACGCTGCCGATCACCTCGCTGGCCGAGAGTTTTAAGGATCAGGGGAAGTTCATCGGCATTCACTTCTTCTCGCCGGTCGAGAAGATGATGCTGGTCGAGATCATCCTCGGCAAGAACACCGGCGACGTCGCGCTCGCGACCGCGCTCGACTACGTCCGCCAGATCGGCAAGACGCCGATCGTGGTCAACGACTCCAGAGGCTTCTTCGCCAATCGCTGCGTCGGCCGCTACGTCGCCGAAGGCAACGAGATGTTCCTGGAGGGCGTGCCGCCCGCGATGATCGAGAACTGCGCCAAGATGGCCGGCATGCCGGTCGGCCCGCTCTCGCTCTCGGACGAGGTCGCGCTCGATCTCGGTCTCAAGATCATGAAGGCGACCGAAGCCGATCTCGGCCCCAACGCGATCAATCCCGAGCAGAAGAAGCTGATGGTGGAGATGGTCGAGAAGCAGGGCCGGCTCGGCCGCAAGAACAGCAAGGGCTTCTACGATTACCCCGAGAAGGGCAAGGGCCAGAAGAGCCTGTGGCCGGGCCTCTCGGCCTTGCAGCCGAAGCAGCTCGATCCCGATACGCTCGATATCGAGGAGCTGAAGCAGCGCTTCCTGGTGGTGCAGGCGGTGGAAGCTGCGCGCACCGTTGAGGACCACGTCATCACCGATCCGCGCGAGGCCGATGTCGGCTCGATCCTCGGCTTCGGCTTCGCGCCGTTCACCGGGGGCACGCTGTCCTACATCGACTTCATGGGCACGAAGAAGTTCGTCGAGCTCTGCCACAAGCTGGAGGCGAAATACGGCTCGCGCTTCACCCCGCCGAAGCTCTTGGAAGAGATGGCCGCGAAGGGCGAGACCTTCTACGGCCGCTTCGCGCCGAAGAAGGCGGCGGCCTGACGGAAGAGGTTACGCAGAAACAAAAGGCCGGATCGTCGATCCGGCCTTTTTCATTTTCCGTCGCCGAACGGCGAGAAGGCGCGCCCTCCGACGACATCGTCGTCGAGACGGGCCTTCCAGCTGCCTTCGTCGCCGCGGCCGATGCGCACCTCGAAACGCCAGCCATTCTGGTTGGTGAAGGCGACGTCCGCGCCGCTCTTCGTCCTGGCGTAGCGGCAGGGATATTCGGTCGGCCGGTTCGGAAAGACGATCTTTCCTTCTCTGCTCTCGAACACGGCCGAGGTGATCTGCGGATGGATCATGAAGATGCAATTGCGCTGCGACGCGACCGGCGTCGAGAGTCCGAGCATCGCGAGCGGCGCGCCGGCGGCGGTCATGAGGACGATCATGTTCATGGAGGCAATTGTCTCCTGGAGATGCTCCTTCGACGTCGCCGCGGATCAGATGGTTCACAAAAGGAAGGGCTGGATCATCGCTTGGGCGCTCTGCCTTGAGCCTTGTCACATCGATTGATGCGCTTTCGTCTCACCCCAGCACCCAATCCTCCACCCCGGCCACGCTCGCTTCGCCCTGGCACCGCTCTTGCTGATGATCCGCCGGATGGCCCATCGACATTGAAGGTGTCCCGCAATGATCCCCACGGTGTCTCAAGACAGCGCAGCCGGCGTTGCGGTAAGATACGCCCCCTTGTTGCTGCTGGATCGGCCGTGGCGCCGCCGCAGGCTCCTCCGGTGGCGCAGAAAAATTCCTTCGTGGGTCGGCCTGGTCTTACTCGTCCTCGTCTTTGATGTTGCGCTGGCCGTGCTTGCCTGGTTCGCCGTCGATCTCGTCCTGCACTGAAAGCTCACCTCTGTGCACGTAGAACGTCGCCGCCAAATAGGCGACCTGGCCGGCAATCAGGCAGCCGACGACGATTGGAACGCCCGTCCAGAATCCAAAGCCCGAGGTCTGAAGCACCGTCGCGGCAAGGATCGCAGTCGCCGGCGAGACCAGCAATAGAGTCCAGACTCGGAAGAATAGACCCGTCGCCAAGCCGGTGATTGCGCTCGCGAGCAGGAGGAGGATTACAGTCGTCACAATAGCTTTCCGGTCCGACGGTTAGCGTCCTGTCCCGCGCTGAAGTTGAGGCACAGGAGGATTGCTCTCACAAGGATGGCGACGTCCGCGGAGCGCAAAAGGCGGAGTTATTGTTAACCCGGACAATGCTCGTAAAATCCCCGTCAGCGCATCGCGAATCATCGGATTAGCGAATGACGCAAGCAAAGAGCCGAATCATCGGTCCGGCTCTTCGTCGACCCCGCCCGTCACGCTTCGCGAACGGCGGACCAGAGCTGACCGGCGATCATCTGGACAATCACTTGGCCTTCCGTCACGATCTGATTGCCGTCGAGGCCCAGCGCAGGGACTTGGCCCGAAGGAGGCCCCAACTTCAGATAATCCTCACCATTTCGGGCTTCTTTGCGCCGCTATCGACCTCGACCAGGCCACAGAGCGGGCTGGCCTCCAGGAGCACGAGGCGGGGACGGCGGGCACACACCGGGGAAACCATCCGGTTTCGAGGAATTTCCTTCCCCTGACGCTTGGCTCGGCCGAAAGAACGACTACATGCACCTGCTTGAAATAGTCAAGATTGATGCAGGTGCATCGAATGGAGTAAGAGACGGGCAACGAGCTTGAGCGGGACCATGAAACGCAAACCATCGACCGAGGCAACCGCCGCCTGGATCCGCCTGATGCGGGTGCAGAGCCGCGTGCTCGATTGCGTCGAGCAGGACTTGAAGAAGGCCGGCTTCCCACCGCTGGCCTGGTATGACGCGCTGCTCGAACTGTCGCGGGCGCCCTCGGGCGAGCTGCGGCCGGTCGAGCTCGAGCGGCAGATGCTGATCCCGCAATATTCGACCTCGCGCCTGATCGATCGCTTGGTCGACGAGGGCCTCGCCTCGCGGCGCGAATGCAAGATCGACAAGCGCGGCCAGTTCGTCGAGATCACCGAAGCCGGCCGCGAGCTGCAGAAGCGGATGTGGGGCGCCTATTCGGCCGCGATCGAGAAATATGTCGGTTCGAAACTGTCGGACGCCGACGCCGTCAAGCTCAGCAATCTGCTCGATCGCCTGGGCTGCTCGTGCGGCGAGATGAAACTGCCGCCCGCGGCCGCCAACGAAACCATGCCGTCGCGATGATCGCGCGGCAATCCCGCTCGCCCGTGCAACCGGTGGGTTCGCGGGCCGTCCCTGTCACCCGCGCGCGTTCGGTCGAAGCGCTTTTGATTAGAGTTTGATATGGCGCGAGACCAGATCGACATGACGCCGCTGCAATCACGCGACGAGCTCGTCGCGTGGTTTGAGGCAGGCTGCAAGGACCCGTCCGAGTTCCGCATGGGCACCGAGCACGAGAAAACGCCGTTCACGCTCGACGGCCATCGTCCGGTGCCTTACGAGGGCGCGCGCGGCATCGGCGCGCTGCTCGAAGGCATGAAGCTCCTGCTCGGCTGGGAGCCGATCATGGAGCAGGGCAACATCATCGGCCTCTACGACGTCACCGGCGGCGGCGCCATCTCGCTCGAGCCCGGCGGACAGTTCGAGCTGTCCGGCGCGCCGGTCGAGAACGTGCACCAGACCCAGAGCGAGCTGATGGCGCACTTGGCGCAGGTGCGCGAGATCGCAACGCCGCTCGGCATCGGCTTCCTCGGCCTCGGCATGACGCCGTCCTGGTCGCGCGCCGATATCCCGGTGATGCCCAAGGGCCGCTACAAGATCATGACCAATTACATGCCGAAGGTCGGTCAATACGGCCTCGACATGATGTACCGGACCTGCACGGTGCAGACCAATCTCGACTTCTCCTCCGAAGCCGACATGGTCAAGAAGCTGCGCGTCTCGCTCGCGCTTCAGCCGGTCGCAACTGCACTGTTCGCTAATTCACCGTTCACCGAGGGCAGGCCGAACGGCTTCCTCTCGTTCCGGTCCGAGATCTGGCGCGACACCGACAATGCGCGCGCGGGCATGATGCCGTGGGCGTTCGAGGACGGCATGGGGTTCGAGCGCTATGTCGATTATGCGCTGGACGTGCCCATGTATTTCGTCAAGCGCGGCGAGGAGTACATTGACGTCTCGGGCTCCTCGTTCCGCGCCTTCTTCGACGGCCGCAACAACAACCTTCCCGGCGAGCGTCCGACCTTGTCGGACTGGGCCAACCACCTCTCGACGATCTTCCCGGAAGTGCGGCTCAAGCGCTATCTCGAGATGCGCGGCTCGGATGGCGGCCCGTGGGGCCGCTTGCCGGCGCTGCCGGCGTTCTGGGTCGGGCTGCTCTACGACGATGCCTCGCTCGATGCCGCCTGGGAGATCGTCAAGCACTGGAGCGCGCATGAACGCCAGGCCTTGCGCGACGACGTGCCGCGCATGGGCTTCAAGGCGCGGATCAAAGACCGCTATCTGTTCGAGATCGCCAAGGAATGCCTCGTTCTTGCCCATGCCGGCCTGCGCCGGCGCGGCCGGATCGATCAACTCGGCCGCGACGAAACCCGGCATCTCGAGCCGCTCGATCGCATCATCGATTCCGGCCGGACGCCGGCCGAGGAGATGCTGGATAAATTCAACGGACCCTGGAAGGGCTCGGTGGAACCGGCCTACGCAGAATACGCGTTCTAGACTCTGCAGCCGGGCACCCAGGATTCAGCCGTTCATCGCCCATACAGGTTTGCGGCGATCAAATGACCGGCTGAAAAACCTGAGCGTCGTCAATAATTCGAAAGCTGTTCCGATGTGGAAGGGCCGCCTGTCCGGGGCCATCATGGCCAGCGCCGCGGCATGTGTCACGCTGCTTTCGCTTGCGTTTGCGAGCGCGCCGGCGCTTGCCCAGACGGCGTTCGACCGGCCCGGCGGCGACTATTTCAGTACGCCCGTCACCTCCGGCGATCCCGAGGATTGCGCGCTGCTGTGCGAGCGCGATCGCCGTTGCCGCTCCTGGAGCTTCAACTATCCCGATGTCGAAGGCGGCTCGGCCGTGTGCTGGCTGAAGAACACCGTGCCGGCCCGCGTGCCGGGTAGCTGCTGTATCTCCGGGGTGCGCGGCGCCGGCGTGATCGAGCCGCGCGTCGAAGGCGTCGAGACGTCGATCGACCGTCCCGGCGGCGACTTGCGCAATTTCGAGCTCAAGGACGGCGAAAGCGTCGAGGCGTGCAAGGCCGCCTGCATCGCCGACAACAAATGCCGCGCCTTCACCTATGCCCGCCCCGGCTACACCGGGCGCGAGGCGCGCTGCTTCCTGAAGAAGGAAATCAAGCCGCCGCGAAGGAAGGCGGGGTTCACGTCGGGCGTGGTGCGGTAGCATCCATACTCGTGCCCCGGACGCCATCAGCGCGTTTACGCGCGTCTTCGACGCGCTATGGCGGCGCTTCTTCAGCGCCGCACTGCAGAGACGGGACACGTGAGGCACCTCACTCCGCCGCGATCACCGTGATCTCCGGCCACAGCGCTTTCCAGCGCTTAGCCTTCGCTTCGTAGTTCGCCGCGGAAAAATTCGGTCCTGGATTTGGCCGCGCGATCAGTGCCGCAATGTCGTCAAACCCGCGCGGTGCGTAGACTTCGTGGCCATCGCTTGCGCGCCTGACGCCGACCTGCGTGTTCTGCGTGAGGAAGCGGTCGATGCCTTCCCTCGAGCTTCTCAGCGGCGGATAGGGCAGGCCGTGCTTGGCCGGGTACCACATGTGCACGCGGGCCTGGTTGCGGACCTCGATCTTGGTGCCGAGATGCGCGAGGCGCGCATGGAGGGTGCGGATCACCGCGTCCTCGGCCTCCCACGATGTGTCGGCGCCGAAATAGAACACGTCGTAATCGGCGATGCCGTGGTCGATCGGGCGCCCCGTGAGCACGTTCCATACCGTCTGCACCAGGCATCCCGACACCAGCCACGCATCCGGCAGCGCGAGCCGGTGCAGTTCGTCGAGGATCGCGGCGTTGACCGGATTGCGTAAGGCGAGCGCGAGGAATTCGTCCTTGCTCACCTGCGACCGGTCAGTGCACGGCGGTGAAGAACCGCGACAGCCTGAATCCGGACAGCCAGGTCCACACCGGCTGGCTGCGCATGCCGAGGTCCCAGGAGCCGACCACGGCGTCCGCACGTCCGATCAGATTGTCGATCGGCAGCAGGCCGACGCCGCCGGAGCGCAGCGGCACGCGGCTATCGGCGGAATTGTCGCGGTTGTCGCCGAGCACGAACAGATGCCCGGCCGGGACCGTCACCTCGGGCGTGTTGTCGAGCGGACCGCTGTCGCGCATTTTGAAGATCAGATGCGAGACGCCGTTCGGCAGCGTCTCGACATAGCGATAGGCGGGCTCGCTGCCGCCACGGTCGTTCTCGGCGGCACCGATGCCGTCGGGCTTCAGCTCGGCCGGACGGTCGTTGATGAAGAGCTGGCCCTGCCGCATCTGGATGCGGTCGCCGGGCAGACCCACGACACGCTTGACCCAGGCCTGCGAGCGATCGCCGGGCCAGCGGAAGACGACGACGTCGCCGAGCTTCGGCGTCTCCGCGAACACGCGGCCGCTCTCCGGCAGGCTGATCTGGATCGGCAGCGACGAGGTGCCGTAGCCATAGGGGAATTTCGAGGCGAGCAGCGCATCACCGATCAGGAGCGTCGGCTCCATCGAGCCCGACGGCACGTAGAACGGCTCGGCGAGCGCGCCCTTGGCGATGAAGACCGCGGCGACGATGCCGGCGAGCTGAGCGATCTGTCCGCCCCAGCCGCTGCTTTTGCGCTTGGGGCTGACCGTGACCTTGTCTTCAACGCTCATGCGCCGGTTCCACCCACGGTGATGCGTTCCATCAGCAGCGACGGCTGGCCGACGCCGACAGGCACGCCCTGGCCGTTCTTGCCGCAGGTGCCGATGCCGGTGTCGAGCGCGAGGTCGTTGCCGATCATGCGGATGCGATGCAGGTCGGTCGGTCCGTTGCCGATCAGCATGGCGCCTTTCAGGGGCGCCCCGATCTTGCCGTTCTCGATCTTGTAGGCCTCGGTGCACTGGAACACGTATTTGCCCGAGGTGATGTCGACCTGTCCGCCGCCGAAATTCGCGGCGAACACGCCGTTCTTAACCGAGGCGATGATCTCGGCCGGATCGCGGTCGCCGGCGAGCATGTAGGTGTTGGTCATGCGCGGCATCGGCACATGGGCATAACCCTGGCGACGGCCGTTGCCGGTCGGCTTCATGTTCATCAGCCGTGCGTTCTGGCGGTCCTGCATGTAGCCGACCAGGATGCCGTCCTCGATCAGCACGGTGCGATTGGTCGGCGTGCCCTCGTCGTCGATCGACAGCGAGCCGCGGCGCGAGGCGATGGTGCCGTCGTCGACCACGGTGACGCCCTTGGCCGCGACCTGCTGGCCCATCAGGCCCGCAAAAGCAGATGTCTTCTTGCGATTGAAGTCGCCCTCGAGGCCGTGGCCGACCGCTTCATGCAGCATCACGCCGGGCCAGCCGGCGCCGAGCACGACGTCCATCTCGCCGGCGGGCGCCGGAATCGACTCCAGATTGACCAGCGCCTCGCGCAGCGCGCCGTCGGCGGCCTCGCGCCAATTCCTGCTCTCGATGAACTCGGCATAGCCGGCGCGGCCGCCATAACCCTTGCTGCCGCTCTCCTGCCGGTCGCCCTGGCCGGCGACGACGGAGATGTTGACGCGCACCAGCGGACGGATGTCGCGATAGCTCTCACCGTCGGGCCGCAGGATCTCGACGACCTGCCAGGTCGCGCCGAGACTCACGCTGACCTGCCGCACCCGCGGATCCTTGTCGCGCAGGTAAGCGTCGATCTCGGCGAGCAGCTTGACCTTGGTCTCGAAGCCCGGCGCATCCAGCGGATTGTCGTCGCCATAGAGGCGGACATTGGTATGCGGCGGCGGCGCCGAGAAGCTGCCGGAGTAGCCGCCGCGCACGGCGGCAACCGCATCGGCAGCGCGGATCAGCGCCGGCAGCGAGACGTCGGAGGAATGCGCGTAGCCGACCGCATCGTCCTTGACGGCGCGCAGGCCAAAACCCTGCGAGGTGTCGTAGGTCGCCTGCTTCAGCCGCCCATTGTCGAACATCAGCGCTTCGGTCTGGCTGTATTCCAGGAACAGCTCGCCGTCGTCGGCGCCGGATAGCCCACGCGCGACCTCGCTGCGAATCTGGTCGCGGTCGAGATTGGCACGGTCGAGCAGGGAGGTCGTGGCAGGATTGGTCATGCGTCCGTCCATTAGCCGGGGATGTGGGGCAAGATAATGGTTTCGGATCGGTTCCGCGAGAGCGCGAAGCCTCACATTACGGAAACAAAAGGATTGTCAAGGTTAGCCGCTGCTACGGCAGCTTGTCATAGCCCTCACCCAGTCCGTTCAGGCTGAGCGGGAAGCCGATGCCTTCTTCCGGCGTCTCGAAGATGATGAAGGTCGCGGTCTTGGCGCTGCGGAGCTGGCCGAGCAGCTTGTCTTCCAGCACGACCTCGGCGACGCAGCCATTGGGCAGGCAGCGGACGAAGCCAGCGCGGCCGACGTCCTGGTTGTCGAGCTTGAGCCCGAGGCCGGAGGGCAAGAGGACCCCGAGCGGAGCGACCACGCGCATCAGCCGGCTCTTCTGGTCGGCGGTCTTGAGCACGATCACGGTCAGGCCGGCATTGGAGCGGTCTTCGGCCACCACGCTCTGGATCAGGGCGCATTGCTCGGTCTGGGCGCCGGGCGGGGTGTCGCAGCGGATCTGCCAGTCGCCATGGACGGAGCGCACCGCGCCCTGCGCATGGGCGAGCCCCGGCAGCGCCAGCAGGACCATCGCAGCCACGAGGCCGGCGAGCGCCGGGAGGCCGTTCGCCGGCCTTGCCATCGATCTCGAAAGCCCCATCGGGTCGGTCCCTCTGCTCGCCTGGGTTGCTCGCGCTTGGCGGACTGATCTGGCGGACTGATACGGAATGACGGCGTCTTGAAGGCGATTCCCAAGCAAATTCCGCGCCGCCCACACCGCCATTGCCCGCACGAATCAGGCTGCCGCGTGGCAGTCTTCCAGTGCCTACCGCGGGCAATTCCGCTGTCAAGCCGCAGCGTCCCGGGAAACGGTATTTTTGTCTGATCTTGCTGGGAAATATCTTGCCGGTGATGGCTGGCAGGCGGGGCTCAAGACTGCATTGCGATAGATCAAGAATTATGGTTTGAGAGGCTTGATTTCGCGTTCTAGCGATCTGGCCCCAATTCCTCTTAGAGGTATTCTTGCGTGGCGGTTTGTCGGACTGGCGGATCGAATAAGCGTTTCCCGCAAGCAGGGGAATGCACGTGGGGTGATCTCGGAAGGGGAGCGCGAACGACATGAGGATGTCGATGGGTCGGGTGGGCCGGCAATTGCTGGGATTGGCCACCATCGCCTTGGTGGCGACTGGAGTCACGCTGGCGACGGGTGGTGCGGCCTTGGCCGAGCTCGGGCAGCCGGCGCCGTGGGAGTGGACGCTTCAGCAGTCCGGTTCCCCAGTGATGGACAACATCGTCTGGTTCCATAACTTCCTCTTCGTGCTGATCACTCTGATCACGCTGTTCGTCCTGGCGCTGCTCGTGATCGTGGTCGTCAAGTTCAACGCGAAGGCCAATCCGGTGCCGTCGCGGACCACCCACAACACGCTGATCGAGGTGGCTTGGACGCTCGTCCCGGTGCTGATCCTGGTCGGCATTTCGGTGCCGTCGTTCCGGCTGCTGTTCCTGGAGCTCGACATTCCGAAAGCGGACCTGACCGTGAAGGCGACCGGCAAGCAGTGGTACTGGTCCTATGCCTATCCGGATAACGGCAAGTTCGAATTCGATTCGCTGATGGCGCAGGACAAGCAGCCCCGTCTGCTCGGCGTCGACAACGAGATGGTGGTGCCGGTCAACAAGGTGATTCGCGTCCAGACCACGGGTGCGGACGTCATCCATGCGTTCGCGCTGCCGGCTTTCGGCGTCAAGATCGACGCCATTCCCGGCCGTCTGAACGAGACCTGGTTCAAGGCTACCAAGACCGGCATGTACTACGGTCAGTGCTCGGAACTGTGCGGCAAGGATCACGCCTTCATGCCGATTGCGATCCGCGTGGTGAGCGACCAGGAGTTCGCCTCCTGGGTCGAGACGGCGAAGAAGAAATTTGCGAGCGGCGGCACCAGCACCTACGCCTCCGCGGCCGGCCCGACGCAGTAAGCGCCGGGGGCGGCCTGAGGGACTGAAAGCGATAAGGGTGGGACCTCCAAAGGTCCGAATGGGACGCAAGGCAGGATTTGAAAATGGCAACGAGCGCAGCGGCACACGGCGATCACGCGCATCATGACGAGCATGCCCATCCGACCGGATGGCGGCGCTACGTCTATTCGACCAATCACAAGGACATCGGCACGATGTACCTGATCTTCGCGGTCGTCGCCGGCATCATCGGTGCGGCGATGTCGATCGCGATCCGGGCCGAGCTGATGTATCCGGGCGTGCAGGTCTTCCACGAGGCCCACACCTACAACGTGTTCGTGACTTCGCACGGCCTGATCATGATCTTCTTCATGGTCATGCCCGCGATGATCGGCGGCTTCGGCAACTGGTTCGTGCCGCTGATGATCGGCGCGCCAGACATGGCGTTCCCGCGCATGAACAACATCTCGTTCTGGCTGCTGCCGGCATCGTTCGCGCTGCTCTTGATGTCGACCTTCGTCGAGGGCGAGCCGGGCTCCAACGGCGTCGGGGCGGGTTGGACCATCTACGCGCCGCTGTCGACCTCGGGCCATCCCGGCCCGGCGGTTGACTTCGCGATCCTGTCGCTGCACCTCGCCGGTGCTTCCTCGATCCTGGGCGCGATCAACTTCATCACCACCATCTTCAACATGCGCGCGCCGGGCATGACCCTGCACAAGATGCCGCTGTTCGTGTGGTCGATCCTGGTGACGGTGTTCCTGCTGCTGTTGTCACTGCCGGTGCTCGCCGGTGCGATCACCATGCTGCTCACCGACCGCAATTTCGGCACGACGTTCTTCGCCCCCGACGGCGGCGGCGACCCCGTGCTGTTCCAGCATCTGTTCTGGTTCTTCGGTCACCCCGAGGTCTACATCCTGATCCTGCCCGGCTTCGGCATGATCAGCCAGATCGTCTCGACCTTCTCGCGCAAGCCCGTGTTCGGCTATCTCGGCATGGCCTATGCCATGGTCGCGATCGGCGGCATCGGCTTCGTGGTGTGGGCGCACCACATGTACACGGTCGGCATGTCCTCGGCGACGCAGGCCTATTTCGTCGCCGCCACGATGGTCATCGCGGTTCCGACCGGCGTGAAGATCTTCTCCTGGATCGCCACGATGTGGGGCGGCTCGATCGAATTCCGCGCGCCGATGATCTGGGCGGTGGGCTTCATCTTCCTGTTCACGGTCGGCGGCGTGACCGGCGTCGTGCTGGCGAACGCGGGTGTCGATCGCGTGCTCCAGGAGACGTACTACGTCGTCGCCCACTTCCACTACGTGCTGTCGCTCGGCGCGGTATTCGCGATCTTCGCCGGCTGGTACTACTGGTTCCCGAAGATGTCGGGCTACATGTACAATGAGGGCCTTGCCAAGCTGCACTTCTGGGTCACCTTCGTCGGCGTCAACCTGGTGTTCTTCCCGCAGCACTTCCTCGGCCTGTCCGGCATGCCGCGCCGCTACATCGACTATCCCGATGCGTTCGCGGGCTGGAACCTGGTCTCGTCGGTCGGCTCCTACATCTCCGGCTTCGGCGTGCTGATCTTCCTCTACTGCGTGCTGGACGCCTTTATGAAGAGGGTGCCGGCAGGCGACAATCCCTGGGGTGCCGGCGCGACCACGCTGGAGTGGACGCTGTCCTCGCCGCCGCCCTTCCACCAGTTCGAAGTGCTGCCGCGCGTGCAGTAACCAATCCCCCGCGGCGCCCGTGACGGGCGCCGCGGCGCTGTAACGAAGCGAGTAGATCTAAGTGTCCGTCCTCGACCACAACGCCATCGACATCAATCCCCACATCTCCGAAGCGGAGGTTGGCGATTATCTCGCGTTGCTCAAGCCGCGGGTGATGTCGTTGGTGATCTTCACTGCGCTGGTCGGGATGGCGATGGCCCCGGGGCATTTCCACCCGGTGCTGGCGATCACCTCGCTGCTCTGCATTGCCGTCGGCGCCGGTGCCTCCGGGGCGCTCAACATGGCGCTCGAAGGCGACATCGACGCCAAGATGTCGCGCACGGCGAACCGGCCGATCCCGCGCGGCCGCATCACCCGCCCCGAGGCGATGGCGTTCGGCACGACGCTCGCCTTCTTCTCGGTGATGACGCTCGGCATCCTCGTCAACTGGATCGCGGGTGCGCTGCTCGCCTTCACCATCTTCTTCTACGTCGTGATCTACACGATGTGGCTGAAGCGCTGGACCGCGCAGAACATCGTGATCGGCGGCGCCGCCGGTGCGCTGCCGCCGGTGGTGGCCTGGGCCTCGGTGACGGGCACGGTCGATGTCGAGCCGCTGCTGCTGTTCGCCATCATCTTCTTCTGGACCCCGCCGCATTTCTGGGCGCTGGCGCTGTTCCGCTCCGACGACTACGCGCGCGCCGGCATTCCGATGCTGCCGAACGTCGCCGGTCCCGACGCCACGCGTCTCCAGATCCTGCTCTACACCATCGTGCTGATCGCGGTCGCCGCCGCGCCCTGGGCGCTCGGCTATTTCGATGCCGTCTACGGCGTGGTTTCGCTGATCCTCGGTGCCGGCATGCTGGTGCTCGCCATAAACGTCTATCTCCGCCGCGAGCGCAGCCAATCGCTGCGCGCGACTCGCAAGCTGTTTGCCTTCTCGATCCTGTACCTGTTCGCGCTGTTTGCGACCCTGCTGGCCGAGGTCGTGTACCGGGCGCTTGCTCCGATGGTTGGGGGCGCATGATCACCGCGATGGCCGACAAACCCGAGCCGGAAGGAATTGTCCTCACCGAGGCGCAGCGGAAGAGCCGTCGTCAGCGCTCCATCGCCATCGCTTTGGCGCTCGGCGTGCTCGTGGTGCTGTTCTTCGCCGTCACCATGGTCAAGGGGCCGGCCGTGCTCGTGCGGCCGATGTAGGAAACATGGATCACGAGCCCACCATATCGCAGGACGTCAGCGCCAGGCCGGGCCATCGCAACCCGGGCAAGGGCCGCGGGCTGGGGCGCGATGTGGTGGTCGCGTCCATCTGCGGCGGCGTGGTCGCGCTGATGGTCGGCGCCTCCTACGCGGCGGTGCCGTTCTACAATTGGTTCTGCCGCGCCACCGGCTTCAACGGCACGACGCAAGTGGCGACCTCTGCGCCGGCCACGGGCCCGATCGCGCGGAAGATCTCGGTGCGGTTCGATTCCAACGTCGCGCCCGGCCTGCCCTGGAAGTTCGAGCCGGAGCAGAGCGAGATCGAGGTCAATATCGGCCAGGTTGTGACGGTCTTCTACACCGTGACCAACCAGGCGGCGCGCGCCACTGCGGGCCAGGCCGCCTATAACGTCGCGCCCCTGACGGTCGGCGCCTATTTCCAGAAGATCAACTGCTTCTGCTTCACCGAGCAGACCATGGCGCCCGGCGAGAAGCGCGAGATGCCGGTCGTGTTCTACGTCGACCCGTCGATCGCCGCCGACCACGAGAACGACGGGCTGAGCACGATCACGCTGTCCTACACGTTCTATCCGGTGCGCGATCCCGTGGTGAAACCGCTGGCATCGGGCGAAGCCGACAAGCGCAAGGGAAATCTTTGACCGCAGGGCTCACGCGCAGGCGGTTGGACGCAAGGGGATAAGTGCCGGACAGGCACGGGATTGAGGAGAGAGACGGAAATGGCCACGGCGCACACCAAGCATCACGACTATCACCTGGTCGATCCCTCTCCCTGGCCGGCGGTCGGCTCGCTCTCGGCCTTCATCATGGCGGTCGGCGCGGTCGCCTGGATGCACCACATGTTCTCGGCGGCGCCGATCGTATTCGGCGTCGGCACCGTGGGCGTGCTCTACACCATGGCGAGCTGGTGGGCCGACGTGATCAAGGAGGCCCAGTACAAGGGCGATCACACTCGGGTCGTGCAGCTGCATCACCGCTACGGCATGATCCTGTTCATCGCCTCCGAGGTGATGTTCTTCGTCGCCTGGTTCTGGGCTTATTTCAACGCGGCGCTGTTTCCGGCCGACGCCGTTCACGCCACCCGCGATGCGGTGTTCGGTTGCGGCCTCGGCACGCAGCCCGGCGCCTGCGCGGTCCCGGGCACCTGGCCGCCGAAGGGCATCGAGACCTTCGATCCCTGGCATCTGCCGCTGCTGAACACGCTGATCCTGCTCACGTCAGGTACCACCGTGACCTGGGCGCACCATGCGCTGCTCGAGAACGACCGCCAGGGCCTGAAGTATGGCCTGATCCTCACCGTCGTGCTCGGCGCGCTCTTCACCTGCGTGCAGGCCTATGAGTACGCCCACGCGGCGTTCTCCTTCGGCGGCAACGTCTATGGCGCGACGTTCTTCATGGCGACCGGATTCCACGGCTTCCATGTGCTGGTCGGCACCATCTTCCTGCTGGTGTGCCTGTTCCGCGCCTATGCCGGCCACTTCACGCCGAAGCAGCATCTCGGCTTCGAGTTCGCGGCCTGGTACTGGCACTTCGTCGACGTGGTCTGGCTGTTCCTGTTCCTCTGCATCTACGTCTGGGGACGCGGCGCCGAGACCATGGCCAGCGCCGCGCACTGAGCCCGATCGAACCGATCAGGAAGGGCGGCCGCAGGGCCGCCCTTTCGCTTTCCGGCCGCCGGAAGTTTCGTCGGAAACTGTGATAGAGTCCGCCATCATGAACGACAGTGCCGGCACACCCCCGTCCGAAACCACCGTCCTGCAAAGCGCGCTGCGTGGGCTTGCCTGCAAATGCCCGCGCTGCGGCCAAGGCAAGCTTTATGCGGGCTTTCTGACGCTCGCGCCCGCATGCGACCGTTGCGGGCTCGACTATGCCTTCATCGATACCGGCGACGGCCCGGCGATCTTCATCATCATGCTGGCCGGCGGCATCGTCGTCGCGTGCGCCCTCATCGTCGAAGTCAAATACCAGCCGCCATATTGGCTGCATGCGGTGCTCTGGCTGCCGCTCATCCTCGCCACCACGCTGTTGCCGCTGCGCTCGATGAAGTCGTTGCTGATCGCGCTGCAATTCCACCACAAGGCGGCGCCGGGCCGGTTGGTCGATCGCGCGAAATGAATGAGCCTGCGTCGCGCAAGGCCCCCGTGGCCGGCTTCGCGCTGTTCACGCTGTTCCTCACGGCTGTGTTCGTGGCGCTCGGTGTCTGGCAGCTGCAGCGCCGCACCGCCAAGCACGAGTTGATTGCGGCGCTCACCGAGCGGCTTGCGGCCGCGCCGGTTGCGCTGCCGCCGTCCGCGCAATGGGTCGCGCTCAATCCCGCCCGCGACGAATTCCGCCGCGTCAGCTTCACCGCGACCTACGCAGCCCTCCCCGATGCAATGGTCTATTCCTCCGGCTCGGCGGTGCGCAAGGACGCCTCCGGCCCTGGCACCTGGGCGTTCCTGCCGGCGCGGCTTCCCGGCGGCGAGATGGTCGTGATCGACGCGGGTTTCGTCGAGAACACGATGCAGGACCGCGGCGTCGAGGATCGCGCGGTGAACAAGCTTATCACGGGCCAACCGGTTGAGCTCACCGGCTATCTGCGCTTTCCCGAGGCGCCAAGCTGGCTGACTCCGGCGGAGAATCGCGGCAAGCGGCTCTGGTTCGTGCGCGATCATCTGGCAATCGCAAGCGTGCTGGGCTGGGGCACGGTTGCGCCGTTCTATATCGATCTCGAACGGCCCGCGCCGGCGAATGGCATCCCGCGTCCGGGACCGCTCCAGGTGAATCTTAAGGACGACCATCTGCAATATGCAATCACCTGGTTCACGCTTGCAGGCGCCGTGCTCATCGCCTTCGGCGTGTGGGCAAGAGGCCGGCGGCAGAGCTGAGCTCATTGGCAGGTCCATCGAGGGAACCCGGTATCGCCCGGGGTTTATTATTCAGCGCATATTCACGAGGGTGGTTCTAAGCCGCCAATATTGTCCGCGGCAGATTGGGTGCGGCGTGAGTGATTTCGACCAGATGGGAATTATCGTCGACTGGGTGGATGCCTGCCGTAAGGGCGACCTCACAGCCCTGCTCGACCTCTATGCCGACGACGCGCAGCTCGAATGCACCTGCGACGGCGCGCGGCGCTTTCGTGGCCGGAGCGAGATCGAGGCCTATTGGCAGCCGCGGCTCAGCGCCTTCTCCTCGGCGGGGTTCGGGCTGGAAGAGATCAATCCCGCGCCCCACGGCGTCCACCTCGAATATTCCGTCGCCGGCGCGCTGCGCATTCAGGCCTCGTTCCGCTTCAGCCCGGATGGCAAGATCCGCAGCACGCTGTGCGAACCGGCGCGACAGAATGCGCATGATGGTTGCGCCTGCTGAATTAGCCTGGTGACGGAACGTCCCGCATCGTCTCCGCCGGAAGGCGGCAGCGCACGTAGGTTCGGTCATCCACGCGCAACAGCGATAGCGATCCGCTGAGCGCGCGCACGCGCTCATGCATGCCGGTCAGGCCCCGGCCGAAGACGTTGTCCGCAGGGAAACCGCCGCCATCGTCGGAGATCTCGACGACGAGCGTCTTGCCGGCAACCGTCGCCTGCACATGTGCGTTGCCCGCGTTGGCATGTCGCAGCACGTTGGTCAGTGCCTCCTGGATCACTCGATAGACGGTCTGCGCCAGCGGTCCGCCGATTGCGCTGAGATCGCGATCGATCGCGTCCGTCAGCACGATATGAGGTGCCTGCTTGCGAAAATTCCGGAGCAGCGTTTGCACGCTCCTCGAAAGGCCGAGCTCCTCGATATAGAGCGGCCGCAGCCGGTCGAGGATGCGGCGGTTGGTCTGCTGCAGGGCCTCGACCGATTGCAGCAGGTCCTGTGCCGAATTGCCGAGATGTCCCGTTGGCTCGGAGGCATCGGTCAGCGCGATCGTGCCGGCGCGGATGCTGAAGAGGAGGGGCCCGAGCTCGTCGTGCAGTTCGCGGGCGAGATCGCGCCGCTCGTCATCCTGCAGCGACACCAGGCGGTGCATCAGATCGCGATTGTCCTGGCTGAGTTGCGCCAGTGTCGCTGCCAGCGCATTGGCTTCCTCGCAGCTCTGCCGGATCTCCGGCGGTCCTCCGACCGGGATCGGCCTTGCGTAGTCGCCGCGCCGAATCCGCGTAAGACCGTCGCCGAGATGTTGCAGGGGGCGCAGGGCCGAACCGGCGAAGACATAGGCAACGGTGCCGGTGAGCACCATCAGGACAGCGACCAGGCTGGTCAGCGCAAGGAAGCCGATCCACTTCTCGAACAAGTCGGCCGATATGTCCGGGAAGAACACGATATCGCCGACATGTCTGCCGTCTATGACGATCGGAAACGCCGCTTCCATCTCTGGTATGGTGATGAGGTTGACGAACCATTGCGGAACCTTCTTCAGGTTGCGCAAGTCTTTCGGAGAAGGCGGGGGACCTCCGTCCATGCGGCGGAATTGAATATCCGTGGAGGCGTCCAAGGACTGAACAAATGCATCGAGGGTCTTTTGCGGATTGTCCGATGCGCGCAGGGTGCTGTTGAGCGCGGCGGCGATGGTCTGGATCGAGCGTCGAGCCGGCTCGTGTTCATCAGCTACCTGACCTGGTGCAAATATCTGCAGTAATATGCCGCCCAGGATCAGGGCTGCGAGAAGGCTCGCGCCGAGCGGGAGAAACAATTGCGTTCGGAACGAAAGTCGTCGCCACATTAGGTCAATTCTAACGCGTATCGGCCGGATTTGCTCTTTCCATTTATTCCCGGCGGGCTATGAGTCGAAAAACAAGAGAGTGCGCGATGCAAGATACCGCCAAGCTGGCGACGAGGGTCCTGATCGTCGACGACCATCCCGTGGTGCTGTCCGGCTGCCGCACCCTGTTCGCATCCGACCATTCAATCCGCATTGACGAGGCGAGTGATGCCAAATCCGGGCATCGCGCCTATGTCAGCAAGCGGCCCGACGTCACCGTGATCGACATCAGCCTGCCCGACGTCTCCGGGTTCGAGCTGATGCGGCGCATCCGCAAGGACGACCCCGACGCCAAGATCATCATGTTCAGCATGAACGACGATCCGGCGTTCGTCGTGCGGGCCGTCGAGCTCGGGGCGCAGGGCTATGTCTCCAAAGGCGACGATCCCAGGATCCTGCTCAAAGCGGTGCGCAAGGTGGTCGCGGGTGACAATTTCATCTCGCCGCAGCTTGCGGAAGCCGTGACGTTTTCCGGCGCGGCGATCAAGGCCAACCCCGCGTCACAGATGACGCCGCGGGAGCTCGAAATTCTTCGCTTGCTCGGACGCGGCGATAAGATCGTCGAGGTCGCCGAGGCGCTCGGCATCTCCTACAAGACGGTCGCCAACACCACGTCCCTGCTCAAGCAGAAGCTTGGCGCCAAGAACCATTCCGACCTGATCCGGATCGCAGTGGAAATCGGAATGAACTGACTTTCGCCATCGACCGAACCGACTGCTCCGGGATGCAGCGGTTCGGCCGACGGATCGACGCCGCCGTTGGCCGGGCAATGCATTGGACAACGGGCTGACACCCATCCGCCGACACAATGGGCCGAGGCTGTATTCGTTCCCGCGACTGATTCGGGAAAAAGCGGAGTTCAGGGTCAGGATCACGGCCGGGACTTGGCTGCAACTGCCAAAAGCGAACCAGAGCCGGATCGGGAAGAATAGGAACATTTTCGATACGCGCGGGGTTTTGGACTTGACGATTTCGTGACAGGCGACGAAAGCTTGCCGGAACAGTTTTGAGGGTTCGGCGACCCCGACGAGGCAACTGGTCTGCACACAACGACAGGCCTTCCAAGAGAAGGGCTGCGGCAATGCCGCAGCCCTTTTTCATTGGGCGAGGGGGTACGCCGGAAGCGGTTTCCCGATGCCGCAAAACACTCTATGGTGGTTCAAAGCCACCGGCTGTTGACAAGTAATTACGTAAAATCAAAGGCTTAAGGGTCGAGCTCCGGCCCGGCCGCCTTTGGAGGGCAGTTTGACTCGCTATATCTCGACCCGGGGCGAAGCCCCCGAACTCGGCTTTTGTGACGTGATGCTGACCGGGCTTGCCCGCGACGGCGGCCTGTATGTGCCGGCGGTGTGGCCACAGTTTCCGAGCGAGACGATCGCCGGCTTCTTCGGCCGCCCCTATTGGGAGGTCGCGGTCGACGTGATTCGTCCCTTCGCCGGTGGCGAGATTTCCGACGCCGAGCTCGGGCGCATGGCGAACGAGGCCTATGCCACCTTCCGCCATCCTGCGGTGGTGCCGCTGCGCCAGATGTCCCCGCACCAGTTCGTGCTGGAGCTGTTCCACGGTCCGACGCTCGCCTTCAAGGACGTAGCGATGCAGCTGATCTCGCGGCTGATGGACCATGTGCTCGAAAAGCGCGGCCAGCGCACCACCATCGTGGTCGCGACGTCAGGCGATACCGGCGGCGCCGCGGTCGAAGCCTTTGCGGGCCTCGAGAACGTCGATCTCGTCGTGCTGTTTCCGCACGGCCGCATCTCCGAGGTGCAGCGGCGGATGATGACCACGACGGGCGCGGCCAACGTCCATGCGCTCGCCATCGAAGGCACCTTCGACGACTGCCAGGCGCTCGTGAAGGGGATGTTCAACAACCATCGCTTCCGCGATGCGACCTCGCTCTCCGGCGTCAATTCCATCAACTGGGCGCGCATCGTCGCGCAGGTGGTCTACTATTTCACCTCCGCCGTCGCGGTCGGTGCTCCGGCGCGCGCGGTCGATTTCGTCGTTCCGACGGGCAATTTCGGCGACATCTTCGCCGGCTACGTCGCCAAGCGCATGGGGCTGCCGGTGCGCACCCTGCGCATCGCCGCCAACGTCAACGACATCCTGGCGCGCACGCTGAAGACCGGCATCTACGAGGTGCGCGAGGTGCACGCGACGGCATCGCCGTCGATGGACATCCAGATCTCCTCGAACTTCGAACGGCTGCTGTTCGAGTCCGGCCGGCGCGATGGCGCCGGCGTGCGTCGCCTGATGGAACAGCTGAAGCAGTCCGGCCGCTTCGTGCTACCCGATGCGACACTCGCCGCGATCCGCGAGGAGTTCGATGCCGGGCGCGCCGACGAGACCGAGACTGCGGCTGCGATCCGCGCCGCCTGGCGCGAAGCGGGCGAGCTGGTCGATCCTCATACCGCCGTGGCGCTCGCCGTCGCGGACCGCGACACCACCGATACGAAGGTGCCGAGCATCGTGCTCTCCACCGCCCATCCGGCCAAGTTCCCCGACGCCGTCGAGGCGGCTTGCGGCCAGCGGCCGCAATTGCCGGCCTGGCTCGACGGCCTGATGACCAAATCCGAACACATGAGGGTGATGAAGAACGATCAGGTCGAGCTCGAGCGGTTCGTGCTGTCCGCCAGCCGCGCCGCAAAGCAGGGAGTTGCCGGATGAGCGTCGAGATGTCCAAGCTTGCCTCCGGCCTCACCGTCGTCACCGACGAGATGCCCCACCTCGAGACGGCGGCGCTCGGTGTCTGGGCCGGCGTCGGCGGACGCGACGAGAAGCCGAACGAGCACGGCATCTCGCATCTGTTGGAACACATGGCGTTCAAGGGCACGACCAGGCGCTCCTCGCGCGAGATCGTCGAGGAGATCGAGGCGGTCGGCGGCGACCTCAATGCCGGCACCTCGACCGAGACCACGTCCTATTACGCGCGGGTGCTGAAGGCCGACGTGCCGCTCGCGCTCGACGTGCTCGCCGACATCCTTGCCAATCCCGCCTTCGAGCCCGACGAGCTGGAGCGCGAGAAGAACGTCATTGTGCAGGAGATCGGTGCCGCGCAGGACACGCCCGACGACGTCGTGTTCGAGCATCTGAACGAGCTCTGCTATCCCGACCAGCCGATGGGCCGTTCGCTGCTCGGCACCGCCAAGACGCTGCGCGCCTTCAACCGCGACATGCTGCGCGGCTATCTGTCGACGCATTATCGCGGGCCCGACATGGTGGTGGCCGCGGCCGGGGCGGTCGACCACGGCCAGGTCGTCGCCGAGGTCGAAAAGCGTTTTGCGAGCTTCGAGGGGACGCCCGGGCCGAAGCCGCAGGCCGCTCGGTTCGGCCAGGGCGGCGCCAAGGTGGTGCATCGCGAGCTCGAGCAGGCGCATCTGACGCTGGCGCTCGAGGGGGTGCCGCAGACCGATCCTTCGCTGTTCTCGCTGCAGGTCTTCACCAATGTCCTTGGCGGCGGAATGTCGTCGCGCCTGTTCCAGGAGGTGCGCGAGAAGCGCGGCCTCTGCTACTCCATCTACACCTTCCACGCCCCCTACACCGATACCGGCTTTTTCGGCCTCTATACCGGCACCGATCCCGCCGATGCGCCGGAGATGATGGAGGTCGTGGTCGACATCATGAACGAATCGGTGGAGACGCTGACTGAGGCCGAGATCGCCCGAGCCAAGGCACAGATGAAGGCGGGGTTGCTGATGGCGCTGGAGAGCTGCTCCTCCCGCGCCGAGCAGCTCGCCCGGCATGTGCTGGCCTACGGGCGGCCGCAGACAGTGCAGGAACTGGTTGCCCGGATCGACGCCGTCAGCATCGAATCGACGCGGGACGCGGCCCGTGCGCTCCTGTCGCGCAGCCGGCCTGCGGTCGTCGCATTGGGCAGCGGCAGGGGTCTGGACACGGCGGTGTCTTTTGCGGAAGGATTGACACGGGCGCGCGCCAAGGCGCGGCTGCATTAGGAGCCGCGCGCGGGCATCGCCCCGGGAAGCATCACATGGCCCTCTTTCGCCTGCCATCCAGTGGACCCGCCGCCCTGGCGCCGCGCGGCAACGGGCTGCTCCTGCGCGCGCCGCAAATGTCCGACTTCCTGCAATGGGCTCATTTGCGCGAGACCAGCCGCGACTATCTGACGCCTTGGGAGCCGATCTGGCCGTCCGACGATCTCACCCGCTCCGGCTTCCGCCGCCGCCTGCGCCGCTATGCCGAGGACATTGCCGCGGACCGCTCCTATCCCTTTCTGATCTTCCGCGAGCTCGACGGTGCCCTGGTCGGCGGCATCACGCTCGCCAATGTCCGGCGCGGCATCGTGCAGGCCGGCACCATCGGCTATTGGGTCGGCCAGCCTTATGCCCATCGCGGCTACATGACGGCCGCACTCCGGGTGCTGCTGCCGACGCTGTTCGGCGAGCTCAATCTGCACCGGGTCGAGGCCGCCTGCATCCCGACCAATGCGCCGTCGATCCGGGTGCTGGAGAAGTGCGGCTTCTCGCGCGAGGGCCTGGCGCGCCGCTATCTCTGCATCAACGGGGTCTGGCAGGATCACCTGCTGTTCGGCCTGCTGCACGAGGACTTCCGCGGCTGAGCAGCCTGATGGATGCAGCCAAATCCCTTTTTGCCGCCTTGGGTTCGCCGATATTGGCGATATAACCCGGCCGGAACATTGTCATGGAGTACGGGTGTTGATGGTGCAGGAGCTTCGGTCATCGCGGACGAGGTTGCGGCGGGGCGCAGCGCTCGTGCTGGCATTATCGGTCGGGCTCGCCTCCGTCTCGCCGGTGGCGGCACAGTCGTTGACCGACCGCTTCAAGAGCCTGTTCGGCGGCAAGTCCGACGAGCCGGCGGAGCCGAAGCCGGCGCCTGCGCCCGGGCAGCCGGCCGAAGACGACCTCGATTGCCCGCAGGTCACGGTGCGCGCGGGCGCCTCGACCTACGCGGTCGGCGCCAGCGGCAAGCCGGCGGTCGGCAATGACATCCGCTTCCAGGCCTCGATCACCAAGATGGCGCGCGAATGCTTGCGCAGCAGTGCCGGCATCACCGCCCGGATCGGCATCCAGGGCCGCGTCATCGCCGGCCCCGCCGGGGCGCCTGCCTCCGTCGAGGTGCCGCTGCGCATCGCCGTCGTGCAGGGCGGCGTCGGCGAGAAGGTGATCGCCTCGAAGGCCTACCGGACCACGGTGGCGATGTCGGAAGGCGGCAGCGTGCCCTTCACCTTCGTCGCCGAGGATCTGGCCTATCCGGTGCCGGCGCCCGCGGTCGCCGATACCTACATCTTCTATGTCGGCTTCGACCCGCAGGCGCTCTCGCCGGAGCCGAGAGGGAAGAAGAAGAAGTAGGGGAGATCTTGCGGCAATGTCAGCTGTCATTGCCCGCGAAGGCGGGCAATCCAGTATTCCAGAGGCCGCGGTGCTTGAACTGAGAAGCCTCGGCGCAATGGATCACCCGCCCCAGTGCGCAAGTGCGCACAAGGTGGGTGATGATACCGCACTTGTGGATGCTGTTACCCGACAGACAAAAAAGCCGGCGCTCGTCGCGCCGGCTTTTTGATTGGGTAAGGCAAATCCCTCAGTTCAGCTTCTGCCTGACTTCGTTGATGCCCTTGGCGAGCAGGTCGTCGGCGATCTGGCCCTTGACCGACTGCGACAGGATCGTGGAGGCAGCCTGCACGGCGGCTTCCGCGGCGGCTGCCCGGACGTCCGCGAGAGCCTGAGCCTCGGCGAGTGCGATCTTGCCCTCGGCGGTCTTGGTGCGGCGGGTGACGAAATCTTCCAATTTCGCCTTGGCCTCTGCTGCGATGCGCTCCGCTTCGGCGTTCGCGTTGGCGATGATGTCGGCGGCCTCGCGCTCGGCACCGGCAGTGCGCGCCTTGTAGTCGGCGAGCACCTTGGTGGCCTCCTGCTTGAGGCGCGCCGCCTCGTCCAGCTCGGCCTTGATACGAGCGGCGCGATGATCGAGCGCCGACATCGCCGTCTTGAACACCCCCACATAGGCGAAGATCACCATCAGAATCACGAAGGCAACGGCGACCCAAAACTCAGGTGTGAAGAACATCGAGACTAACCCTTCAAGGTCGCATCAACGGCGGCATTGACCGACGCTGCATCCGGAACGACGCCCGTGAGCTGCTGAACGATGGTGCCGGCTGCATCGGCCGCGATGCCGCGGACGTTGCTCATGGCGGTCGCGCGGGTCGAGGCAATGGTCTTCTCCGCCTCGGCGAGCTTGGCGGACAGTTGCTCTTCCAGCGCCTTGCGTTCGGCTTCCGCCTGCGCATTCGCCTTCTCGCGGGATTCGTTGCCGATCGCCTGTGCACGCGCGCGCGCCGACGCGAGCTCGCCTTCATAGGCCTTGAGCGCCGCCTCGGACTGGTCCTTCAGCTTCTGCGCTTCGGCGAGATCGCCCTCGATCTTGTTCTGACGCGCCTCGATCGCACCCCCGACACGCGGCAGCGCGAACCGGGAGACGATCAGATACAGCGCGACGAAGGCGATCGCGAGCGACACCAGTTGCGAAGCAAAGGTGCTGCTCTCGAAAGGCGGAAAGCCACCGCCGTGGTGACCGCCATCGGCCTCCGTGTGAGCGCCGGTACCTTTGGCGCCGCCATGACTTTCAGCCATGGAGTTCTCCTGTTGCTGTCAGACGCGCCGCCTCCCACCTGGAAGCGGCGCGAAACGCGTTCAGAGCGGGACGAACAGCAGCAGCAGAGCGATCAGCAGCGAGAAGATGCCGAGCGCTTCGGTCACGGCGAAGCCGAAGATCAGGTTGCCGAACTGACCCTGAGCAGCTGCCGGGTTGCGCATGGCTGCGGACAGATAATTGCCGAAGATGAAGGCCACGCCGATGCCGGCGCCGCCCATGCCGATGCACGCGATGCCCGCGCCGAGAAACTTAGCTGCTTGCGGATCCATTTTTGACTCCTTGGAAGAAAGACAGGTGTGGGTGGAAAAGCACCCGGATCACTCAGTGTCCAGGGTGAATGGCGTCGTTGAGGTAGATACAGGTCAAGATCGCAAACACATAGGCTTGCAGGAACGCGACCAGCAGTTCGAGCGCGGTGAGCGCGACGGCGAGCGCCAGCGGCATGACACCGCCGATCCAGCCGACCACGCCAAGAGACGCGCCGAGCATGGCAACGAAACCGGCGAACACCTTCAGCGCGATGTGGCCCGCGAGCATGTTCGCGAACAGTCGAACGCTGTGCGAGACCGGCCGCAGGAAGAACGACAGCACCTCGATCGCCATGACCAGCGGCAGGATGTAGCCGGGAACGCCCGAGGGCACGAACACTTTCAGGAACTTCAGGCCGTTCTTGTAGAGGCCGTAGATCAGGACCGTGAAGAACACCAGCAGCGCCAGCGCCGCAGTGACGATGAGATGGCTCGTCACGGTGAACGTGTACGGAACGATGCCTACGAGGTTCGAGACGCAGATGAACATGAACAGCGAGAAGATCAGCGGGAAGAACCGCATGCCATCCGCTCCGGCAGTGCTGCGGATCATGCTGGCCACGAACTCATAGGAGAGCTCGGCCACCGACTGCAGACGCCCCGGAACCAGCTGCTTGCCGCTGGTGAGCAGAAGCAGCGCAATGATCCCCACCGCGACGAACATGTAGAGAGAGGCATTGGTGAAGGCGATCGTGTGATCGCCGATACGGCCGATCGTGAAGAGCGGTTCGACGTTGAACTGATGGATCGGGTCGATTTTCATCCGCGCGGCATCTCTCGTCTGCTGGACAAGCCGACCAGTGAAGATTGGTCGGCCGGCTGTGCCGGCGAGCGGCACGACAGTTAACCCGGCTAGGCCAATTACGAACCACCGCGCCTGTTCGGACCCGCGCCTGCCGTTCTCACCACATTCACCACGCCGGCGATGAAGCCCAGCAGCAGGAACGCGATGAATCCGAAAGGCGACGTCGACAGCAAGTGGTCGAACCCCCAGCCAATCCCCGCTCCGACAGCGACGCCGGCGATCAACTCCGAGGATAGTCGGAAACCAAGCGCCATCGCCGAGGCTCTGGCCGCTTTGTCTCCATCGTCACCTGCGGGTTGCTCGGTCTTGGCCCGGCGGTCGCGAAATTCGGACAACCGCTGATCAAGATTTCCGAGCCGATCGGAAAGCGCGGCTTCCTCGGGCGATCTATCGCGATCTCCATCCTCGCCGTGTCCCGTGCCCTGTGTCATGCAACGAAGACCCGAAACGCTGCGGCTGAATGGAAATTGCGCCCGTCACCCTCAAAAGCCGCGCGGACCATACTGATGGCCTATAATCAAGTCAAGCCAAGTCACGATTGCGTCCCTTCCGATTATGTATTTGATTTACTTGATGATATTGACGCGCACAGCAGCGCTGCACACAGCGTGACGCCGCACCGCAGCAGGTCTGCTTGCGAACGGCGGACGCAGCCGTGCTTTCGCCGCGCTCGCGGGATCAAAGAAGCCGCCGCGTTCGTTGATTTCGGGGCGGCTTTTTGGCGGCGGGTTGCCGGCCGAGGGTGTAGAATTGCAACCGCAGCCGCAGCAGTGCCGGGGCGGAGACAATGATGAGACCTGCGACGTCATCCACGACATCATGGCTCGCGGCGGCGGCCGCGGTGATGGTAGTCAGCGGCGGCCTCGCGGCCGCGCAATCTACGCCCGACGGCGAAAATGGCCGCTACAGCATGACGCCCATCCCCGAGGGCGTGCTGCGGCTCGACACGCGCACCGGCACGGTGTCGACCTGCACCAGGAACGGCGCCGGTTGGGCCTGCTACGCGGTGCCCGACGAGCGGACCGCACTCGACGCCGAGATCGGCAGGCTCCAGGCCGAGGTCGAGCGGCTGAAGGCACAGCTCGCGGCGGGGCCAACGGTATCGGGCAAGATCGACGAGGCGCTGCCGAAATCCGATCCACTCAGGAAGCCCGAGCCCAAGGTCGCCGAGGGCGAGCGCAAGATCGAGATCCCGCTGCCGAGCGAGCAGGACGTCGACCGTGTGATGTCGTTCCTGGAAAAGGCCTGGCGGCGGCTGATCGACATGGCCAACCGCGTGCAGAAAGACGTGTCGGGGAAGATCTGATGCGGGCCCCTCCATGACATCTGCCAGATCCGTCACCCGCTCCGCACCATCGTCCGTACAGGCCACGACCGTCACATCGGCACTGCTCACCGTGCAGACGCCTGGCCGCGGCTTCACCGATCTGACCAGCGAGGCCGCGAGATTCATCGCCGAGGCGCACGCGGGTGAGGGCGCGTTGACGCTGTTCATCCGCCACACCTCGGCCTCGCTGACGATCCAGGAGAACGCCGATCCCTCCGTGCTGGTCGATCTTACGACGGCGCTGTCACGGCTCGCGCCGGAGAACGCCGGGTGGACCCATGATACCGAGGGGCCGGACGACATGCCGGCCCATATCAAGACCATGCTGACGCAGACTTCGCTTCAGGTCCCGGTCCTGAGCGGCAAGCTCGCGCTCGGCACCTGGCAGGCGATCTACCTGATCGAGCATCGCAGCCGCCCGCACCGCCGTGAGATCGTGCTGCAATTCATCGGCAGCGATCGATAACCACACAAAGCAAAACCGGCCGCGGAGACCGCGGCCGGTTGGTGTCGTCGATTGCTGCTGCGATCAGGTCGCCTTGATGTCGACGTCCTTGGTTTCCGGCAGGAACAGGAAGCCGATCACCACGGTAATCGAGGCGAAGATGATCGGGTACCACAGACCGGCATAGATGTCGCCTGTCGAGGCCACGATGGCGAAGGCGGTGGCAGGCAGGAGGCCGCCGAACCAGCCGTTGCCGATGTGGTAGGGCAGCGACATCGAGGTGTAGCGGATGCGGGTTGGGAACAATTCGACCAGCATCGCCGCGATCGGGCCGTACACCATGGTCACGAACAGGACCAGGACGAACAGCAGGCCGATGATCGCCGCCGGCTGCGGACGGAAGACGTCGAACGGATGCGACATCTTCACGATGCCGGTGTCACCCGCCTTGGGATAGCCGGCCGCCTGCACCGCGGCGAGAACCGCCGGGTTGCTGTCCTTGGCATTGGCGTAGGGCACGTCCTTGCCGTTGACCACGACCTTCACGTCCGAGCCGGCCGGACCTGGCGTCGTCGTGTACCTGACCGACGATTGCGACAGGTAGGCGCGCGCGGTGTCGCAAGGCGCGGTGAAGACGCGGGTGCCGACCGGGTTGAACAGATCGCCGCACTTGGCGGGATCGGCCACCACCTCGACCTTGACCGTCTCGATGGCCTTTTCCAGCGCCGGGTTGGCGTTGGAGGTGATCATCTTGAAGATCGGGAAGAAGGTCAGCGCCGCGATCAGGCAGCCGCCGAGGATGATCGGCTTGCGGCCGATCTTGTCGGAGAGCATGCCGAACACGATGAAGAAGCCGGTGCCGAGCAGCAGCGACCATGCAATCAGCAGGTTGGCGGTATAGCCGTCGACCTTCAGGATCGATTGCAGGAAGAACAGCGCGTAGAACTGGCCGGTGTACCAGACCACGCCCTGGCCCATCACACCACCGAGCAGGGCGAGCAGCACGAGCTTGCCGTTCTGCCAGTTGCCGAAGGCCTCCGTCAGCGGCGCCTTCGAACCCTTCCCCTCTTCCTTCATCTTCTGGAAGATCGGCGATTCGTTCAGGCGAAGCCGGATCCAGACCGAGATGCCGAGCAGCAGCACCGAGACCAGGAACGGAATGCGCCAGCCCCACGCTGCGAAATCGGCCTCACCGAGCGCGGTGCGGGTGAACAGAATCACCAGCAGCGACAGGAACAGGCCGAGGGTTGCCGTGGTCTGGATGAAGGAGGTGTAGAAGCCGCGCTTGCCGTTCGGCGCATGCTCCGCGACGTAGGTCGCCGCACCGCCATATTCGCCGCCGAGCGCCAGACCCTGGGCGAGGCGCAGCACGATCAGGATGATCGGGGCCGCGATGCCGATGGTCGCCGCGTTGGGCAACAGGCCGACGATGAAGGTCGACAGACCCATGATCAGGATGGTGACGAGGAAGGTGTATTTGCGGCCGACGATGTCGCCGACACGGCCGAACACAATCGCGCCGAACGGACGCACCAGGAAGCCCGCGGCAAACGCCAGCAGCGCGAAGATATCGCGGGTTGCCGGCGGATAGGCCGAGAAGAACTGCGCGCCGATGATGCCGGCCAGCGAACCGTAGAGATAGAAGTCGTACCACTCGAAGACGGTACCGAGCGAGGAGGCGAGAATGACGAACCGTTCGTCCTTCGTCATCCCCTGCGCGCTCGATTGAGACACAGCCATTGTCGACATGTTTGAGTCGCTCCCCGAAAATCGTTTCCTCTCGCCCCCAGAATGTCCGGACGTGCCGGATCAGCCCAGGTCTTGGCCACAAGGTAACATCGGCGTGAAACCCTCCCCAATACGACTTTCGGCCTTGCGCACTGGTGCTGCGGTATCCAGCGCCGGTGTGCAAATGCCAAGCCGGGGGGATTAACCCCTTTGCAGCAAAGGGATAATGTCCACTTGCATGCCACGGCCGCTCGGGGAAGAATTGACGCACCCGGGATCTGTTCGCCGATCCGCCGCGAACGACAGCAAGAGAACGATGAACGCTCCTTCGACCCATCTCGTCATCGCCGACGATCATCCCCTGTTCCGCGATGCGCTGCGGCAGGCGGTGGCGGGCGTTCTCCCCTCGGCCCGGATCGACGAGGCCGGAACCTTCGAGGATCTGACCAAGCTCCTGGAGCAGACCTCCGAGGTCGATCTGGTCATGCTCGACCTCTCCATGCCCGGGATCTCCGGCTTTTCCGGCCTGATCTATCTGCGCGCGCAATACCCGGCGATTCCGGTCGTGATCGTCTCGGCATCCGACGACAGCGCCACGATCCGCCGCTCGCTCGATTTCGGCGCGTCCGGCTTCATCCCGAAGCGGTTCGGGGTCGAAACCTTGCGCGATGCCATCCTCAAGGTGATGGAGGGCGACGTCTGGGTCCCCGCCGATACCGACCTCTCCGCCGCCGCCGATCCCGACATGACCCGCCTGCGCGACCGCCTGGTGACGCTGACGCCGCAGCAGGTTCGCGTCCTGATGATGCTGTCGGAGGGCCTTCTCAACAAGCAGATCGCCTACGAGCTCGGTGTCTCAGAGGCCACCATCAAGGCGCATGTCTCGGCGATCCTGCAAAAGCTCGGCGTCGAGAGCCGGACGCAAGCGGTGATTGCCGCCGCCAAGATCGCCGGCGGCCAGTGGAAGCAGGGCACGCCGACGGGGTAGCGTTTGCGCGTCAACTGGCGGATGTCCGGGCTCGCGGCAGAGCGCAATCATTCGTCGCGATGAGAGCTTCGGCGGTTTTGACCCGTGTGGGCATGTCGATCGATGGATTAGCTGGACCGCTAAACCGTCGTTTGGAATAGACCGCCAGTAGCTGACGCGGCTAAGTTGGGGTCAAACCCCGGAGGATGAAGATGCCGTACTTCACAGCCAACCAGACCCAATCCGATCGCACGTCTAAGGTGCTTGCAGATGTCTTCTGTGCGCTTTTACTAGGGACCTTTTCCATCGTCTTTTTCGGCCTGGTTGGCGGCCTTATTGCTTTAGTTCTGCTGGAAGCTTGCTTGCTCGCCCTCGATTGGGTGATGCCGAGCGACGATGATGCCGCTGGGGTTGTCCGCTAGGAGATCAAGGGCCAACGAATGAGCAAGCCCGTAAAATCTGAAAGCGAACTCGTCGCCATGGCGAGAGCCGAGTTGAAGGTCCACGCCGACTGTCCCGATGGAATGACGATTTCCATCCTCCGCGACGGGAAATCCTGGGAGTTTCGGGCCAGCGCTGATCAGGCGACCTCTGATCGGCCGGGCTATCCTGAATGCGTTGCCATGCTGGTCCAGATTGGGGATCACCTCTGCAGGCAGTACGACGTCGAGGGTTAGGCGCGCCTCGACAGCCGACACCGGTCAGAAGATGCGGTCGATCACCATCGTCAGGCCAGCTGAGAAGGCCATGATGATCACCAGGGGGACTCCTGTCTCAAAGAATGGCAGCTCCATCCACCGATGTGACTGCCCGTTGCGAGGCAGGAAGACCCAGAGGAGAGCGATCGACAAGACGACCAGGAATGCGCCGATCACGAAATCCTCCTCTGGAGCAGTGATATCTCGCTGGAGGTTGTCCTCCGCCGGTCGCGTCGCCGGTAAGCCCCGAAGGTCAACCCAATTAAGCCTAGTGACGCTAACTTAGACATTGCTGCGGCAAACTGTCCATTTTCCTGTTGACCGGGAATTGGCCGACGGTAAAGGTGGCCCTGCTTCACGCGGCGGCTGAGACCTGAACGTGTCTTGCCGAAAACCGACAGCAAGAACGGGCGGAAGCATCAGGAGGGGTCAACTAGCTCCCGCGCAGACGTGGCAGGCAGCTGATGCAGCGCCATGGTCCTGCTCGCCTGGGGGATAGTACTCAGCGAGCGGGGACAAGGCATCGATGCGCCCATTGTTGGCGATGAGTACGGCTATCGACTGGCTGAACGAAAAGGTCGGCAACGTCTGCAATATTCTGGTGCTCGCGGCCTGCGTCGTGAGTGCTGTCAATGCGATGATCCGCTACGCCTTCAGCTACAGCTCGAACAGCTGGCTAGAGACACAGTGGTATATGTTCGCCGTCATCGTGATGTTCGGCGCGTCCTACACCTTTAAGCGCAACGAGCACGTCCGCGTCGAGATCCTTTATCTCATGCTCACCGAACGCGGCCAGCTGTGGCTGGACCTGATCGGGACATTGGTCTTCCTCGTCCCTGCCTGCCTGCTCCTCAGCTACCTCTCTTGGGGGATGTTCTACAATTCGTTCGTCATCGGCGAAATGTCCAACAATGCAGGCGGCCTTCTGCGGTGGCCGATCAAGTTCGTCCTGCCGGCCGGCTTCTTCATGGTGGCTTTGCAGGGTATCTCGGAGGTCATCAAGCGCGCCGCCGCCTTACGCGGTGAAGTCACCATCGATGCGAAATACGAGCGGCCGACCCAATGATCACGATCGAGATGATGCCGCCGCTGATGTTCGGCGGACTTGTGCTGGCGATGCTCATCGGCTTTCCGGTCGCCTTCACGCTGGCCGCCCTCGGGCTCTCGTTCGGATTTCTCGCGATCCATTTGGGATTTTTCGAGTTCAGCTTCCTCCAGGCGATCCCGGAGCGCATCTACGGCAGCGTTCTGTCCAACGAGCTGCTGCTGGCCATCCCATTCTTCACGTTCATGGGCGCGATCCTCGAACGATGTGGCCTCGCAGAGGACATGCTGGATTCGATGGGACAGCTGTTTGGCCCCGTTCGCGGCGGTCTCGGCTATTCCGTGATCATCGTCGGCTTCATCCTTGGGGCCATCACAGGCACAGTGGCGGCGCAGGTCATCGCCATGGCGCTGATCTCGATGCCGGTCATGATCCGCTACGGCTACAACGTGCGCTACATCACCGGCGTGCTCGCAGCCTCCGGCACCATAACCCAGCTGGTGCCTCCCTCGCTGGTTTTGATCGTGCTCGCGGACCAACTCGGAAAGTCGGTGGGTGACATGTATCTGGGCGCCTGGGGGCCATCGATACTTCAGATCGCGCTGTTCGCGGGCTACACCTTCGTTCTGAGCATCGTCAAACCGGGCCATGTTCCGGCGGTGCCGAAGGAAGCGAGGACGCTCAAGGGCTGGGCACTCTGGCGCAAATGCCTTCTGGGCATCATTCCGTCCGCCGTTCTGATCTTCGTGGTGCTCGGCACGATGATGCTGGGGCTCGCCACGCCGACCGAAGCGGGTGCCATGGGCGCCGTCGGCGCGATCGTCCTCGCCGTCATCCATCACAAGGATTTCAGCTCGGCCGGTCACAAGGTCTTGCTCGTGGGCGTGGCCGCGGCCGGCGTGGGCACCATCATCGGCATCTACTTCACGCCTAATCTGCCGTTCAAAATTGCGTTCGCGATTGCCTATCTGGCGGTGGCCTGGGCGTGTCTCGAGGTAATCAGGATTCCCGACCTGCGCTTGCTGGTAAAGCAGGGTTATGAGACCACCATGCGCATCACCTGCATGGTGACTTTTATCCTCATTGGATCGACCTGTTTCTCGATTGTCTTTCTCGGCTGCAACGGGGGCGTCTGGCTGGAACACATGCTGACATCGTTGCCGGGCGGTGTATGGGGCTTCTTAATCTTCATCAATCTGTTCATCTTCTTTGTCGCCTTCTTCCTCGACTTCTTCGAGATTGCCTTCATTATCGTTCCCATGATCGCGCCGACCGCCCTCAAGCTCCTCACGCCTGTCGTCGGCGCGGATGCCGCCTTGATCTGGTTTGGGATCATGCTGTGCGTGAACATGCAGACCTCCTTCCTGCATCCCCCCTTCGGCTTCGCACTGTTCTATTTGCGCGGCGTGGCGCCGAGGGAAGTCAAGAGTTCAGACATCTATTGGGGTGCGGTGCCGTGGATCGGTCTGCAGGCGATCATGGTTGCGGTCGTGATCGCATTCCCGATCACTGTCACCGGGTTGCTGGACGCCCCGATCAAGGTGGATCTGGATAAGATCAAGATCGAGATTCCGGACATCGAGTTGCCGCCACCGCTGGTCGATTTCGGGCAGCCCAAGAACTAAGGGACGTCCGCCGAAGCACTTCCGCTTTTCGTCCAACCCGGGCGGTTGACGCTCTCCGCTTTTCGCGCTGCTGCTGGAGATGACGGGACATCATGTGCGCGTTCTTCGAAACATGATTTGCAGGGACGTGACCGAGCCACCCCTAGGGGTTGGGCCGTCGTCGCTCAAAACAGCAACGGCTGGGTCAACCGATCGGCGGCCAAGTATTCTACTTTACAGAAATTCGGATTCAGCGTAAATCCTGGCTCACCCTGATCCGGCGAAAGGGGCGGTCGTACGTCGTCACGAGCCGCGGATCGGGCTGCGGTGGACGCTTTGGCGCCGTCGCGGATGTGGGACGCAGGGCGGGGTGATGGATTGAGCCGAGCCCCGTGAGCGCCTCGCAAGCCGCGTTGTACGAACGGCGCCGTTCGCGTAACGGCAAAACCGTGTGGTCCTGGCCGTCGTTGCTACGGTCAAGCGCTTGCGGATGCGGCATCTGCGCCAACCGGCGCGGTGTCGGTGACTTTCGTGAGGGCGAGGGAGGCCAGAGGGAACTCGGCTCCCGGGAGAGCACGGCATAAGCCGTCCGACCATCGCGCAGGGAAGGCCGTGTGTTCGGCTTCACCTGTATGCTGCTGTGCGGTTCCTTCTGCGTGTGCATTTCGCGCAGCGGACCGCGGGTGCGAGCCAGCACCCGGCCTTCCCTGCGCCCTTTCTCCAGGAGGGCGTGACGCGAAGCGCAAAACTCGGGCGAAACGCGCCGCGAGAAGACGAAGCCATGTCTGCGAGTCGAGACGCTGGTTTGAGGTCGATAACGGTTCACCTTGCGCCGTCATTGCGAGGAGCGCAGCGACGAAGCAGGGTACGCCGACGGGGTGATCCGCTACAGCGTGGTCAGAAGCACGCTGGCCGCTTTGATATCCGCCGTATCGGCGCCCTCGGCAAAGCCCTCGAGCGCCGATTGGAGCCATCGCTTCGCCTCGTCGCGCTGCCCGCGTCCGGCAAACAGCCCGGCGAGATCGATCGCAGCGCGCAGCTCCCAGGCCGTGGCGCCTTGCCGGCGGCTGAGATCCAGGGATTGCATGAAGTGGGCTTCTGCCTGCTCGGCGTCGGGCTCCGGCAGCGACAACAGAACTCTGCCTTTCATCCGCAGCAATTCGGGCATGTAGAGATGATCGCCGCTCTGATCGACGAGGCGGATCGCATCGTCGATCAGGCGCGCACTCTGCTCGACCTGTCCAAGCGCCAACAAGCCTTGAACCAGCGCGATGTTGAAGGTCGTGGTGAGCAGTTCGTAGCCGGCCTCGTGGAGCTCGCGTAGGCAAGCCATGATCGTATCGACGCCTTGCGCGGCGTCTCCCCGCCGGATCGCCAGTTCGCCTTTCACGCCGCGGCCCACCACGAGATAGGGACCCATCGAGCGAGATTCGGCATGCGCGATGAATTGGTCGATGCTCTGCTCGGCGCCGTCGAGATCGCCGTCCCAGAGCGAGATCGAGACCGCCCAGATCAACGCGATGCACAGCGTGATCGGATGCTCCATCTGCGCGGCTTCAGTCACCGTCTGTTGCGCCAGCTGCCGCGCGTCCGCGGGCCGGCCCTGCAACCAGAGTTCGCGCGCCAGCGTGATGCCGGCCCGGTTGCGATGATCGAAGCCATGGATGGTGCTGATTCGTTCCGCGCCCGGCCCTTGCCATGCGACCTCCAGCATGTTCAGCGCGTCGCGGTGCTCGCCGGCCAGATGCAGCGAGACCCCGAGCAACGAATGGGCGAGGACGATCGAGCCGGGATCGCCGAGCGGCTGCGCGACCGCAAGGCTCTGCTGCGCATAGCCAAGCGCGGCATGGAACTGCCCCATCCGTTCGTGAAAGATATGCATGCGGCCGAGCAGCTGCAGCTGGTTCGGCGCGTCGCCGCGCGCCTCCGCGATCGCAAGGCTCCTGCTCAAGGCCACGCGCGCCGCCTCGCTGCCGCCGCGCGTGAACATCAGGGTCAGCCCGAGGGCAGCCTGGATGTGCATTTCATCGGCGCTGCCGCGCGCGGACGGGGTCATCGCAAGCAGTGCCCGTTCCGACCAGCGCCGGCATTCGATCAAGAGGGACATCGCGAGGAAGATCGGCGCTGCCGCGGCGGCGAGCGCAATGCCGGCGGTGGCGTCGCCGCCCGCGCCAAAGCACCAGTCCAGCGCGGCACGCACATTGTGGAGCGCGGAGAAGTGGATCGCCCGTTCGTCGGCGTTCGGCGTTGCCGCCCATGTGCTGCCGGCCTGCTCCAGCCATCGCCGGTAGTAGGTCGCGTGGCGGGCGGCGAGCGCGGCATCGTTCGGCTCGATCTCGAGCAGATAGGCGCGCGTGGTATCGAGCAGACGGTAGCGCATCATGGCGCCGACCGGCCGCGGCGCGACCATCGATTTGGCGACGAGACTGTCGATGGCATCGAACAAGCGGGAGCGGTCGGCACGTTCATCCGGGACGACCTCGAGGGCGGCGTCGATGGTGAAGTGACCTGCGAAGACCGCCAGCCTGCGGAGGACGAGGCGCTCGATGTCGGACAGCAGCCCGTAGCTCCAGTCCAGCGTCGCCCGCAACGTCTTCTGTCGCGGCGGCGCGGTGCGCTGGCCCTGCCAGAGCAGATTGAGACGCTCATCGAGCAGCGCGGCCGTCTGCTCCAGGCCGTAAGCTTCGACCCGGCCGGCGGCGAGCTCGATCGCCAGGGCCATGCCGTCGAGGTTGCGGCAGATCCTCGCGATAGTCGCGGCGTTGGTATCGTCGAGCGCGATCTGCGCGCCGCCAGCGGTCGCCCGTTCGATGAAGAGCTGAAGCGCGGGATAGGTCTGTGCAGCCGCCGCACTCAGCCCGGCACTATCAGGCGGTACGGCGAGCGGCGCCAGTCGATAGACCTGCTCGCCCTCGACGCGCAGGGCTTCGCGGCTGGTGGCGAGGATGTGGACATCAGGCGCAGCGTGGAAGATCGCCGAAGCCAGCGGTGCCGCCGCGGCGATGACATGCTCGCAATTGTCGAGGATGAGCAGCAACCGCTTGTCCCTGACATGCGCGAGCAGCGCGGGCAGGGGATCGTCGGTCTCGGCCGGCAAGCCGAGCATCAACAGGATCGAGGTGATCACGAGATTGGGATCGCTGAGCGCGGCAAGGTCGACGAAATGCGCGGCGTCGGAGAACGTCGCGAGCAGGTCGTGGGCGATCGCCACCGCGACGGCAGTCTTGCCGACGCCGCCCGGACCGACGATCGTGACGAAGCGCGAGGTGAGAAGCTTGTCGGAGATGGTGGTGACCGCCTGGTCGCGCCCGATCATCCGTTGCAGCCGATTCGGCAGCTTGACCGGCGGCAGTTCCATCGGCGGGGACGAGCGCCGCGCCGCCGGAAGCTGCGTGTGCGAGATCGGTGCCACGAAGCAATAGCCGCGCCCGGAGAGCGTCGTGATGTATCGCGCGCCGTCCTTGCCGTCGCCGAGCGCCTTGCGGAGAGCGGCGATGTGAAAGCGCAGATTGGCCTCTTCGACGGTGATGCCGGGCCACACCAGCGCCATTAGATCCCATTTGCTGACGACCTCGTTCGGCCGCGACATCAGTGCGGTCAGCGCGTCGAACGCCTTCGCACCCAGCGGCACTGTGACGCCGTCGCGCGTCACGAGCCTTTCATGTGGCGCCACGGTGAATGGTCCGAACGAGAGTCTTGGCCCGGTCGGCGTGGTCATCGCGAAATCTTGCTCATTTGCGAACCGGATAGCCAGAGGGCAGCCATCCCGCAAGGCCTGCGTTGCATCGGCCTCAGACCTTGTTTGCAGGCCTCGCAACAGCTTCTGCGCCGGCCTCACAACTTCTCACAAGTCCAAACGGGTCTCCGGAGCGCGTCGCTGCTAGTCAGTTTGCGCGACTGCAAGGAGCTCTTCATGACGCAAACGGCAAAACTGCTCTACACGGCCCGGACCCACACCAGCGGCGGCCGGCACGACGGCATATCGCGCAGTTCCGACGGTCGCCTCGACGTCAAGCTGTCGCCGCCGGGCGGGGCCGGCATCGGCACAAATCCCGAGCAATTGTTTGCGGCCGGCTGGTCGGCCTGCTTCGAAGGCGCCATGGAACTCGCCGCGCGCAAGCAGAAGGTGACCCTTCCCAGGAAAAGCGCGATCGATGCGGAGATCGATCTGGTGCTCGACGAGGGCGCCTACGCGCTGAGGGCGCGCCTCAATGTCAGCCTGCCGGGACTCGACCCCGAGATCGCACGCGGCATCATCGATGAAGCGCATCAAACCTGCCCCTACTCCAAGGCCGTCCGCGGCAACATCGACGTCACGGTCGCGCTGATCTGACGCACCATCATAAATCCCGACAAGGTCACATCATCATGAAGCAGCTCATCGATCAGCACCGCCGCCAGTTTCTCGGCATCGCCACCGGAGCCGCCGCCGCCGGCATCGGCGTGATCGCGTTCGCTCGTGCCGAGACCGAACCGCAGCGATCCCAAGCATCGAATGCGTCCTTCGGCGCGATCAAGCAGATCGATGCCGGCGTTCTCAACGTCGGCTATGCCGAGGCGGGTCCCTCGAACGGTCCGGTGGCGATCCTGCTGCATGGCTGGCCCTACGACATTCACGCCTTCGTCGAGGTCGCGCCGCTCCTGGCCAAGGCCGGCTATCGCGTGATCATCCCATACCTGCGTGGCTACGGCACGACGCACTTCCTCTCCAGCGAGACGCCGCGCAACGGCGAGCCTGTGGCCATGGCCGCGGACATCATCGCGCTGATGGACAAGCTCGAGATCAAGAAAGCCGTCGTCGCCGGCTTCGACTGGGGTGCACGCACCGCCGACATCATCGCCGCGCTGTGGCCGGACCGTTGTCGCGCGTTGGTAGCGGTCAGCGGCTATCTGATCTCGAGCCAGGCTGCCGGCAACGCGCCGTTGCCGCCGCAGGCGGAGCTGCAATGGTGGTACCAGTTCTACTTCGCGACCGAACGCGGCCGGGCCGGATACGAGAAGTACACGCACGATTTCGCCAAGCTGATCTGGAAGCTGGCCTCGCCGCAGTGGAAGTTCGACGACGCCACCTTCAACAGGAGCGCGGCGGCGCTCGACAACAGGGATCACGTCGCGATCACGATCCACAATTACCGCTGGCGGCTCGGGCTTGCCCAGGGCGAGGCAAAATACGAGCATCTCGAAAAGAAGCTGGCCGCGGCTCCGCAGATCGAGGTGCCGACGATCACGATGGAGGGCGACGCCAACGGAGCGCCGCATCCCGAGCCGAGCGCCTATGCCAAGAAGTTCTTAGGCCGATACGAGTTTCGCCTGATCACAGGCGGCGTCGGCCACAATCTGCCGCAGGAAGCGCCACAAGCCTTCGCCAAGGCCGTCATCGACGCCGACGGCGCCTAGGCATTCGTCGGCACCTCCGTCCAGCCTCATTGATCGAGCCCGATGAAACATCATGACGATAGCCGAACCCGAAAAGAAGAAATCTCTCTACACCACGATGATCGTGCTGACCGTGGTCGTCCTCGTCGTGCTCCTGACCTGCATGCCCTACCTCGTCACGATCGCCTTCGCGGAAGGGCCAGCGGAACAGAGCGCGGCGGACGCCTCGCCGATCTTCGGCGTCACAATTCCAGCCGGCTATAAGCGGTGGGAGCTGATCGCGCCGGCCGAAGAGGCCGCGCCGCTCGACGAGCTGCGCGCTGTTGTCGGCAACCAGATCGCCATCGATGCCCATCAGGCCGGAAAACTGCCGTTCCCGGACGGCACCATCCTGGTCAAGCGCGCTTGGAAGCGAAAGCAGTCACCCGAGTTTGCGTCCGCGACGATTCCCGGCGCCGCCACCACGGTCCAGGTGATGGTGAAGGATTCCAGGAAATACGCGGCTACCGGCGGCTGGGGCTTTGGCCGCTTCATCAACGGCAAGCCGGTGGACGAGGCGCAGCACCGCACCTGCTTCGCCTGCCACGAAGCCCGCGCCAAGAGCCGCGACTATGTCTTCACGCGGCTTGCGCCTTGAGACATACGGTGACTGGCTTGAAGACTTGGTTCATCAGCGGCAGCTCTCGCGGGCTTGGCCGTGCCATCACGGAAGCGGCACTCGCCGCGGGCGACCAGGTGGTTGCCACTGCGCGGACGCTCCAACCGCTTGAACCGTTGCGGGAACGTTTCGCTGAAAGACTGTGCCTTGCAACGCTCGACGTCACGGATGAAGCTGCCGCGCCGGCAGCCATCGCGCTTGCTGCGGAGACGTTCGGCGGACTCGACGTGGTCGTCAACAATGCCGGCTACGGCGACCTCGGATCGGTCGAGGATACTGGCCTGGACTCGTTCCGGCGGCAGATCGAGGCCAATTTGATAGGCACCATTATCGTCACCAAGGCGGCGATTCCGGTGCTGCGCCGGCAGCGCCGTGGCCACATCATGCAAGTCTCGTCCGTAGGCGGCCGGATCGGCGCCCCAGCCCGCGCCGCCTATTCGGCCGCGAAATGGGGTATCGAGGGCTTTTCGGAATCGCTGGCGCGCGAGATGGCGCTGATCGGCGTGAACGTCACGATCGTCGAGCCCGGCGGCTTTCGCACCGGCTTTGCGCGAGCCGCACATGGGACCGGCGAAGGACGCCCGGAATACGATGCGCTCGTCGGCGCTGCCGTCAGGATGCAGCGCGATTACGACGGCCGGCAGCCCGGCGATCCAGCCAAAGCCGCGGCCGTGGTTCTGAAGCTTGCCGATATGGAGCGCCCGCCTCTGCGCATTGCGCTCGGAAGCGATGCCGTCGACGCCATCGCTGCGATCGATAAGCTCCGCCTCGAAGAGCTGGAGAGGTGGCGAGCGCTCAGCGTATCGACTGACTATTGACCCCGGGGGCCTCACTCCGCCGCCACCATTTGTTGCGTGCGCCACTGGCCCAGCAGGGCACGCAGCGAAGCCGGCTTCACCGGCTTGTTGAGCACTGCGATCTTCTCGTCACGCGCGGCGACCTGCACGGCGGGGCTGCGGTCGGCCGTGATCAGGATCGCAGGGATGGTATCGCCGAAACGGCGGCGGATCTCGCGGATGGCGGCGATGCCGTTGCCGCGATCGAGGTGATAGTCGACCAGAAGGCCGGTGACGCGGCGGCCGGCGGCTTCGATCGCAGCGATCGCGCCTTCGGGATCGGCGACCGCGATCACCTCGGCATCCCAGGCCTTGAGCAGCGTGCGCATGCCGTCGAGGATCGCCGCATCGTTCTCGATGCAGACGATCAGCGCGCCCGAGATCGGTGTGCGCGCCAGCGGCGTCGCGCTGGTCACGGCCGCGGTGTGGGTGACCGCCTTCGCCGTCGGCACGGTCACCGAGAACACCGAGCCGCCGCTTCGATTGCCGTCGATGGCGATGCCGTGCTTGAGCACGCGGGCCAGGCGTTCCACGATCGAGAGCCCAAGGCCCAGACCGCGCGCGATCCGCGCGCCCTGCTCCAGGCGATGGAATTCCTTGAAGATCTCGCCTCGCTTGACCGCGGGAATACCGACGCCGGTGTCGTAGACGCAGATCTTGAGCGAGGCGCCGCGGCGGCGGCAGCCGACCAGCACGCGGCCGCGCGGGGTATACTTGATCGCGTTCGAGATCAGGTTCTGGAGCAGGCGCCGCAGCAGGAGCCGGTCCGACTCGACCGGCAACGAGCAGGGCACGAAGGCGAGCTCCAGGCCCTTGGCGCGCGCGATCGGCGCGAACTCGATTTCCAGCGACCGCATCAGATCGGCCATCTTGAAGCTCGAGATCGAGGTCGCCATCGCGCCGGCATCGAGCCTGGAAATGTCGAGCAGCGCGCCGAGGATTTCCTCGATCGCCTGCAAGGATTCGTCGATGTTCTCGACCAGCCGCGTCTCCTCGCCATTGTGCTGGCGCTCGACGAGGCTGGTGACGTAGAGCCGCGCCGCGTTCAGCGGCTGCAGGATGTCGTGGCTGGCGGCGGCGAGGAAACGCGTCTTGGAGATACTGGCGTCCTCCGCCGCGCTCTTGGCGATGGCCAGCTCGGAGTTCAGCCGAGTCAGCTCCTCGGTGCGGTCGCGCACGCGCTTTTCCAACGTCGCATTGGCGCGCTCCAGCGCTTCGGCGGCTTCGAAGCTCGGCGTGACGTCGGTGAAGGTGATGACGAAGCCGCCGCCGGGCATGCGGTTGGTGAGCACTTCGATCACCATGTGGCGTTCCGGCAGCCGCTCGAGATAAGGCTCGCTGTCGGTGGTGTAGGCCGCAAGGCGCCGTTCCAGCAGGGCCTCGCGCTCGAGCGGATCGTTCGGATCGCCGAGGCCGATGAACTCCAGGATCTCGCGCAAGGGCGTGCCGAACTGGATCAGATGCAGCGGCACATTGAGGAGGTCGCCGAACTGCCGGTTGGAGCAGATCAGTTGCAGATCGGCGTCGAACACGGCGATGCCCTGACGCACATGGTTGAGCGCGGTCTGCAGGATCTCGCGGTTGAAATGCAGCGCGGCGTGCGAATCGTCGAGCAGCTTCAGCGCGGCCTTGGCGGAGACCGTCCGCTTGCGCAGCAGCAGCGACATCACGAGACGGGAGGAGGCCGCGCCGATCGAGGAGGCAATCAGATGCTCGGCGTGTTGCAGCAGCTCGAAATCGGCGGGCGCACCGGGCTCCAGCCGCACGTTGCGCCGCGCCGAGAAGGCCTCGAAGGAGTGTCGTGCGCGGTCGGGCCCGAGATACTGCGCCACCGTGGTCTGGATGTCCTGCACGGTGACGGTGCTGCGCCAGCGGCGGAAGCTCGGGGAGATCGGTGCGAGCGTATTGGGCACGAACAGATCGGCTTGCAGCAGCTCGATGGAGGATGGCCGGCGTGCCAGCGACAGCAGCACATAGGTCAGGATGTTGAGGGACAGCGACCAGATCACGCCGTGCATCAGGGGCGGCAGGTCGGCGCCGAACAGTGCCTGCGGCCGCAGCGCCTCGATGCCGAACGGGCCATGCTGCAGCAGCAGGATGCCTGAAGTCGAGGAATCCATGAAGCTCGGCATGAACAGCGTGTAGAGCCACACCGCAAACCCGACCAGCATGCCGCCGATCGCCCCGCGCGCGGTCGCGCGCCGCCAGAGCAGGCCGCCGAAGAAGCTCGGGGCGAGCTGGGCGATGGCGGCAAAGGAGAGCAGGCCGATCGCCGCGAGCTGGGTGCTGCCGAGCGCGCGATAGTAGAAATAGGCCATCACCATGATGGCGAAGATCGCGAGCCGGCGCGAGCGCAGCAGGAAGTTGCTGAAATCGGCCCCGCCGGCGCGCCCCTCCGGCCGACGTTTCAGCACCAGCGGCACCACGAGGTCGTTCGAGACCATGATGGAGAGCGCGACGCATTCGACGATCACCATGGCGGTCGCCGCCGACAGCCCGCCGACGAAGACGGCGACGCTGAGCAGGTTCGCGCCGCTCTCGATCGGCAGGGCCAGCACGTACATATCAGGGTCGGCCGTGCCGAACGGGAAGGTCACGAGGCCGGCGAGCGCGATCGGGATCACGAACAGGTTGATGGCGACGAGGTAGAGCGGAAACAGCCAGCGCGCGCGGCCGACCTCGGCATCCGAGGAATTCTCCACCACGCTGACGTGAAACTGGCGCGGCAGCAGCATGATCGCGCACAGCGACAGCAACGTCATGGTCAGGAAGTTGCCGATCGACGGCGAATAATCGATGGCGCGCACCGCTTCCGGCGTCCTCATCGCGCGCTCGATCAATTCATGCGGCGAGAACATCCAGAAGGTGACGAAGATGCCGGCGGCGAGGAAGGCGACCAGCTTGATGATGGATTCGGTCGCGATCGCCAGCATCAGGCCGTGCTGGTGCTCGGTCGCGTCGGTCTGTCGCGTGCCGAACAGCACAGCGAAGGCCGCCATCGTCAGCGTCACCATCAGCGCCATGTCGCCGAGGATCGGGATGTGCGAGAAGGCCTGGTCTTCGCTCAGGATTGTGCCCAGCGAAGAAGCCACCGCCTTGAGCTGGAGCGCGATATAGGGCACCGAGCCGATGATCGCGATTGCGGCGACGGTCGCCGCCACCGCTTGGCTCTTGCCGTAGCGGGCCCCGATGAAGTCGGCGATCGAGGTGATGTTGTGGGCTTTCGCCAGCTGGATCACGCGTCGGAGCACCCCGGCCCCCAACCCGATCATCAGGATCGGGCCGACATAGATCGCGAGGAAATCGGTCGAGGTGCGGGTCGCGAAGCCGACCGACCCGAAGAAGGTCCAGGACGTGCAGTAGATCGCCAGCGACAGCGGATAGATCAGCCCGGAGGCGCGGCCGCGACCGGCCGGCGAGCGGCGGTCGCCGTGGCTCGCCACCAGGAACAGGAAGCCGATATAGCCGAAGGCGGCGGCGATCACGCCCCAATCGTGCAGCATGGGTCGGGGGCTCTCTCCCTGGGCGCCGGCGGCGCCCGAGCTCATTTTCCTTGCAAACCTAGCGCGTTGAGCGGACGCAAGCGACAGCGAAATGCCGTGCGGCGGTAGGAACTGCCGGCGTCGTTAAGCGGTGGGGCGAGCTGTCCGCCCGCTCTTACCCTCCAGGGGAGGGTAAAAGAGGCCTATTCCGCGGCCAGCGACTTCGCGCGCAGCGGCAGGCCGAGGCGGTCCCACACTTGCAGCAGCGCTTCGGCGAGCTGATCGATCAGGCCCTCGTCGTGATAGGGCGAGGGCGTGATACGCAGGCGCTCGGTGCCCTTGGCGACGGTCGGATAGTTGATCGGCTGGATGTAGATCCCGTGCTGTTCGAGCAGCAGGTCGGAAGCCTGCTTGCACTTCTCGGGATCGCCGACGAACAGCGGTACGATGTGTGTGTCGCTCGACATCACCGGCAGGCCGGCGGCATTGAGGATCGCCTTGACGCGGGCGGCACGGTCCTGGTGGCGCTCGCGCTCCCAGCTCGACGTCTTCAGGTGCCTGATCGCGGCGGTCGCGGCCGAGCAGACCGCCGGCGGCAGCGCGGTGGTGAAGATGAAGCCCGGCGCATAGGAGCGCACGGCGTCGATGATCTGGCCGTTGGCGGCGATGTAGCCGCCGAGACAGCCGAACGCCTTGGCCAGCGTGCCCTCGAGAATGTCGATGCGATGCATCACGCCGTCGCGCTCGGCGATGCCGCCGCCGCGCGGGCCGTACATGCCGACGGCGTGGACTTCGTCGACATAGGTCATCGCGCCATATTTCTCGGCGAGATCGCAGATCCTGGCGAGCGGCGCGACATCGCCGTCCATGGAATAGAGACTCTCGCAGACGATCAGCTTCGGCCGATCGGGACCGGCCGCTTTCAACAGCTCTTCGAGATGCGCAACGTCGTTGTGGCGGAACACGATCCGCTCGCAGCCGGACTGGCGGATGCCCTCGATCATCGAATTGTGGTTGAGCTCGTCCGACAGGATCAGGCAGTTCGGAATGAGCTTTGCGATGGTCGGGATACCAGTCTGGTTCGAGACATAGCCCGAGGTGAACAGCAGCGCGGCTTCCTTGCCGTGGAGATCGGCGAGCTCGGCCTCGAGCTGCACCAGCGGATGATGCGTGCCGGCGATGTTGCGGGTGCCGCCGGCGCCGGTGCCGACGCGCGTCGCGGTCTCGACCATGGCGCCGACCACCTTCGGATGCTGGCCCATGCCGAGATAGTCGTTGGAGCACCAGATCACGACGTCGCGCTTGCCCTTGGGCGAGTGCCAGACCGCATGCGGGAACCGGCCGGCCGTGCGTTCGAGGTCGGCGAACACGCGATAACGCCGCTCGGTGTGGAGACGATCGAGGGCGGAATCGAAGAATTGGGCGTAATCCATCGGCAAACCTGCAACGGAACCTGACCAAGGGGACGGGTCTACTTAGAGCTTTTCCAGCTCCAATGTCTATGCGCTATCCCACATTTGGATCTGTGGGGCATTTGGGCAAAATGCCCTATCCGGCGCGTCTCAGTTTGATCCCGATCAATCCTGCGCGACATATAATGCTGCTCTGCACCATCTGCCGGGGCGACCCAGCCTATGGTCTTCCGTCGCGGCCCGGCGCGCGCTTTCCTTGCTCAACCAAGCTCTCGAAAGGACCCTTCCATGAAGCGCGTGATGATCCTCAACGGTCCCAACCTCAACATGCTCGGCATCCGCGAGCCGCACATCTACGGCACGACGACGCTCGCGGAGGTCAACGCGAGCTGCGAGGACGCAGCCGCCAGGCTCGGCCTCAAGCTCGCCTTCCACCAGTCCAACCACGAGGGCGTGCTGGTTGATCTGATTCAGTCGGCGCGGCAGGACGCCGAGGCCATCGTCATCAATCCGGCCGGCCTCTCCTTCACCTCGGTCTCGATCATGGACGCGATCAAGACGTTCGAGGGCCCGGTGCTGGAGGTGCACATCTCCAACATCCACGCCCGTGACGAATATCACCGGCACTCCAAGATCTCGTACGTGGCGACCGGCGTGATCTGCGGGCTCGGGCCGTTCGGCTACATCGCGGCGCTGCACGCGATCGCGAATATGAAGTGAGGCGCCAGCCGCGCCGGAGGTCTGCTCCCTCGCCCCGTTCTTACGGGGAGAGGGTTGGGGTGAGGGGCTGTTTCGGCAATGATGGTGAGAGTTGGACTCGCGGAGACTCCCCTCACCCGCCACGCTTCGCGTGTCGGCCTCTCCCCGCAGGCGGGGAGAGGCGAAGAACTCACGTCGTCCGAAACTGCAGCACGCCGTCCTGCATCTCGGGCGTGAGGCGGCCCTCGACGATCATGTAGTTGACGTGGGCGACGAGCTCGCCGGCGGCAAAGCCCATCTGGTGCTCGTCCAGCACGTGCTTGTTGAACACCACGGGCACCAGGGCGCGCGAGGTTTGCGGCACCTCACGGCAGGCTTCCGCGATCAATCGGCAGCGCTCTTCATGGTGGTCGGCGAGCTGCTTGATGCGGGTCTTCAATCCGTAGAACGGCACGCCATGGCCAGGCAGCACCAGCACGTCATAGGGCAGCGTCGTGGTGAGGCTGGCGAGCGAGGCCAGATATTCGCCGAGCGAATTCTGGTCGGGCTCGACCGCCCAGACGCTGACATTCGGCGAGATCTTGCTCAGCACCTGGTCGGCGGAGAGGAACAGCTTGTCGTCGGCGCAATACAGCATCACCTGGTCGAGGGCGTGGCCGCCGCCGGTGATGACCTTGAAGCGGCGCGTGCCGATCACGACGTCGTCGCCATGCGAGATGCGGCGGTAGGACGGCGGCAGCACCGAGACGCGCTTCAGATAGTCCTGGCCGCGGCCGAGCAGCTTTTCGGTGAGCGACTCGTCCATGCCATGGCGGCGGAAGAACAGCCGCTGCGCCTCGCGCCGCTCCTCGGTGCCGCGGTTCTGGTGATAGACCGATTGCAGATATTCGACCTGCGACATCACCAGCGGGCAGCCGAACCGCTCGACGATCCAACCGGCGAGACCGACATGATCCGGGTGGGAGTGGGTGACGATCAGGCGCGTGATGTTGACGCCTTTCAGCGGTCCGTCGAACAGCTTCGTCCAGGCCTCGATCGTCTCCTCGTTGCCGAAGCCGGCATCGATCATCGCATAGCCGTCGCCATCGGCGAGCAGGTAGATGTTCACGTGGTTGAGGCGGAACGGCAGCTTCAGCCGCGCCCACAACACGCCGGGCCGCACCTCGACCACCTGTTCGGGGCCGGGATGCTGTTCCCAGGGGTAGCGCAGGGCCTCGGCCGAGGACTGCGGGGTGTCGGTTTTCGAGCTCATGCTATCGGCTTAAACCCAGCGCGCGCGGGGCGCCAGCCGAAAAAGGATGCTGGGCGGCGACAGCATGGCGGTCATACCGAGGCAGTTTTCCGTAGCCCGGATTGCGCTACGCTCCATCCAGGCTACAGGACAGGGCCTTACGCCGCCCGCATGTCGTTGAGGAAGGCGTCGATCTCCCCGCGCAGCATATCGGCCTCGCGGCGCAGCGCGTCCGAAGCGCCCAGCACCTCGGTGGCCGCAGCGCCGGCTTCGGCGGACGCGGTGGAGACGCCGACGATGTTGCTGGAGACCTCGCTGGTGCCGCCGGCGGCATGCTGGATGTTGCGGGCGATTTCGCGCGTCGCGGCGCCCTGCTCCTCGACCGCCGCTGCGATCGTGGTGGTGACGTCGTTGATCTCGCCGATGATCCGGCCGATGCCCTGGATGGCGCCGACCGCGGAGGTCGTGACTGACTGCATGCTGGCGATCTGGGTGCGGATCTCGTCGGTCGCCTTGGCGGTCTGGCTCGCGAGGCTCTTCACCTCGGAGGCAACCACCGCGAAGCCGCGGCCGGCCTCGCCGGCGCGCGCCGCCTCGATGGTGGCGTTGAGCGCGAGCAGATTGGTCTGCGAGGCAATGGTCTGGATCAGGTCGACGACGACGCTGATGCGGCTCGCGCTGTCGGCAAGGCTCTGCACCGTGGCGTCGGTCGCTCCCGCTTCGTCGACCGCCTTTTTGGCGATCTCGGCGGAGGTCACGACCTGGCGGCTGATCTCCTGGATCGAGGAGGACAGCTGCTCGGTGCCGGCCGAGACGGTCTGCACGTTGACCGACGTCTCCTCCGCGGCGGAGGCGACCGCGTTGACCAGCGCGTTGGACTGGTCGGCGGTGTTCGACATGCTCTGCGCGGTCGATTGCATCGAATTGGCCGATTGGGCCAGATTATCGAGCGCGGAGCGCACCGTGCTTTCGAACTGGGCGATCTTCGCCTCCATGCGCGCGGCGCGCTCGGCCTTGGCGATACGGTCCTTGTCCTGCTCGCTCGTCAGCGCGCGGGTCTCGATCATGCTCTCCCGGAACACCTGCAGCGTGTTCGCCATCACCGAGATTTCGTCGTTGTGATTCTTCGAGCGGTAGATCTCGGTTTCGAGATCCCCGTTCGCGAGCAGCTGCATCGACTGCTGCAAGGCGCCGATCCGGCGCAGGATGTTACGGCCGACATAGAGCCAGACGAACAGCGCCGAGCCGACCAGCATCAGCGCGCCCAAGCCCAGCATGACCGACGTCGCGAGCGAAATCTCCTGCCGCGCCTGGAAGGTCGAGGTGTTGGTCTCTTTCTGCACGCCGTCGACGAGCTGCTGCACGCTGATGCCGAGCCCGACATTGAGCTTGCGGGTCTCGTCCAGGATGGTCTGGCCGTAGTCGATGGAGTCGAGCTCTTTCTCGCGCAGATTGAACACGCCGGTCTTGCCGGTGCCGAGCGCGAGCAGCTTTTCCGCGGTGTCGCGCAGCATCTTGTTGCCCTGGTTGTCCGGCAACAGATCGAGGTTCGACCGCAGGCGCCCCTGCGCCGTCTTGAATTCCTTCTGGATGTCATCGAGCTTGTCGCTGGTGTTCGCCGACAGCGCCGCGCTCATGTTGGCGGCGGCGAGATTACCGCTGGCGACGACGTTGCCGAGCTGACCGACGGTCTGCGCGGCGTCGGTCGCGTCTGCGGCTGACAGGTCGGCTGAACCGAGAATGGCATTGACGCGGGTCTGCGCGTCCAGCATCGCCGGACTCGCTGCGCCGACGAAGGCGCCCTGCGCGGCGCGAAGCGCGTCATATTGCTTGTCGTGCAGCGCCGCGATGTCGAGCCGTTCGCGGGCGGCTTTCGTCAGGCTCTGAGCCGCCTCGTTGATGCTCTTCATCGTCTCGCTGAGCCCGGAGACGACGCTCTTGTCGCCGCCGAGCTCGATGATCTCGTTGAGCTTCTGCTGCGTCTGCTCCTGTAATTCCCTGAGTTTCTTGGTGCGCTCGTTCAGAGCGTCCTCGCTCTGCGCCGCAAGCAGGGCCGGTCCCTGCGCCGCGAGGCTCGCACTCAGCGCCGACAATTGCAGGCTGGCGGAAAGGCGCGGAATGTCCCGTCCGCTCAGTTCAGTCATGCGTCCGCCGAGATTCTGCAGCGCAAGGCCGGCGCCGGCCGCGATCACGAGGCCCATGCCCGCGATGACCGCAAACGCCGCGAACAGGCTGCCGCGCACGCCCCATTTGGGCATTTTGAAACGCGGACGGAAACTGCCAAGGAAGCGGCCAAGGCCCAAACGGATCGGCATCGAAAATTCCCCCAATGTTCTTCTATTTGTGGCTGCAGTATCGGCAGCACCGGTTAAGGAATCGCAATGAGCCCAATCGGTTGACGTTGTTCCGCAGAGCGAAAAAAGAGGGGCCGGCAACGAGGCCGGCCCCTTCATCTTGATAAGGTCCTGGTAACCGATCAGTAGCGCGCCATGGCCGGGCTCGCCCAGTTGAAGCGGTAGTTGACGCCCGCCTTGAAGGTATGGTCGTCGGTGGTGAAGGCGCCGGTGCCGGCGAGCGGACCGGCAGTGAAGCTGGCGTCGCCGAAATTGTAGTACTGGTACTCGGCCTTGGCCGACCAGTTCGGGGCGAACATGTATTCGAGGCCGGCGCCGACGGTGTAGCCGTTGCGGTGATCGCCGGTGATGACGAAGGCGGCCGGCACGCCGCCGACGGTGACCCTCTCGTTGTTGTCCGAATAGGCGTAGCCGCCCTTCACATAGACCAGGCCGGGACCCCAGGTGTAGCCGACGCGGCCCGTGATCGAGCCGAGGCCGCGCTGGTCGTTGGTGTAGGCGATGCCGCCCGGGAACACGGCGCCGACGCTGCCGGAGAGCCAGGAATACTGGCCTTCGACGCCGACCACGAAGTTCGGGTGGAACTGCCAGTCCGCACCGACCTGCACGCCGCCGAGGAAGCGGCCGTTGCCGTTGTTGCCGGTGGAGAGGCCATTGAAATTGTTGTCGCTGGAGAACGCGCCGCCGACATGGGCGCCGAGATAGAAGCCCGTCCAATTGTAGATCGGCGCGGCGTAGGCCGGCGCGGGCGTCTTGTAATAATTGCGGTTGCCGAGATCGGCACCGACGGCCGGCGCAGCCGCGCCCAACACGAGCAGCGCCACGGTCGCAAACAGAATCTTCTTCATCGTCTTGAACTCCAGCACGTAAGGTCCCCGGCAGGCGCGTTTTCTGCGCCGCATTGGTTTTGCAGATAGCTCGCTTTTGACGAAAATGCTGTCACATCCGTGGCACAGCGACGGCCAACGTAACTTGTTGGGCCGTAAATGATTTTCGTGCTTAATGGCAACTTAAGAAGTGGTGAAGGAAGGCTTAACGGCGCACTCTGTCGGTAACTTGCGCGCGCCTTGCGTTAACCAAGACGCCGCCGTGCCTCATCGCGCATCTGCGCGCGAAAGGCGGCGCGCTTTGCCGGCCTGTCTTCCTCACGCACGTCGTGTCGATCGAAGATGTCGAACTTCTCCAGGATCGGATAGCGCTCGCTCGCCATCGCGAGCACGCGCAGTATCCTGGTCCCCTCCGGCGTCGGGCCGCTGACCTCCCAGCGACGGATGGTGTCGGCGCCGCCTCTTTCCGGCAGTCCGCAAAGCTTGGCCATGTCGGCCGCGCTGAGCTTGCGCTCGAGGGCATCGGAGAGGTCGTTGCGAAGCTGCTTCAGTTCGGCGCCGGTCATGCTTGCGTCCAGGGAAGTCACTGAAAGCAATGCACTAGCGCTGATTCGGGTCCATCCGAAGACGGTATGAGTCCGCCGCGCTCCGGCACCTTCGTCCGCACACGGAATTATGAAGGGAGAACCCATGGAAATTTGCCGATGCATGAACACTTGGCATATCGGGGCGCGCAACGGGTGAAGGGATCAGCCATGAAAACCATCAGACTCGCCATTTCCGCGCTGATCACGACGGGACTGCTTGCCGCACCATTCGCAGCTGAGGCGAAAAAGGTCCGGTCCAGCCGGCAATACAGCACTGGTGTGGTGGCTCCGACCTATGGCGGAGCCGGAGCGCCGGCCGCGCAACCGAGGGCGGCCTACGGATCGTCGGGACAGTCGGTTGGCACTGTCACCGCGCCGTCGATCGGATCATACAATTGGCCCTCGGTCGGCGTGACCAACTCGGCTCCCACCTGGAGCAACACCACGAGATAGAGGGCTCCGGCAAGGTGGAGGCCACTGGCGGATCAACGCATGCCGCTCGCCGATCCCGAGAGCAGATAAAGCGCGATGAGCAATGTCGCGACCGACAGCATCGTCGTGATCGAGACCGTGGCCGCAACCAGCTTCTCCTCGACCTTGTGTTCATGTGCGAGGACGTAGACGGTTTTCGCCGTCGGCACGGCCGCGCAGATGACCGCCGCAACCGTGTAGAGAGGGGTGAGGCCGATCACGACGCAAAGCCCGTAGACGATGAGCGGCATGACCACCAGTTTCACCGCCGAGAGCGCAAACGACGCTTTCAGGTTGGACCGCAAGCCCTCGATGGACAGGCCAAGCCCGATGGCGAACAGCGCGCACGGCGTGAGCGCGGCAGCGATCATGTTGAGATAGGCCGCGACCGGTGCCGGAATCGGCAGTCCCGTCACCGCCCAGGTGAGGCCGATGAACGTCGACAGCACCATGGGATTGAGCAGGATCTGCTTTGCCAGTCCCATAGAGCCCACGGAGGCCCCGCGTGCATCGCGCTTTTCCAGCAGGATCACCGTGATCGGAAACATCACCGCGGCCACGAACACCGTCGCGACGGCCGCGGGCAGGACGGCGGGTTGGCCGTAGATCGCATGCAGGATCGGCAGCGCAACGAACCCGGTGTTGGTCATCGCCGCCGCCATCCCGTGAATGGTGCTGCTGGCGAGGTCGTGTTTGCCGCCTGCGCGGACCGGCACGAACACGAGCGCGAAGCAGATCAGCGAGCCGCCGCCGAAGGCGAGCAGAAAACGCCATTCCAGGAGATTGCGCGCCGGCTCCTGGGCGATCGTGACAATCAACAGCGCCGGCATCGCCACGTTGTAGGCGAAATGCACCAGGGCATCGGCCAGCGCCCGCGAGAGATAGCCGAGCTCGCCGGCGAGCCAGCCGGTGACGATGATCGCGAATACGGGAAGAACGAGGCTGGCGACCTCCATCCGGCTTCCCCCTCATTTTCGAACAGGGAGGGTAGACCGGCAATGGACTGGCGTCACTCCGTGATTTGTGGGTCGCCTTGATTTGTCGGAGGAGAATCCGCCTCGCTAGATTCCCCGGCGCCCCTGGTCTCCGATCACGCAGCGCCAGGCCGCCAGGCGCTCGGCCGGATGCTGGTTCATCCATTCGGCAAGCTGCGGCGCGCCCATCAGGCAGGCCTGCACCGAGATTTGCGCAAAGTCCGACGTGGTGACGATCTGCTCGTGACAATTGGAGGGAGAGGCGAGGCTGCAAAGCACGGCGATGATCTTGATCACGATACGTTACCTCCGTCGCGGCCGATGAACGGGCGACGGATCGCCGGCCTTCCCTGGCCCTCGTCCGTCGGATCGACCGGCGGGAAGATGCTGTCGTAGATCGCCCGCGCTTCCTGGATGAGGCGCGTTCGCTCGCGCTCGGACTTCGAGACAAATCGAATAACTTCGCCCATGTTGGCTCCGAATAACAGTGTGAGTCCGTCATGAGATGACGTCGATCATTCAAACGTCATCTATGGTCATGCCCTTAAGCTTTGAAGCGGCCGGTCCGGTCACGACCGGATAAAAAGCGCGTGACCAGGCTGCGCAGTTCCCAGCATCCCGGTGCGTCTTGCTTGCTGGGTTGTTGAGCTGCCCATCACATCACGTTCGTTGTACGACGCCAGCCGCGACGAGCGACTATGGCGTCAAGTCACCCCTTGCCGACATGAGCAAGGATGATCTCACGAAAGCAAATGCCGCTGAATCGAATATGTTTCGCCTCGCTCGGCGTGCAAGTTTTTGGAACCATCACGGAAATCAATGAACGAGGACGAGCCGCCTCAGGCCGCCGGCGCGTGCTCCTTCCGTCCGGGCACGGCTGCGAGCAATTCGCGCGTATAGGCGTGCTCGGGCGCGGCGAAGAGTTGCGCCGTCGGCTTCAGCTCGACGATGGCGCCGCGCTGCATCACCGCGATACGGTCGCAGATCTGGGCCGCGACGCGCAGATCGTGGGTGATGAACAGCATCGACAGGCCAAGGCGCGCCTTGAGATCTTCCAGCAGCTTCAACACCTGCGCCTGCACCGAGACGTCGAGCGCGGAGACGGCCTCGTCCGCGACGATGATCTCCGGCTCGAGCGCAAGCGCGCGGGCGATGCCGATGCGCTGGCGCTGGCCGCCCGAGAATTCATGCGGATAGCGCTCGAGCGCGCCGGCGTCCAGGCCCACCATCTTGAGGAGATCGCGGGCGCGGTCGAACGCCACCTTCGGATCGGTCCCGGCTGCGATCGGCCCGTCGGCGATGATGTGGCCGATCTTGCGGCGCGGATTGAGCGAGGCGAACGGATCCTGGAAGATCATCTGGATGCGATGGCGCTCGCCGCGCAGCGCCTTGCCGGAAAGCGAGGTCAGGTCGGTCTCGCCGATCCGCACCGTGCCGCGGTCGGCTTCGATCAGTCGCATCACCAGGCGCGCTACCGACGACTTGCCCGAGCCGGATTCACCGACGAGGCCGAGCGTCTCGCCCTTGAGGATGTTGAAGTTGACCGCGCGCGCCGCATCGACGCGGCGGGCCTGGCGGAACCAGCCGCCCGACGTGACGTAGGTCTTGTCCAGCCCGATCACCTCGACGGCCTTGGCCCGATCGTCCAATGGCTCTCGCGGCGGCGGATCCATCGAGGGCACGGCGGCAAGCAATGCCTTGGTGTAGTCGTGCTGCGGCTCGTTGAAGATGGCCGCGGCCGGACCTTCCTCCACGACCTTGCCGTGGCGGAGCACCACGACCTGGTCGGCGATGTCGGCGACCACGCCGAAATCATGGGTGATGAACATCACCGCCATGTTGCGGCTCCGCTGGAGGTTGCGGATCAGCTTCAGGATCTGGGCCTGCGTGGTGACGTCGAGCGCGGTGGTCGGCTCGTCCGCGACCAGCACCGCGGGCTCGAGCGCGAGCGCCATCGCGATCATGGCGCGCTGGCGTTGGCCGCCGGAGAGCTGGTGCGGATAGGCGCGCACGATACGCTCAGGGTCGGGCAGGCCGACTTCGCTTGCCAGCGCCAGCGCCTTGGCCCGCCGCTCCTTCGGCGTGAGCAGGCCGTGCGCCTCGAACATCTCCGCCATCTGGTCGCCGATCCGCATCAACGGATTGAGCGCGGTCATCGGCTCCTGGAAGATCATCGCCAGCCGACGGCCGCGCAGATCGCGCCAGCCGTCGTCAGCGAGCTTGAGCAGGTCCCGGCCCTCGAACTGGATTTCACCGGAGGTGACCGAGACCGTATCCGGCAAAAGGCCCATCAGCGCATGCGCGCACATCGACTTGCCGGAGCCGGACTCGCCGACGACGCAGACGATCTTGCCGGGCTGCAGATCGAGCGAGAGACCGTCGACCGCGAAGGGGCGCTCGGCGCCCTTGGGCAGCGCGATCCGCAAGTTCCTGATGGAGACGGCGGGCGAGGCGGTCATCGTCAGCGGCCCTCCCGCGACAGGCGCGGATTGAGCGCATCGTTGAGGCCTTCGCCGATCAGGTTCAGCCCGAGCACCGAGATCAGGATGGCGATGCCGGGAAACACGGTGATCCACCAGGCCTGTCGGATCACGGTGCGGCCGGCGCCGACCATGTAGCCCCAGGAGATCAGATTGGGATCGCCGAGGCCGAGGAAGGACAGCGAGGATTCAAGCAGGATCGCGGTGGCCACCATCAACGAGGCCAGCACGATCACGGGCGACAACGCGTTGGGCAGGATCTCGCGCAGGATGATCCAGCTGTTGCTCTGGCCGGTGACGACGGCGGCCTGGACATATTCGCGCGTGCGCAGCGACAGCACCTCGCCGCGCACGAGGCGAGCGACCGGCGGCCAGCTCACCACCGCGATCGAGGCGACGATCGAATAGATCGAGGGCTGCAGGATGGCGACCAGCACGATCGCGAGCGCGAAGCTCGGAATGGTCTGGAAGAACTCGGTGAAGCGCATCAGGGCGTCGTCGACCTTGCCGCCGAAATAACCGGCCATGGCCCCGATCGGCACGCCCACGATCAGCGCCGCCAGCGTGGAGACGAGACCGACCAGAAGCGAGACGCGGGCGCCGAAGATCATGCCGGCGAAGATGTCGCGGCCGAGCGCGTCGGTGCCGAGCGGCACGGCCCCGAGCGTGAACGGCGGCAGGAACGGCCGCTGCACCATGCGCCAGGGCGAGTTCGGGAACAGCATCGGTCCGAACACCGCGACAGAGATTGCAACCAGGAGGATGACGAGCCCGATGACGCCGCTCGGGCTCTTCAGCATCGATTTCCAGAACTGTTTCATGCGGCGTATTCGATCCGCGGATCGACCAGGCGATAGACGAGGTCGGTGATGAGGTTGAAGGTGAGGACCATGGCGGAGCAGATCACGAACACGCCGAGCAGCAGATTGTAATCCCGCTGCAGCAGTGCGTCGTACATCAGCCGCCCGATGCCGGGCCAGGCGAATACGGTCTCGGTGATGACGGCGCCGCCGATCAGCGTGCCGGAATGCACGCCGGCGAGCGTCACCACCGGCAGCAGCGCGTTGCGCAGCACGTGGCGGCGCTGGATCACGGCGTCGGAGAGCCCCTTGGCGCGCGCCGTCTTGACGAAGTCGAGGCGTTTCACCTCCAGCATCGAGGCGCGCGTCATGCGGGTGTAGGTCGCCATGAAGAACAGTCCCAGCGTCATCGCCGGCATGATCAGGTGCTTTGCGACGTCGAACGCGTGGGCAAGGCCGGTGAGATTGGCGCCGACCGTCTCGTAACCGAAGCTCGGCAGCCAATCCATCGTGACCGAGAACAGGAGGATGCCCATCAGCGCCACCCAGAAGATCGGCATGGCGTAGAAGATCAGAGCGAACACGGTGATGGCGGTGTCGAGGAAGGTTCCGGCAAAGCGCGCGGCGAAGGTGCCGAACAGGATGCCGAGCGTGAGCGAGATCGCGAAGGCGGTCAGCGTCAACAACAGCGTCGCCGGCAGCCGCTCGCCGATCAGTTTTGCGACCGGAGCCTGCTGGCGGAAGGAAAAGCCGAGGTCGAGGCTGACGACGCCCTTGACGTAGATGAAGAGCTGCTCGGGCAGCGGCTTGTCGAGCCCGAACTTCTCCCGGAGCTGCTTGACGAAGACCTGATCGCTGGCCCCGGCCTCGCCCGCCATCACGATCGCGGGATCGCCAGGCGCCAGGCGGATCAGGAAGAAATTGAGAACGACGATCGCGAGCAGGACGATCACGCCCTTCAGGACGCGCTGAGCAACGAAGGAGAGCATCTAGTGAGTCATATTGGTGATGTGACCTGGCGCCACGGAGACGGAGTGACTCCCTCGCCCCGCTTGCGGGGAGAGGGTTGGGGTGAGGGGGACTTCCCGCGAACGTATCAGCAGTTGGACTCGTGGAGACTCCCCCTCACCCGAATGTGCGCTATGCGCACATTCGACCTCTCCCCGCAGGGGAGAGAGGTAAGAGGCTTCACTTGTCGAGCCATGCGTCCTTGAAGCCGTCATTGACCCCGATCCCCGTGGTGATCAGGTTCTTGACCTTGCAGCGCATGATGGTCGGAAATTGCAGCTCGAGCATCCAGGCAACCGGCACGTCCTCGACCAGGATCTTCTGCGCCTTCTCGTAGATCTCCTTGCGCTTGGAATCCGGCGTTGCAACCGCGCCCTCGGCGAACAGCTTGTCGATATCCGGGTTGGAGTAACCCTCGACGTTGTTGAACATCTGGCCCTTGGCGATGTTGCTGGAGATGTAGTTGCGTCCCACTCCGAGCGCGGGGTCGCCGTACTGGTAGAGATAGGTAAAGGCGATGTCGTAATCCCACTCGGCGATCTTCTGGTTGCCGCCGGCGACGTCGGTGGCGATCGTCTCGATGGTCATGCCGACATCCTGGAGGTTCTGCTTGACGGCTTCGCCCCAGCGCTGCCAGGTCTCGCCATAGGCGAGCGGCAGCAGGCGGATCTTTTCGCCCTTGTAGCCGGCTTCCTTCAGCAGTGCCTTGGCCTTGGCCGGATCGTAGGGGTATTTCTTCACGTCATCGGTATAGAACTTGATGGTCGAGGCCGACGGGCCGGTGGCGACCTTGCCGAGCCCGTTCCAGATCACGTCCTTCGCGAAGTCGCGGTCGACCGCATACATGATCGCCTGCCGCACCCGCTTGTCGGCGAGCGGACCCTGGCGGTTGTTCAGCCACAGCCAGGCCAGCGGCGAGAAGAATTCCCAGCCGGCGCCGGTGACGCAGGTGTCCTTCAGCTTGGACAGCCGCGGCACGTCGAAATTCTCGACCGAGCCGCCGGGCAGCACGTCGACCTTGCCGGTCTCGTAAGCCACCGAGCGCGCGGCGGCGTCCGGGATGATCTGCCAGTAGATCTCGTCGAGATGGGGCTTGCCCTTTTCGTGGTAGTTCGGATTCTTGACCAGGCGGATGAACGAGCCCTTCTGCCATTCCTTGAACATGAATGGGCCGGTGCCGATGGGTGCGTTGTTGTAGGGGTTGGTCTTCCAGTCGGTGCCTGCATAGAGATGCTTCGGCACCATCGGCATCGAGCCGACCTCGAAGATGCCGAGGAACGGGCCGAACGGCTGCTTCAGCGTGAAGACCACCGTATGATCGTCCGGCGTCTCGACCTTGTCGACCTGCGCCAAATTGGTGCGGGCGCGCGCATGGGTCTGCTTCAGCATCTCGATCGAGAACAGCACGTCGGCGGCGGTGAAGGGCTTGCCGTCGTGCCAGGTCACGCCCTTCTTCAGCTTGAAGATGTAGGTCTTGGCGTCCTCGCTGACGCTCCAGCTCTCGGCGAGCTCCGGCAGGGGATCGAGCTTGGGGCTGTAGCGCAAGAGGCCTTCGAAGATGTTGCCCGAGACCATCTGGGTCGGGCCGTTCTGGACCTGCGCAAGCATCAGGCCGGGCGGCTCGGGCTGGATCACGGCATTGATCACACCCCCCGTCTTCGGCTCTTGCGCCAGCGCAGGGGCCGCAAGGCCGCAAGCCAGGAGGAGACCAAGCAACACTCGTTTTGGCATGTCGTAATCTTTCTCAAGCGAGACCAGCCGGAAACGCTTCGCACGCGCCCTCGCGCGCAAAGCGACGGTCGGTCCATCCCAGTCCCCATCCGCCATCGAGGCTCACACAGTCCCGTTCGGCGCGGCAAGATGAAAGTCGCGACAGTGCTCGCACAAAAAATGTACAGCTCGTCCTGTTTCTCCGCCTGTGCGACGGCACGGCAGATCGGCCAGCTCCGAGGGATCAGGCGGCCTTCAGAAGTGAAGAGAGCATGCAGGGGCAGTGCACAAGTCCGCGCCTGCGACCAAAAGCATCAGCCCCTCATTTTGCGCCGAGCGCCCGCCGCAATTCGTCGAGCGCCTCTGCAAGCTGCTCGCGGTGCGCGATGTCGTCCTTGGGCAGCGCGGCGACGCTGCCGGCGAGCTCCCGCAGGATTCCGGCCAGAAGGCCGAAGTTGATGTGCAGATGCACCGATTTGCGTTCATCGGCCGCACCAGGATGTTGCAGCACCAGCGCAATGCCGCTGCCGTCGAGCTTCGCCTCGAAGCGGGACGAATGCTCGAAGGTGCCGACATAGAATTTGTCGGGATATTCGAGTGCGACCTCTGCCTTGTCGGGAACCGGCTTGGACATGCGAACCTCATCTATGCCCGCGCATTCTGGCCGGGAATGAGCCGGCCCGCCTTGCGCCAGGTCAGAGGCGGTCGACGCCAAATTTGATCCGGATCAAAGCCGGCCCGCCGCTTTTGCGATCGAATGGCAAGTAGCGGGACGCGGCTGCGCATCCCGTTTGCTTGAGCCGTGAGACGATGGATGGACATTCAGGCCACGACTATCCCTGCGGATGACGACGGCGGATCCGATGTCGCCGGTCTTGAGCCGTCGCCGGATGCGGGCGTGCAGCACTGCCTGCAATTGCTCGGCAATGTCGGCTTGCGCCCGACACGCCAGCGCGTGGCGCTGGGCCGATTGCTGTTCCTGGGCGGCCATCGTCACGTCACCGCAGAAAGTCTCTACGCAGAAGCGATGGCTGCGAACGCATACCTGTCGCTCGCCACCGTCTACAACACGCTGAACCAGTTCACCGAAGCGGGCCTCTTGCGCCGGATCGCGGCCGACGGCATCAAGTCGTTCTTCGACACCGACACGTCCCTGCATCCGCATTTCTATCTCGAAGGCGAGGACGTGCTGGTCGACGTGGCCGAGGGCCTCGCCTTCACCAAGATGCCCGAGGCGCTTCCCGGCCACGAGATCGCGCGGCTCGATGTCGTCGTCCATTTACGCCGGAAGCGAACCTAGCGCTTGCGCTGCAGGGAGGCTAAGACGCCTCACTGCAACCCGGCGCGGCGGAATCCCTCCAGATAGTGTTCGCGATCTCGCTCATTGGCCCACGGTAGCTGCGTCGCGATCCAGTGCAGCGAGATGCCCGGCTGGGTGCGGCGGAGCTCTCCGAGTGCCATTTCCGCAAGCGTGCCATCGCCAGTCATGCCGGCGGAGACGGCGAGCACGCGGTATGCGCCGGTAAGATCGCCGCGGTGGCGGATCGCCTCGCGCGCCAGCGCGATGGCCTCGCCATAGTGCCGTTCGGTGAAGCGCGCATAGGCGGCGATACCGTGATAGATCGCCAATGACGGATCGCGCGGCGACAACCGGATCGCCTTTTGCGCGGCCTCGAACGAGTCGTTCGAGCGTCCGGCATAGGACAGTGCCAGCGCGTAATAGCCCTGCGCCAGCGAGAAGTTCGGATTGAGCGCGAGCGCCTGCTCGAACTCGGACAGCGCGTCTGGGAGCCTGCGGGTCGAGAAGCAGACGCTGCCGAGCGCGGCATGTGCCCAGGCGTCCTCATGGTCGCAGCGTACCGCTTTGAGCGCGGCGGCTTCCGCGGACGGCGCAACCGCGGCCAGCTCGGTCCAGCCGAGATGCACGCCGAACATGTCGTTCACGGCCAGCACCGACAACGCCTGGCCGTAATCCGGATCGATCGCGATCGCGCGCGCGAGCAGCGCCTTCGCGGCCGCATGGTCCTGCCGGGTCACGCGCCAATAATGCGACAGCGCGCGCATCAACAGGTCCCAGGCGTCGAGGCTCGCCGGCGGCTTCCGACGGCTGCGGAAATTCTCGGCGGCGTGGATCTGCGGCTCGATCGCGGCGGCGATCGCGTTGGTGATCTCGTCCTGCACGGCGAAGACGTCGACGAGCTCGCGGTCATAGCGCTCGGCCCAGAGATGACCGCCCGACACGGCGTCGTTGAGCTGCGCGGTGATGCGCACCCGGTTGTCCGTCTTGCGCACGCTGCCTTCGACGATGTAGCGGACGCCGAGCTCCTCGGCGATCTGCCTGATATGGACCGCGCGTCCCTTGTAGGTGAAGGAGGAGTTACGGGCGATCACCATGAACCAGCGCTGCTTCGACAGCGCGGTGAGGATGTCCTCGCTGATCCCGTCGCCGAAATAGTCCTGCTCGGGATCCCCGCTCTTGTTCTCGAAGGCGAGCACCGCGACCGCCGGGCGGTCCGCCATGCGCGGGGGAGCGAGCCTGGCTTCGGTCCGCGCGGGCGATGCCGCCACCTCTTCCCGGACCTCGCCGACGAACCGAAAGCCCTTGCGCGGAATGGTCTTGATCAGGCGCTGGCTCGCGCCGTCGTCGCCGAGCGCCTTGCGCGCGGCGTTGATCCGGCTGTTGAGGGCGGAATCCGAGACGATGCGGTCGTTCCAGACCTGGCTGATCAGGTCATCCTTACTGACCACACGCGCCCGTTGCGTGACCAGATAAAGCAGCAGATCGAACACCTGCGGCTGCAACGGGACGGGTTTTCCGTCGCAAGTGAGCTCCCGGAGGTCGCCGTCCAGCACGTTGTTTTCAAAGCGAAATCGCACGTTCTCGTCGTCTCAAGCAAAAATCAAAGTCGTCTCAGGCGAAAATCAATCGTCCGCGAAAGCCGCGGGACGTCCGATCCGGCATGGTGCGAAGACCAAACCGTGTCGATGCCTCGGCACAACGGAGTGTTTCATGACCCAAATTGATCACCAGGTTCATTCTCTCGGCCCGGAGGTTACGGGCTCTCGTATTTTCAGGTTCATCGCCTTTCTGTACGGAATTGCGGCGTATCTCGTGTTTTTCGTCACCATTCTCTACGCGATCGGCTTCGTCATGGGGGTGATGGTGCCCAAGACCATCGATACCGGTGCCGAAGCGCCCGTCGTTCGCGCGGTCGTTATCAATCTGCTGCTGATGTCGCTGTTCGCAGTTCAACACAGCGTGATGGCACGCCGGCAATTCAAGGATTGGTGGACGCAGTTCGTCCCCAAGCCGGTCGAGCGAAGCACGTATGTGCTGTTCGCGAGCCTGTCATTGCTCCTGCTGTTCTGGCAGTGGCGTCCGCTACCCGCGGTCATATGGGAGGTCGAGAACCCCGATCTTGCCGTGACACTGGTCACATTGTCCTTCGCTGGCTGGGTGCTGGTGTTCACCTCGACCTTCATCATCAACCATTTCGAACTGTTCGGCCTGCATCAGGTGACGAATCATCTCGTCGGCAAGGAAATGCAGCCGCCGCGTTTCAAGACGCCGCTGCTCTACAAGTTCGTCCGCCATCCGATCTATCTCGGTTTCATCATCGCGTTCTGGGCGGCGCCAGTCATGACCGCGGGTCATCTCTTGTTCGCGGCCGTGACCACGCTCTACATCTTCGTCGGCATCGCGCTGGAGGAGAGCGATCTCGTCGATCTCTTCGGCGACGAGTACCGGCAGTACAAGCAACGCGTCTCCATGCTTATTCCCTGGCGCCGGTCGGTATAGTCTAGGCCAAGCCCCGCGCATCCAATCGAAACGGCGCGCGGGCGCCGACGCGCGATAGCGATCCATCGGAAAAAGGGAGACGTTCAAATGAAACATGTCGGAAACTGCTTCTGCGGCGCGGTCACGGTCGAGGTCACGGGCGCGCCGGAGGCGATGGGTTACTGCCATTGCCGCTCCTGCCGCTCGTGGTCGGGCGGCCCGGTCAACGCCTTCAGCCTGTGGAAGCCGGAAGCCGTGCGCATCACCGAAGGCGCTCAGAATGTCGAGACCTTCGTCAAGACGCCGCTCAGCCAGCGCAAATATTGCAGGAAGTGCGGTGGCCATCTCATGACCAACCATCCGCCGCTCGGTCTGGTCGACGTTTTCGCCGCCACCATCCCCACCCTCGCGTTCACGCCCGGCGTCCACGTCAACTATGCCGAGACCGTGCTGCCGATGCGCGATGGCCTGCCCAAGCTGAAGGATTTTCCCGCCGAGTTCGGCGGAAGCGGCGAAATGATGCAGGAATAGCGGCGCGCCTTTGGCATTTTTTCGAGAGGGCGGCAGAGCGCTGCCCTCTCTGGCTTCTTCCAAGAGAGAAGGATGAACGACTAGCCTCCGCGCGATTCGACCACCTTGCGGCAGGAATCGGACAGCTTCGACTTGTTCTCGCGCAGGCAGGCATTCATCTGCGACGGCTTGCCGATATGCTCGGCGCAGAATTTGCTGGCGTCGCCGCGGCAGGCCATTTGCTCCTGCACAGATGGACCGGACTGTGCGGCAGCAGGCAGGGCGGCAGCTGCGAGCAGCAGCGCGGCAAGAACCGAAATCTTCATGGAGCACCTCTTTGGAATTCTCGTTGGTCCCGACCGGGATCAATCGGGCCGGACCATTCCGCAAAGGCCGGGCGCCGGTCCATGCCATGTTCATGGCAGCGGCCAGTCCTCCCGCCCGCGGTACCCCCATCTTCATGGCATGTATCCGCGCGCCGACTTTTGTCATTCAGGCTGCACCTCGGCTGCGAGACCCGGTGATTGCGTCGGGACGCCGAACGGAACCAGGAGAGCAAGATGTCGAAGAGAGCTGGAGCGCTGGGCGCAGGGCTGACGGTCATGGCGCTGGCGGGCGCGGCGATGGTGTCGCTGGGCACGAGCCCGGCGCAGGCCGTGGTCTATTGCAAGACCGTCGGCGTGCCGAAGGGCTGCGTGGTGCGGCCGACTGGCGCCGTGGTGGTGGGAGCGCCGGTCGCGCGGGCTGCCGTCGCGACCCCCGGTGTCGGCGCGCCCGGTGTCGGTGTGCGTGCCGGCACGCCGATGAATCGCGGCGGCCCGGTCAATCGCGTCGGCGTGCGCTGATATTTCCGCTTCATTGAATTGATGCATCGCTTCGGGCCAAGGGGCCTGCGGACGAACCCCCCCGTCCTCCGCAGCCAATTTTACCCGGCCCGTCCCCTCTCTCCGTGCGCCCCACACGTTCGGGGAGGGGGCCCTTTCAGCCCGCGGCCATGTCGCTGTCGGGAAAACGTTGCGGCAATTTCAGCCGCACGCGCGTGCCGGAGGAATCAGACGTCAGGTCGAGCACCGCGCCGCAGCGGGCGGCGCGGCTTTTCATGTTGCGCAAGCCGCGCGCGGTCTGGCCGGCCCCCGCGGCCTCGCCATTGCCGGCCAGCGCAAAGCCGCCTCCGTCGTCAGTCACGCTGATCACGCCGTACGGCCCCTGGCCCGCGTCGAACGTGTCGATGGTCACCGCGATGCGGCGGGCCTGCGCGTGCTTGACCGCATTGGTCACGGCTTCGTCGAGGATGCGCACGATCTGGACGACGTGCCATGGCCTGAGCTCGGGATGCAGCGGCAGGCCCTGCGGCGTCGCCACGCGCCAGTCGAGCGTGATGTCGTGCGGGCGCAATTGGGCCGTGGCGCGCTCGCGCCAGGAGCCGAGCGCCAGCATCAGGTCGCCGCCAATGTCGTCCATGGAATCGATCACGAGACGGAGATCCTTCAGCGCCGCGCGGGCGGCATCCGTGATGCTCGCGCCCGTGCTGCCGCGTTCGGACAGCGCGACGATGCTTACGAGCTGGCCGCCAAGGCCGTCGTGCAGGTCTCGCATCAGGCGCGTGCGCTCGTTGGCGAGCGCCGCCGCGCGGGCGCGCTCCTCCTCGCGGGCAAAGCTCGCCTTCAGCCGCTCCTCGGCCTCCCGCACCCGCGTCACCAACTGGCCGGCAAAGCTGTCGACCTGGTTCAAGGCGCGGGCAAAGCGCCAGGTCAGCCCGGCGCCGATCGCGACCAGCATCGCCGAATAGGACAGGCGCGAGACGAAGATGCGATCGTTGCTCACGATATCGAGCACCGTGAGCATGTCCTGGACCCAGCAAACCAGCACGATGGTCACCGCGCAGCCGATCGTGAAGCTCGCCGCGTCCTGCCGTCGCACCACCGCGGTTGCGGTGACGCAGGCCATCAGGAACAGGCAGAGCCCGACGGTGGGAATGCCGAGCACCAGGAACAGGATGCGCGGCAGCGGTGGGCCTCCGATCAGCCCGACCACGAACACGAGGACGCCGGGCACGAACAGCAGCGTGCCGTAGCGCGGCCAGCGCCAGCCGAAGAACAGCACGCCGAACACGACGATCAGCGCGCTCTCGATCGGTGCGGAGGCCAGCAGCACCGCGGCCAGGTGCGAAACCGTAGCCGGCGGCACCGGCGGCGGCGCGAATGCCTGCACCACGCCGAGCACCATCGCCGTCGCCAGTACGCCATAGACCGGCTCGTGACGCCGCATCAGCCACATGATCGCGAGGATGACGGCCAGGATCGCCTGCCAGGCGGAAAACACCACCGGCAGGGTGACGAACAGCAGCGTGCGTGTCTCATAGGCCGGGCGCAAGGCGGCATCCGGCCCGACATAGACGGTGTCGAGGAAGCCCTTGAGCGGGCCCCATACGAACAGCCGCACCGTGATCTCGTTTCCGCCCTCGCGCAGCAGCGACGCGGGGATGGCGGCGATCTGCGGCGTGTTGCGGTCGGGCCGGTTGGCGTTGGTGTCGCGTCGGGAGTCGAGCACGACGACGCCGTTGACGGCGACCTCCACCGCGTTGCTGAAGCGCGGCAGGAACACCGACCAGCCCGAGGCCGCATCGCCGCTCCGGAACGTGAAGGTGCCGGCGTAGATCGGCGGGTCGGCCAGCGAATAGCGCGACGAGGTGAAATGCGGCAGCGTCACGGGGCGCGTCAGACCGTCCTCTCGCACCGAAAAATCGGTCACGGCGAAGTCTTCGGGATCGCTCGGCTGCAGCACCCGAATCCCCAGGATCGTGACGATCACGATCAGCACCTGAAGCAGCAGATAGGGCACGAGGCGCGAGGCGATTAGCCGGCGCCGCGGGCGTGTCGGTGCCTTCGCGGATGCCTTCGTAGGTGCTTTGGCCGCGATCTCGCTCACAGCTTGATCAGGCCCTGCTGCACCGCCTCGAACACTGCCTCGCTGCGCGTATGCACCTCGAGCTTGCGATAGATGTTCTTGATATGCCCAGGCACGGTCTGCTTGGACAGGCCGAGATGGCTCGCGATCTCGGCATAGCTGAAGCCTTTGGCGATGCCCCACAGGATGTCGATCTCGCGCGGGGTGAGCCTTGCCGTGTTGAGCGCGGGGCCGGGCGGCGGCTCCGCCGAATTCTGCGCGGCACCTTGCGTCCTGCGCACGATGAAGCGGGCGATCGAGGCCGAGATCGGCGAATGTCCCGCGACCAGATCGCGCACCGTGGTGGCGATGTCGGTGGGGAAGGCGTCCTTGAGCAGGTAGCCGGTGGCGCCGACCGTGATCGCGGAGATCACGCTTTCCTCGTCGCCCAGCGCGGAAATCACCATGATTTCGGTGTCGGGGAAGCGCTGCCGCATCTCGCGGATCAGCTCGACGCCGTGGCCGTCGGGCAGTCGCAGGTCGGTCAGCAGCACGCGCGGCGCGCCGGCGGCGAGGGCTTGCCGCGCCTCTGCGAGCGTACCGGCGCTGCGTACCTCGTAACCGGCCTTGACCAGCGCATCCTGGAGCCGCCAGCAGGTCGGCGCATCGTCCTCGACGAGGAGGATGGTGATGGCTTCACCCGTCTCGCCTTGTTCGGTCATGATCATGGTCCCGCGATCCGCGTGTCCCCCGCGGCGCGAGGCAAGTCTAACCGTAGCCCGAAGGCCGTGACACCCATAATCATGGGGGCGGGAAAGTCACGGGACTGCCATGTGCCGACCCAACGTTGCCGCGCGACGGAGTGCCGCCGCCAATCCAGCTTACGAAAGATCAACCCGCGGCGGCGGATATCGCCGCGCCAGGACCGATAGCGACAGCGGCCGTTCGTCTTCCGGCAGCTCCAGATAGGCCAGCACGAGCGGCCGCTTCCACTCGCCGACGCCGAAATCCATCGCCGTCCATTTCTGCGGCTCGGGCCCTTCGAGCCCCCGGACCCAGACGAAATAGCGGGGAAGGTCGTCCGTCTCCGTCGTGCGTCTCCTGGCCATCGAAGCGGTCCGCTGCATCAGATCGTTGCCGCACGATATAGGGAATATCTGGGGGAAGTCGAACGCCCCGGGGACGATCGGGGAAGCTTGCCGCCCGCGCCGGTGCCGGTTGGCGACAAAAGCGCTGTCGTTGCCCGTTAAGGTTCGATCCGTTCGAGAAATGATCGCGTCAGCGCGACAACCTCATCGAGGTTGGTTTCGAGCAGCCAATGGCCGCCATCCAGGAGATGCAGTTCGGCATCCGGCAGGTCGCGGAGATAGGCCCGCCCTGACTCCTCAGGCATGTAATGGTCCTGCGGCCCCCACAGGATCAATGTTGGCGGCTTGTGCTGCTGAAGATATCGGCGGTGCTCGGGAAACCATTGGCGGTTCGCCTTGAGGCCAAACAGAACGTCTGCGGCGGCGTCTTTCCGCCGCTCGGTCATCAGCGACCAGTGCAATCGCCAAAGGTCCGGCGCGATCAGTCCAGCCATGTCCGCACGCACATCATTCAGGAACTCGTCCCGGAAATTCTCTTCAGTGATAGCTTCCCTCATCGCCGCACGCATCTCCTGATCGGGCAGTGACCAGGACTTCTCGATGTCAGCGTATGCCGGGCCAAGCGCATCTTCGTAAGGTATGTCGCCGTTTTGAATGATCTGGGCCACCACCCTCTCAGGCCGCATGATCGCCAGCCTCGCTCCGATCGGTGAGCCAAAATCATGAAGGTAGATCACGAAGCGTTCGATCTTCAGCTGCTTCACGAACTGGTCGAGCCACGCGGCATAGCCGTCGAAGCTGTAGTCGAAGTCATCAGGTGTCCCGCTATAGCCGAACCCGGGATAGTCGGGAGCAATCAGCCGCCAATTATCGGCCAGTCGCGGCATCAGATTGCGGAATTCGTAGGATGAACAGGGATAGCCGTGCGGCAGCAGAACGACGGGCGCGCGTTCAGGACCGGCTTCTCGGTAGAAGGTATCCGCGGATCCGATCCGGACCCTGCAATGTCTGACGCGTGTGTCCATGTCTTGCTTCCTTTGTAGATAAAGCAACTTCGGGGGCGGGGTTCCCGGCATCTGCTTCGTGGTGGGTAGAACCGCAGGCGGCTCTGCGGAACAACGACCGGAAGCTCACCGTTACGAAGCAACACCGGAACGGGAGGTCGTTGTGATCCATCATGTCTCCGTCGGTACGAATGATGTTCAGCGTGCGAAGCGCTTCTACGATGCGGTCTTGCCGGTCGTCGGGATCACGCCGATGGCCGAGGACGAGGGTGGACTGGGCTACGGAAGCGGGACGTTTCACTTCAGCGTTCAAGTTCCGATCGATGGAAAACCCGCGACCGTGGGTAACGGCAGTCATATCGCCTTTGCCGTCGAGAACCGCGCGATGGTCGATCGCTTCTACGCAGCAGCATTAGAGCATGGTGGCAGCGACGCTGGCGCTCCCGGGCTGCGGCCGAGTTACGACCTCAACTATTATGGGGCGTTTGTCCGCGATCCAGACGGTCACAAGATCGAGGCCGTGACCTACTCGGCACAATAGTCGCGAGCGGGAAGGCGCCATGCCGACCATGCCCTATGCAATTATCGAAGCTCCTTCGACGCTCGGCCTTGCGACCGACGGCGTGGAGCGCTTGCCCGAACAGCTGCTGAAGCTTGGACTTGCGGAGCGCATCGGCGCACGCCGCGCCGGGCGGCTGGTGGTGCCTTCGAAAGATCCGGTGCCGGATCCCGAGACCGGCATCTTGAACGCCGGCGCAATAGCGGCGTGGTCGCCCCAGCTCGCCGACGCGGTGGAAGCGGTGCTTGTCGCGGGCGAGTTTCCGCTGGTGCTGGGCGGCGATTGCACGATCTTGCTGGGCTCGATGCTCGCGCTTCGACGGCGCGGCCGCTACGGCCTGTTGTTCATCGACGGCCACGCCGATTTTTTCCAGCCCGAGGCGGAGCCCAATGGTGAGGGCGCCTCGATGGACCTTGCCTTCGTTTCCGGCTACGGCCCGTCCCTCCTGGCCGACATCGAAGGTCACGGTCTTCTGGTCCGCCCTGAAGACATTGTGGCGTTTGGATATCGCGATCACCAGGATCAGGCGGAATATGGAAGCCAGCCGCTTCCCGAAGAGCTCAAGGTGCTTGATCTTCCGGCTGTGCGGGCGCGGGGCATCGAGGCCGCTGCACGCGAAGCCGTCGATTACCTGATGCGAGCCGAGCTGGACGGCTTCTTCATCCATCTCGACGCCGATTGTCTCGACGATGCCATCATGCCGGCTGTCGATTTTCGCGTGCCGGGTGGGTTGTCGTGGGACGAGTTATCGACCGTGCTCCGGGTTGGCTTGGCGAGTGGCAAGGCGGTCGGCCTGGAGATCACCATTTACAATCCGGGCCTGGATGAAGACGGCAGCGCCGGGCGTGGCCTGGCCGATGTGCTCGCAGCAACGCTCGGGTCGTAGTTCGAGTTTGCTGAACCAGTCCGACTTCGCCAAGAGGCTTCGCCGGACACGCTTCGCCCTTCTAGCCCCCACGCGAAGCCCAAAGGGCGAAGCGTGGTGCCCCTGGCCGGAATCGAACCAGCACTCCTTGCGGAACTCGATTTTGAGTCGAGCGCGTCTACCAGTTCCGCCACAGGGGCCCTCGGTCGGCCCCATAGGCGGCGTCGCGAAGCCGGCGGACTATAGCCATGGACGGGACGGGGTCAACCCGCGCCAAAGTGATCCCGGCCGTTCTCGACAGCCGCATGGGCCGGGGCTAGAGGCTTAGGGCGCGCGAGATACGAAAGAGGCTGCCGTGACCACCCAGAGTGCCGCCATACCTGCGTTCAAGCCGGGCGCCACGAGCCCCGCGCTGACCGCCGCGGCCTTGGTCACGCTGATCGGCGCAGCCACGATTGCGGGCGCCTGGTTCTTCCAGCTCGTCCTGGAGATCCTGCCCTGCCCATTGTGCCTGGAGCAGCGCTACGCCTATTACCTTGCGATACCGCTCGGTGTGCTGACGGCGCTGGCGGCGCGAAGCGGCGCGCCGCGGCCGCTGCTGCTGGCTGGGCTCGCGATCCTCGCTTTGGCGACGCTCGCCAATGCCGGCCTCGGCGCCTACCATTCCGGGGTCGAATGGGGGTTCTGGAAGGGGCCGACCGATTGCTCCGGTCCGGTCGTCAATCTCGGTAGCGCTGCTGATCTCTTGTCGAAGCTCGACACCGTGAAGGTGGTGCGCTGCGACGAGGTGCAGTGGCGCTTCCTCGGCCTCTCGCTCGCCGGCTACAACGTGCTGATCTCGCTCGTGATGGCCGCGATCGCCGCGTGGGGATTCGTGCAGACCGCGAAGCGCTAAAGCTCAATCGTCCACGTCGTCCTGCGTGCGCCCGAACAGGTGCACGATGCCCGGCGTTGCGATCGTCACGAAGACGAAACGCGACAGGTGGTGGGCGCCGACGAAGATCGGGTCGATGTGCAGCGTCAAGGCCAGCGCCAGCATCGCGTCCATCGCGCCCGGCGCGAAGGCGACGACGACGTCGGAGAACTTCACCTCCGTGGTCAGCGCCACGATGCCGACGAAGATCGCGGAGACGGCGATGGCCACGGCAAACGAGCCCAGCGCCGCGCGGAGGTGGCCGGCGAGCGTCTTGATCCGCATCCGCGCGAAACGGCTGCCGATCAGTGCGCCGATCCCGATCAGTGCCACGCCGCGCACCCACTCCGGCAGGCCGCCCTCGACCCATCCGGCACCATGCAGCACGCTGGAGCCGATCATCGCGCCGAACATCCAGCTCGCGGGAAACTTGATCAGCCGCAACACGAGCGCTGCGGCCAGCGACGCGGCGGCCAGCTCGAGCAGGTCGAGCGGCGAGGCGGTGGCCGTCGTCAGCGACGGCGCAGCCGAGGGCGTGACGCCTGCAATCGCCAGCACCATCGGCAGCGCGGCGGTCAGGATGATGACGCGCATGGTCTGCACCACCGCAATGCCCGGCAAATCGGCGCCGCGCTCGACCGCCAGGATCGTGATCTGGGACAGCGCGCCGGGACTGCCGGCCAGGAAGGCCGAGGTGCGGTCCCAGCCATGGATGCGCTGTAGGTAATAGCTCGACCCGAACGTGGAGCAGAACGTGGCGAGCGCAAGCAGGCCGATGGTGACCGGGTAGGTGCTGACCTGCTGAAGCAAATGGCGCGAGACGACCGAGCCCAATGAGATGCCGAGCAGCACCAGCACGGTCTGGGTCAGGAGCGGCGGCAAGATCAGCTGACGGCCGGCGATCGCGGCGATCCCGACCGCGATCATCGAGCCCGAGATCAGCCCGCCGGGAAGGCCGGCGAGCAGAAACACAAGGCCGCCGGCGGTGCCGATGACGAGCGTCTCCACCGTGCTCAGGAGCGTGGCACGGCTCGGCCATTCGAACGACAGGGAGGCGGTGATGTGCTTCACGCCACCTTATCGCAAATCGGCGCGAGGCGCACAATTGCAGGCTCGTCATGCCGCAATGCGCGGGCTCTCCCGCGGAGGCTCGGAAGGAATCCTGAGGGGCTTATTTCCTGTCGGCTGCGGGAGCTGTGGGAGCTGCGGCTGCGCTGCCGGCCTTCGCCTCCTTTTTGCATTCGCGACGGAATTTCTTGCGCTCCTTCCCCTTCAATCCCTTGGCATCCGCCTGCCTGGAGCATTCGAGCGACTCGGCCGAGCGCTCCTTCGCATTCTTCTCGGTCGCGGCAGCGGCATCAATCTTGGCGGCCGGCGCGGCGGTCTGCGCGATGGCGGTGCCGGTGACGAGCAGGGAGGCGAGAGCAACGGCGGCGAGGCGGGACGTGAAGGTCATGTGGTGCACTCTGCTAACGAGAATTGCGAAGGGCTGGAACGTCGGCTCGCGTTGCTGAACGCGACATGAATGAAGCCGAGCGGCAGCATCACTATATTTTGCCGGCGCAACGCATCGCGTCCTTGTCGCAAGCGGCCGGCACGCTAGGATAGCAATCCTCAATTCACTTCCGTCAGGGAAGATCAGGCAGGAGACCCAGGGATGACCATTCAGACGAAATTGTTGTGTGCGATCGCAGCGTCCGGTGTCGCGGCATTGCTGGCGAGCGTGCCGGCGCAGGCCCTGACCGCGCAGCAGTGCAGCGCGAAGTACCAGGCCGCCAAGAAGGACGGCTCGCTCGGCACCATGAAGTGGAATGACTTCCGCAAGGCCCAATGTGGTGCCGATGCGACACCCGCCGCTGCGCCGACTGCGGCTGCGCCCACAGCTCCCGCGGAGCCGAAGCAGGCCAAGAAGGAAGAGGCACCCGCCGCCGTGCCGGCCCTGCCGGCCGGACCTGCGGTCTACCCGAACGCGGTCGATCCGAAATATGCCAAGGAGACGCCCGGCAAGGCGCGCCTGCACACCTGCGTCGACCAGTACAATGCCAACAAGACCACCAACGGCAACGGTGGCTTGAAGTGGATTCAGAAGGGCGGCGGCTATTACAGCGAATGCACCAAGAAGCTGAAGGGCGCCGCCTGAGCTTCGCATTGCTGCGAAGGCCGGAGCAACGCTCCGGCCTTTTCGCCTGAACTGTCGCGCATGATCTTGTCAGAACACCTGCGCTCACCCGGCGCTTGGGGTCCGGATCATGCTCAGTCGAGCAGCTTCTCGGCCGATTTCGCCAGGAGTTGCGACCGCTTGCGCGGACCGCTCTCGACGAACAACAGGCTCTGGCCGAAGATGAAGCAGTAGAACAGAAAGGCCTGCGCATCGGCCTCTTCGGCCGCAAGGCCGGTCGCCCGATAGAGGTCGCCGACGTGCCTGAGCCGCGCCGCGTCGACGCTCGCCACCGCCGCCGCGGCGTTGTCCTCCGATCGGGCCCATTGCCGGATCGCGAGCTCGATCGCCATCCCTTCTGGATTGAGCCGCTCGGAATAAAGCTGGATCACCGCCTTCAGCCGCTCGCGGGGCGCTTGTCCGTCGAGGCTCGTCTGCTGCGCGATCGCGGCGATGCGGCCCTTGCGCCAGGCTTCGAGCATGGCCTCGAGCAGTGCGGCGCGGTCGGCGAAGCGCCGGTAGAAGCCGCCCTTGGTGACGCCGAGATTCTTGGCGAGCACCTCGACCCGCACGCCCTCCACCCCCGCGCGGCCGAGCTCGGCAAACCCAGCCTCGACCCAGACGTCGCCCTTGCCGTCGCTCATGAAGAAAGCCTCACCCGGTCTTGATACGGTGCCGTATTGCTAACGTGACACGGGTTTGATACGCTACCGTATCAACGAGCAAGGACGAAATTGCGGGAGGAAATGCGATGGAGCAGGAGGCGACCTATCGCGGCACGGTCTATCCGTGGCAATGCGACCATGTCGGGCACATGAACATCATGTGGTATGTCGGCAAGTTCGACGAGGCCAATTGGAATCTGTTCGCTCGTCTCGGCCTGACGCCGAGCTATTTGCGCATCTCCGGCCGCGGCATGGCCGCGGTGCAGCAGAACATCGCCTACAAGCGCGAGCTGCTCGCCGGCGACATCGTCGAGATCCGCAGCCATCTGCTCGAGATCAGGGACAAGTCGATCCGCTTCCGGCACGACATGACGAATGCCGAGACCGGCGAGCTCGCGGCGACGTGCGAGATCACCGGCGTGCACATGGACCGTCAGCTCCGCAAGTCCGCCCCGTTCGCCGATTGCATTCGCGAAGCTGCCTTGAAGCATCTTGCCGAACCAGCCGAGGTGTGAGCCATGACCGCATTCGAGCCGAAAAACCCGGGCTATCGCGCGGCGGCCATCGCCATGTTCGATGCCCAACCGGCCATGCGCACGCTCGGTATCGTGATCGTCCGGCTCGCGCCGGGCGAGGTCGAGCTGGCGATGCTGCATGCGCCGGCCCTCACGCAGCAGAATGGTTTCATCCATGCCGGCATCATCACGGCCGGGCTCGACAACGCCTGCGGCGTTGCGGCCTTCAGCTTGATGCCGGCGGAGGCCGGTATCCTCACCGTCGAATTCAAGACCACGCTGCTCGCGCCTGCCCGCGGCGAGCGTTTCGTCTTCAAGGCCGAAGTGGTCAAGCCCGGCCGCACGCTGACCTTCTGCGAGGCAAAGGCCTACGCCGAGCATGACGGCAAGATCACGCCGATCGCCACGATGAGCGGGACCCTGATGGCGATGCTGCCGGCGGCTTAGTCGAGCCGGGCGCGATTCGCGTGGCAATCGCGCCCGCGGCATTCTATATGACCCGTAACAATGGCCGGGGCGCGGGCGTATATCCGCAAGACGGGACCGGAACGGGACGATATGACTGGATTTGGGAATAATGGCCTTGGGCCGAGCCGGCGCGCAGCCTTGACGCTGATCGGAGCGGGCGCTCTCGCCGTGGGTGGGATCGTTTCGGCGCGCGCCGCCACCGGCGATGACGAGGTGCTGACCGAAGCCAAGGTGCTGCGCGATCCCGACACGCCGGTCGCAGGCAATCCCGACGGCAACATCACCATCGTCGAATGGTCCGACTACAATTGTCCCTATTGCCGCAAGCTCGAGCCCGAGCTGCGCCAGGTGGTCCAGGACGACGGCAAGGTGCGGCTGGTCATGAAGGACTGGCCGATCCTCGGGCCGGTTTCGGTCACCGCGGCGCGGAGCGCGCTGGCGGCCAAGTTCCAGGGCAAGTATCACCAGGCCCATGACGCCCTGATCGGCGTCAGCTCGCGCCTGACCGAGCCGCGCATCAACGAGCTGCTCGCGGCTGCCGGGGTCGACATGGACCGCTTGAAGCGCGATCTCACCGGCCACGCCAAGGACATCGACGCCATCCTCAAGCGCAACAACGAGCAGGCTGAAGCTTTCGGCTTCCAGGGCACCCCGTCCTTCATCGTCGGCAAGTATCGCGTGCCCGGCGTGCTCAGCATGACCGAGTTCGAGCAGGTCATCGCCGACGCCCGCAAGGCCAAGATGAACTGAGCCGGCGATATTTCAGGACGCAATACAAAGGCGCCGTCGCGGGTCTGCGACGGCGCCTCGTTCATGTCGATCGGACGAAATTACTTCGACGAGATCCGGACCCAGTCCTTGTGCGCGCGATCGCGCAGCGCATCCCAATCGGCCTTGGCGACGTCCCAGTTCACGATCGCTCGGTTGGTGGTCGCGATGTCGCCTTTGGCGACTGACGACGTCTGCATGGAATCATAGACGTAGACGCCGCCCGCAAGCAGCAACGCGCCCAGGATCATTCCGAAAAAAGTCTGCATGGCGAACCTCCGGTGACGGGCGATAACGTCGGCCCGGAGTGATGGTTCCGCGACTATGCGGCGCATCCAAGTGAGGTTGTTCATTCTCCATTCAGCCACTCCATCAGCTCCGCATTGATCTCGCGCGGATAGGTGTGGCTGAGGTCGTCGATCTCTCGATAGGTGACTTGGGCACCGGCGGCGGACAGCGCCGCCTGCGTCTGCCGTGCGGTCTGCACCGGAAACATCCAGTCGAGCTTGCCGTGAGTGATGAAGACCGGCAAGCCTTGCAGGCGCGTTGCGTCGGCCATCTCCGCCATCAGCGGATGGAAGGTCGCCGCAACCGGGGCGAGATGCGTGAAGGGCGAGGCGCCGTCGAGGCCGGTGACGTAGCAGAAGGTGCCGCCGTCGCTCATGCCGGTCAGCAGCATGCGCGAGGGGTCGATGCGCCAGCGGCCGCGTACAGTATCGATGATGCGCATGAGGTTCGGTGTGTCGGTGTCGTCGCCCATCAGCGCCCAGGTCGGGCCGGTCGCGGTCGGCGCCACCAGGATCGACCCGAGAGTGCGGGCGTCGCGGAGCCAGCTCCACAGAAAGCCGCGTCCGTTGCCGCTGCCGCCATGCAGCGCCATCACCAGCGGCATGGCACGCTCGGGCGCATAATATTCGGGGACATAGACCGAGAAGCCGCCGCGGCTGCCAGGCTCGTTGTGGTCGTGGAAGATGCCGGTATCTTCGCCCGCGCTGGCTTGGAGCCGCGACAACAAATCCGCATTGTCGCGATTGGCGGCGTTGAGGAAGAAGCTGCTCACCGGCGGAAACTGCGCTGCCAGCGGATAGAGCGCCTCCTGCGCGCGCGGGACAAGGCGCAGCGCGCGGAACACCGCGACGAGATCGCCATGGCCACGCTCGACCTCACGAATGCCGGCAAAGGCAGCGAGCGTCTCGCCGCAGGCGCGATCGAGCCGCTCGCGCAAGCCTCCGAACTGCTCCGGCCAATCCCCGATTGCTGCGTGCGCCGTCTGCAGCGCCTCGTCCGGCGTGCCGATCGCATCCATCACCGAGGCGAAGGCCGGTGGATGCAGATGCCGCTGGAAGAAGCCGAGCGCTTCCAGCGCATTGAGCAGCGGCGGCAGCACGGCCACGATGTCGTCCACCACGGCCTCGGTCATCGCCCGCTTCCTCAAAGCCTTTTGGATCAGTGCAGCTTCGGCGCCTTCAGGAGCTTGAAGCGATCGGTCGACGTCACGGTGACGTCGAAGGTGACGCCTTCGTGATGAACGGTGAGCGGCACGTCGACGCCGGCGGCGCCGAGCGCCCACATCTTCTTGTAGAAGGCGGTCTGGCTCGTCACCCTGTCACCGTTCACGGCGAGAATGACGTCGCCGGTCTTGAGCTCGGCGCGGGCGGCCGGGCCATTGGCGGAGATCCCGATCACCACCACGCGGTTGTCGATCTCGGTCGAATAGAGTCCGAGCCAGGGTCGTGCCGGCTTGTTGACACGGCCGAACTTGCGCAAGTCCTCCAGGACCGGTTTCAGGAGGTCGATCGGCACGATCATGTTGACGTGCTCGGCCTCGCCGTCACGTTCGCGATCGAGCTGGAGCGAGCCGATGCCGATCAGCTCGCCGCGTTCGTTGAGCAATGCCGTGCCGCCCCAGTTCGGATGCGCGGGAGCGGTGAAGATGGCCTCGTCCAGCAGATATTCCCAGTAACCGGCGAATTCCTGCTTGGCCACGATCTGGCTCGCGACCGAACGCGTGCGTCCGCCGGCGCCGCCGACCACGACGCGGTCGCCGATTCGTGTCGCCGCCGACGAACCGAGCGGCAGCGGCGCAATGTCGAGCTGGCCGAGCGCCTGCACCAGCCCGAACCCGGTCTCGGAATCGAAGCCGAGCGCATGGCCCTCCACCACTCGTCCGTCGGCGCGGTGCAGCCAGACCGACTCTGCCTCGGTGATGAGATAACCTATCGTGAGCACCAGGCCCTCATCGATCACGACGCCGTTGCCGGCGCGTTCGGTGCCCAGCGTCTCGGCACTGAAGGCGTCCGGAGGGATGATGGCGTGCAGGCCGACGACGGAGCCGAGTGCGCGGTCGAGATCGAAACCATAGTCGCTCGCCCGCGGCTGGTTCGCCGGCGGCACTCTCCATTCGGTCAGAGCGCTCATGGAGTTCTCCTGGCTGAGAGCATCGCTCCGGCAAGGCTGGCGGAGCGACGCGCGAAGCACGCCTAATTTAGGCCGGAGCAGGCCGTCTTGAAAGCCTCGTTCCCAACTATTCGGGAGAACGCCGCGTGAAATCTTGGAAAGGCCTGGAAACACATCGTCATCTGATCCGGCGCATGGCTGCTGTCCGGCGCGGTGCTAGGCGCCGTGCAGTGAAGCTGCTAACCATTGCCGCCTCGTTTGACCAAGGGATCACGGACGACAAGCATGGACAACCGCAGCGACATCTGGCGTGGCATCGACACGATCAAGGCACGCTTCATCGACCTCAGCGACAGGGTCTGGGGCATGCCTGAGGTCTGCTACACCGAGGCGCGGTCCGCCGCCGAGCATCTCGCCGAGCTCCGTCATCAGGGCTTCCGCATCACTGAGAACGTCGCCGGCATCCCGACTGCGCTGATCGGCGAGTGGGGCGAGGGCGGTCCGGTCATTGCCTTCATGGGCGAGTACGATGCGCTGCCGGGCCTCAGCCAGGAGGCGGGTGTCGCCGAGCATCGCCCGATCGAGACCGGCGGCCATGGCCATGGCTGCGGTCACAACCTGCTCGGTTCCGCAGCGCTGCTCGCCGCGACCGCGGTGAAGGACTGGCTGGCCGAGAACAAGGTGCCCGGCCGCGTGCGCTATTACGGCTGTCCGGCGGAGGAAGGCGGCGCGGCCAAGGCCTTCATGGTGCGCTCCGGCGCGTTCGAGGACGCCGACATCGCCATCACCTGGCACCCGCACAGCTTCTGGGAGGTGGCGGTAACGCCCTCGCTTGCGAATACGCGCGCGGATTTCATCTTCACCGGCCGCACTTCGCATGCGGCGGCCTCGCCGCATCTCGGCCGTTCGGCGCTCGATGCGGTGGAATTGATGAATGTCGGCGTGAACTACATGCGCGAGCACATGCCGAGCGACGCGCGCGTGCACTATGCCCTGCTCGACACCGGCGGCATCGCGCCGAACGTGGTGCAGGCCCATGCCCGCGTGCGCTATTCGATCCGCGCGCGCGATCTTCCCGGCATGAACGAGTTGGTCGAGCGTGTGTCCAAGATCGCGCAAGGCGCGGCGTTGATGACCGAGACCAAGGTCGAGATGAAGATCATCTCCGCGGTCTCCAACATCCTGCCCAACACGCCGCTGGAGCAGGCGCTGCATCAGGTCATGGAAGAGCTCGGACCGCCGCATTTCGACGATGCGGACAAGAGCTTTGCCGGCCAGATCCGTGCGACCTTGAGCGACAAGGATATCGCCTCGGTCTATTACGCGATCGGCATGGAGCCGACCGATCGGCCGCTGGCCGACTTCCTGGTGCCGCTCGATGCCAAGCGCAATCCGCTGGTCGGCTCCACCGATGTCGGCGACGTGAGCTGGGTGGTGCCGACCGTGCAGGTGCACGCACCGACGGTTGCAATCGGCACGCCCTTCCACACCTGGCAGGTGGTGGCGCAGGGCAAGAGCCCGCACGCGCACAAGGCCATGGTGCAGGCCGCCAAGGCGATGGCAGGTCTCGGCATCAAGGCGTTGACGGAACCGGAGCTGATCAAGGTTGCCAAGGCGGATCTCCAGAAGCGGACGGCCCGCACTCCTTACGTCTGTCCGTTGCCGGATCACGTCGCGCCGCCGCTCGACATGTCCGTGGCGTAGGAATTCGCCTCGATACTTCGTCTGATCCAGCGAACAAATTTTCCGCAGTGCAGCGCGCAATCCAGCAGATTTTGATGCTGGATTGCCGAACGGATGGGCTGCGGAGCGCAATTTTGCCCAACGGACAGCCAATAGACCGTTTGCATACACACGGTCCCAGTTGACGTGCACCCCATTCGGTGTGCCATCTACCGCCAGCTAAACTAGGCGGTCGCGAGCGGCCGCCTGCATCCATGTCGGAACCAGACGGGGGACAACCATGCTGGACAAAGAGCTGCGTTCGATGATCGGTCAGGTGAAGGACGGGCGGATGGACCGCCGCGCCTTCGTCAAGCGCCTCGCCGCGGTCGGTCTCACCGCTCCCCTCGCCAACCAGCTCCTCGCGCTTGGCGGCGTTGCCATGGCGCAGAGCCCCGCGGTCTACAAGCCGACCAAGCGCGGGGGCGGCGGCCCTCTCAAGGTGCTGTGGTGGCAGGGGCCGACGCTGCTCAATCCTCATTTCGCCACCGGCACCAAGGACCAGGACGGATCGCGGCTTTTCTACGAACCGCTCGCCAGCTGGGACGCCGACGGCAATCTCAACCCGATCCTCGCGGCAGAGATTCCCTCGCTTGCAAACGGCGGTCTCGCCGCCGATGCCAAATCGGTGGTCTGGAAAGTCAAGCCGGGAGTCAAATGGCACGATGGCAAGCCGCTGACTGCCGACGACTTCGTGTTCACCTGGCAATACGCCAGCGATCCCGCCACGGCTGCCGTCAGCATCAGCACCTATGGTGACATCACGGTCGAGAAGGTCAGCGATCTTTCGATTCGCATCCTGTTCAAGACCCCGACGCCGTTCTGGGCCAACGCGTTCGTCGGCGCTTATGGATGCGTTCTCCCCAAGCATCTGTTTGCCGACTACAAAGGCTCGAAGTCCCGCGAGGCGCCGAACAATCTTGCCCCGGTGGGCACCGGTCCCTACAAGTTCGTCGAGTTCAAGCCGGGCGATGTGGTCCGCGGCGAGCTCAATCCCGACTATCACATGCCCAACCGTCCGCATTTCGACACGATCGAGATGAAGGGCGGCGGCGATGCCGTCTCGGCGGCGCGCGCGGTGATCCAGACCGGCGAATTCGATTTCGCTTGGAACATGCAGGTCGAAGACGACGTGCTGCTGCGTCTGGAGAAGGGCGGGAAGGGCAAGACCGTCTATGCCACCGGCGGCGACATCGAGTTCATCGCGATCAACTTCACCGATCCGAACACTGAGATCGACGGCGAACGGTCCTCGATGAAGACCAAGCACCCGATCTTCTCCGATCCGAACGTGCGCAAGGCGCTCGCCCTGCTCGTCGACCGCGACTCCGTCAAGAAGGCGATCTATGGTCGGGCCGGCCGCACCACGGCCAACTACCTCAACGGCCCCGAGAAGTTCGTCTCCAAGAACACCTCGTGGGAGTTCAACATCGAGAAGGCGTCGAAGATGCTCGATGACGCCGGCTGGAAGGTCGGCGCCGACGGCATCCGCGAGAAGGACGGCAAGAAATTCAAGCTTCTGTACCAGACCTCGACCAACGGTCCGCGCCAGAAGACCCAGGCCATCGTCAAGCAGGCCTGTCAGAAGGCCGGCATCGACGTGGAGCTGAAATCGGTCGTCGCCTCGGTCTTCTTCTCGTCTGACGTCGCCAACCCGGACACCTATCCGAAGTTCTATGCCGACATCGAGGAGTTCCAGATCCCGATGACGCAGCCCGATCCGGCCCTGCACATGCGGCGCTACATCTCCGCCAATGTGGCCACCAAGGAGAACAAATGGCAGGGGCAGAACTTCCCGCGCTACGTCAACAAGGAGTATGATGACGCCATTGCTGCGGCTGAGACCGAGACCGATCCAGTCAAGCGCGCCGCGCTCTACATCAAGTGCAACGACCTGTTGTGGCAGGACACCGTGTTCATTCCGGTGATGCATCGCCTGCTGGTGGATGCCTGCTCCAACACGTTGCGGCCGGCGCTCTCGGGCTGGGCCAATCGGACCGATAACCTTCAGGACTGGTACCGGGAGGCATGAGCGCAGGCTAGACGGGATTCTTCCCTATGAGTCAGTATGTCCTGCGTCGCCTCCTGATCGCCGTTCCGAGCCTGCTGGCGATTTCGCTGGTGCTGTTCGTCGTGCTTGCGCTCGCGCCCGGCGATCCGTTCTCCGAACTGGCCACCAATCCGAACGTGCCGCCCGAAGTGCAGGCGGCACTCCGGGCCAAGTTCGGTCTCGACGACCCGATCTACCTCCGCTACCTGCACTGGCTCAACGCCATGCTGCACGGCGACTGGGGCTTCTCCTTCGTCAGCCGGATGAACGTCGACACGCTGATCCTCCAGCGCCTGCCCGCCACGCTCTACGTGATCGGCTCGGCGCAGATCCTGGCGCTGCTGATCGCGATTCCGGTCGGCGTCTATGCCGCGACCAGGCCGTATTCGCTGTTCGACCAGATCGCGAATACGCTCGCCTTCGTCGGCTTCTCGCTGCCGACCTTCTTCACCGGCATCCTGTTCATCCTGATCTTCTCGGTCACGCTGGACTGGCTGCCTTTCGTCTACACCACCGACATCAAGGCCACCGGCATCCGCTGGGTGCTGGAGATGATCCGTCAGGCGATCATGCCGGTGGCGGTACTCGGCCTGTTCCAAGCGGCGTCGATGACGCGCTTCGTGCGCTCGGCGATGCTCGACGTCATCCGGCTCGACTACGTCACCACGGCGCGGGCCAAGGGCCTCGGCCAGACCACGGTGATCATCAAGCACGTGATGCGCAACGCCATGATTCCCGTGGTCACGCTGATCGCGTTGCAGATGCCCGCGGTGTTCGGCGGCGCCATCGTCACCGAGCAGATCTTCCGCATTCCCGGCATCGGCTCGCTGCTGATCTCCTCCATCCTTTCCAACGACACGCCGGTGGTGATGGCCGTCACCTTCGTCTTCGCGTGCCTCGTGGTGCTGTTCAATCTCATCGCGGACGTGCTTTATGGCTGGCTTGACCCTCGCATCTCCCTCCGCTGAGCGGCGCGCCTATTCGCCCTGGCGCGAAGCATGGCGGCGTTACAGCCGCCACCGGCTCGCGGTGGTCAGCGCTGTCCTGCTCCTCATCCTGGTGCTCGCCGTCGTGCTTGGGCCGTTCGTGTGGCGTGTGAAGATCAACGAGATCGACATCGTCGCGGGCCTGCAGGGTCCGTCGCTCGCCCATCCCTTCGGCACCGACGATCTCGGCCAGGACATTCTGGCGCGCATGATCTATGGCGGCCGCATCTCGCTCGCGGTCGGGCTCGCCGCGATGCTGGTCGCTGTCATCATCGGCACAGTGATCGGCGCGCTCGCCGGTATGTCGCGCGGCGCGCTCGGACACGGATTGATGTGGCTCACCGACCTGTTCCTGTCGCTGCCGCAGCTGCCGCTGCTGCTGCTGCTGATCTATCTGTTCCGCGACGGGCTGAAGCAGGTGTTCGGGCCCGAAGGCGGCATCTTCATCTTGATCGTGCTCGTGATCGGAGGTCTGCGCTGGATGCCGGTGGCCCGGCTGGTGCGTGCCCAGTTCTTGTCGCTCCGCGAAAAGGAGTTCGTCGAAGCCGCCCGTGCGCTCGGTGCCAGTCCGGTGCGGCAGGTGGTACGGCACATCCTGCCCAATGCGGTCGGCCCGGTGATCATCGCCGGTACCATCGACGTCGCCGCCGCGATCATCGCGGAATCGACGCTGTCCTTCCTCGGCCTCGGTTTCCCGCCGGATACCCCGACCTGGGGCCGGCTGCTGTTTGACGCCAAGGATTTTCTCGACATCGGCCCGCACTGGGCGCTGTTTCCGGGCGGCGCGATCTTCGTCGCGGTGGTGGCCATCAACTTCATCGGCGACGGTCTGCGCGACGCGCTCGATGCGCGACGGGTGATCTGATGGCGCCGCTGCTCGAGATCAAGGGCCTGAAAACCCACTTCTCCACGGACGACGGCATCCTCCAGGCCGTCGACGGTGTCGACATCTCCATCAACAGGGGCGAGACGCTCTGCGTCGTCGGCGAATCCGGCTGCGGCAAGACCGTGACCGCGATGTCGATTCTGAAGCTGATCGCAATGCCGCCGGGCCGGATCGCGGCGGGCCAGATCATCTTCGAGGGGCGCGATCTGGTGCCGCTGACCAGCAACCAGCTCGACGAGATCAGGGCGAAGGAGATCGGCTTCATCTTCCAGGAGCCGATGACCTCGCTCAATCCGGTGCTCACCATCGGCGAGCAGATCGCCGAGAGCCTGCGACGGCACGAAGCGGTGACCAGGAAGCAGGCGCTCGAGCGCACCATCGAGATGCTGAAACTGGTGCAGATCCCGAACGCCGAAGGCCGCGTGCACAATTATCCGCATCAGTTTTCCGGCGGCATGCGCCAGCGCGTGATGATCGCGATGGCGCTCGCCTGCAAGCCGAAGCTGATCATCGCCGACGAGCCCACCACCGCGCTCGACGTCACCATCCAGGCGCAGATCCTCGACCTGTTGCAGGACATGAAGGACCGCTTCGGCATGGCGGTGATGCTGATCACCCATGCCATGGGCGTCGTCGCCGAGACCGCGCAGCGCGTCGTCGTGATGTATGCCGGCAAGGTGGTGGAGGAGGCGCCCGTCGACGATCTCTTCGGCGATCCCCGTCACCCCTATACGCAAGGCTTGATCCGCTCGATCCCGCGCATCGATCTCGACAGCGAGCACAAGACGCGGCTCGAGGCGATCGGCGGCTCTGTGCCGATCCTGATCAACCCGCCGGCCGGCTGCCGCTTCGCGCCGCGCTGCAAGTTCGCCATGAATGTCTGCACCGAGAAGGAGCCGCTGCTGCGCGAGATCGCGCCCGGTCACCGCATGGCCTGTCATCTCGGAGATACCAGCGTGGGAGCCGCGTCATGAGCGAGCCCTTGCTCCGCGTCAGCGGCCTGAAGAAACATTTCCCGGTGCTCGGCGGCCTCTTGTCGCGCCAGGTCGGCACCGTCTATGCGGTCGACGGCGTGTCGTTCTCGGTCAACCGCGGCGAGACGCTCGGCCTCGTCGGCGAATCCGGTTGCGGCAAGTCGACGACCGGGCGCTGCGTGCTGCGCCTGATCGAGCCGACCGACGGCGAGGTCACCTTCGACGGCCAGAACGTACGCAAGCTCGGCGGCAACGATCTGCGCGCGATGCGGCGGAACATGCAGCTGGTGTTCCAGGATCCGTTCGCCTCGCTCAATCCGCGCATGACGGTCGGGGCCATTCTCGGCGAGGCCTTTACCATCCACAATCTCGCCTCCTCCTCGAAAGAGCGCGAGGAGCGCGTTGCGGGGCTTCTGGTCAAGGTCGGGCTCAAGGCCGAGCACATGCGGCGCTATCCGCATGAATTCTCCGGCGGCCAGCGCCAGCGCATCGTGATCGCGCGCGCGCTCGCGGTCGAGCCGAAGCTGATCGTCTGCGACGAGCCGGTCTCCGCGCTCGACGTGTCGATCCAGGCCCAGGTCATCAACCTGCTGGAGGACCTTCAGGCCGAGCTGAACCTGACCTATCTGTTCGTCGCGCACGATCTCTCGGTGGTCGAGCACATCTCCGACCGTGTCGCGGTGATGTATCTCGGCCGCATCGTCGAGCTCGCGAAAGCCAGCGACCTCTACCGCAACCCGCAGCATCCCTACACCAGGGCGCTACTGTCGGCGGTGCCGGTGCCAGATCCAAAACTCAAGCGCGAGCGCATCCGCCTCAAGGGCGACGTGCCGAGCCCGATGAAGCCGCCCTCCGGCTGTCACTTCCACACCCGCTGCCCGATCGCCCAGCCACGCTGCGCGGAAAGCGCGCCGCCGCTGAAGGAGGGCGCGGGCGGCCATTTCGTGGCGTGCCATCTGGCGTAGTGCTATGTATCCGTAGACGGCCGATCAGCTCACGCGCTTTTCGCGGGCCATGCTATCACCTGGCCCGACATCACCAGCCGGTCTCGGCCGCTCTCCTTGGCGACGTAGAGCGCACGGTCGGCGGCGGCGACCAGCGTACTACAGTCCATCGCGGTCTGGGACGGAAGAGCCGCGGCGCCGCCGATGCTCGCAGTCACCAGCCGCGAAGGCGGATTTTGCGCGTGCAGCATGGCGAGATCGAGCAGCGCCTGGCGAATCGCTTCGCCGACCTCGGCGCAGCCTTCAGGACCGGTGTTCGGCAGCAGCACGGCGAATTCCTCGCCGCCATAGCGCGCCGCGAGGTCGGCCGGACGCCTGGCCTGGGCGGATAAAATCCGGGCCAGCGCGCGCAGGCAGGCGTCGCCCGCCAGATGCCCATAGAGATCGTTGAATTTCTTGAAATGATCGACATCGATCAGTAGCAGCGAGAGCTGGGTTCCGTCGCGCCGAGCCCGCGCCCATTCGTCGGCAAGGTGGTCGTCGAAGGCGCGACGGTTGGCGAGGCCGGTGAGACCGTCAGTGATTGCCAGCGAGGCGAGCCTGTCCTGAAGATCCTTCTGCTCGGTCATGTCGCGCACGACCGCGACGACGCCGTCGATCACGCCGCTGTCGGACGCCACGGTGACGTGTAGCGCCGCCTCGGCCCAGATCTCGCCTTTGTCGCGATGACGCTGCCGATAGACGAACCGCGCTTCCTCCGCCTCGCCATTCTTCAGCGCGGCGATGGCCTGCTCAACTCGTTCCATGTCGTCGGCGTGAATGCCGGCCAGGGCCGAGGTGCCCATCAGTTCTTCGGCCGACCAGCCGGTGATGCGCGCGCAGGAGGGAGAGACGTAGAGCAACCGGTTATTCAGCCCGATGCGGGTCACCATGTCGCTGGATTGCTCGGCCAGCAGGCGGAAATTGGCTTCCTTGGCGACCAGGGCCTGTGCCGTGCGCTGCCGCTGCAGCAACTGACGGACCAGATAGTAGCCGATCACCGCGATCAAGAGGACGAGTCCGAGGACGAAGCTCATGCGTGCTGCTGCCGCGCGTCGCCAGGGGGCGAGCACGTCAGCCTGCGACTTGCTCGCCAGCACCATCAGGGGATAGCGGCTGCTGCGCTGGTAGTAGCTCAGCCGCTCCGCGCCATCGAGCGGCGATTTGAAGTAATAGACCGCTGCGGCGGGGCGGCTTTTCCAGCTTCTGAACAAGGGCGCATCGGACAGGTCGCGTCCGACGAAGGCGCCGCTCTCGTCACGGCTGCGCGCCAGCATGATGCCGCTGTCGTTGAGCAGAGATGCCGAGCCGTTCGGCCCGATGTCGAACCGCTCGTAGAATTTGACGAAATAGCTGACGTCGATCGTGAGCAGGGCGACGCCGGCGAAGCCGCCGTCGGAATCGTTGATCCGGCGGGATGCGGTGACGATCCACTGACCGCCGGAGCGGCTCTTGACGGGTCGCCCGATCAGCGTGCCCGTGTCCGTAGAATCGCGATGGCGTTGGAAATATTCACGGTCGCTGTTGTTGAGCTTGGAGAAATCGAGGTGCTCCGTCGTGGCGAGCCAGCGGCCGGTCGCATCATAGATGAAGATGCCGCGGATGCGTTCCGATGATTTGCGGGTGGGCAGATAGGCCTGGAGCTTCATGATCGTGTCCGGGCCCATCCCGTCGATCTCGAGCCGGTGGACCAGCCCGACGAGAATCGTATCGGCAAGCTCGAACGTGTCGTCCGCGTGCTGGATCAGCGACTGAGCGAGGTTGGTGACGTCGATTTCGGCGTTCCTCAGATCGGCGTTGCGCGCCTCCCATTCGCGCCACGCACTCAGGCCGAGGATAGCCACGCAAGTCAGCACGACGAATCCGGCCGCCCAGAGCGGAAGGCGCGTCTTGCCGAGTTCGCGGCTTGTGACCATCAGGCTTGCTCCAAATCGGAGCAAACCTCTCACTTTCGCCTTAACGGCTTGTTGCAATATCCGCGATGATTGTGCGGGGTCTGTACTCGACCGGGAACATGGCCGACATCGAGTTCCACTCTCGTCGGCCCGCTTTCATGGTGGTGTCGCCGCGCGATGGGCGGCCTGACGTCTCATCCTTCCAACGTGAAGCCGACGCGCAGCGTCACCTGAAAATGACGCACGGCGCCGTTCTCGACATGGCCGCGCGTTTGCACGACCTCGAACCATCTTATTTCGCGAACGGTCTTGGAGGCGCGGCTGATGGCGTTCTTGATCGCATCCTCGATCGAGGTCTCGGATGATCCGACGAGGTCCAGGATCTTGTAGACGTGATCGTGCTCGGCTGTGGGCATGGCCTTCCCTCATTTGGTATATTGCCATCCGAAACATGCGTATGGCGGAACGTGCGCAGGCGAGCATGCCTGGCCCACGGTCTGAACGGTCGTGGGAGCTTCGGGTTCCTTGCTCCGCGATGGCCCGCATGCACCAGGCGAGGTGGAGCGGCCGGCGCTGGCCTGCTAAGCGCTGGGTATGGACACGGCGCGACGCGACAGGACGATCGGCTCTCTCTGCCTGTGCGTAACGGCGTTCGGCTGGGCGTTGAACTGGCCGCTGATGAAGCTGCTGCTGCAGCAATGGCCGCCTTTGTTCGCGCGCGGCCTTGCGGGTGTTTGCGCCTCGCTCATTCTCGGCACCCTGGTGCTGATCCGGAAGGAATCCTTCGCCGTTCCGCGCGAGGCGGTGCCGCGCCTCTTGTTTGCGACCTTCACCAACGTCTTAGCCTGGATGGGTCTCGGCACGGTCGCGATGAAATATGTGAGCGTGAGCGAGGGCGCACTGCTCGCCTATACGATGCCGATCTGGGCGATGCTGTTCGCCTGGCCGGTGCTGCACACGCGGCCGGCGCGACGGGATGTTCTCGGGCTTGTCCTCGGCATTGCCGGCGTCACGCTGCTCCTGAGCGGCAACGGTCTTGCGTTCAGCACCGACAAGCTGGTCGGCATTGCGCTCGCACTGCTCTGCGCCATCCTGTTCGCGCTCGGCAATGTGCTCAACCGCAAGCCGCTGCCGATGCCGCCGCTGGTCGTCGTCGCCTGGCAGGTCGGGCTGGGCTGCGCCACGATGCTGGTCCTCGGCGTGCTGTTCGAGCGCCCTGACGTCACCGCCATCACTCCGCTGGGGCTCGGCTGCTTCGTCTACATGACGCTGGTGCCGATGGGCCTCTGCTACGTCACCTGGTTCGAGACGCTGCGCCGTCTGCCCCCAACCACGGCGTCGACCGGCATGCTGATCGTGCCCGTGATCGGCGTCGTCTCAGCGGCGATCATTCTCGGCGAGCCGCTCGGCTATCGCGAATGGACGGCGATGGCGCTCACGCTCGGCGGCGTGACGCTGGCGTTGCAGCGGGGGTAGCAGAGCGCGCTGGCTCGCACCTACGGATCCAGCTCCGTATCCCAGTACAGATAGTCCAGCCAGCTGTCGTGCAGATAGTTCGGCGGAAACAGCCGGCCGTTGCGGTGGAGCTGGTGCACGGTGGGCGCGAACGCGGTCTGGCGCGGAAACATTTTGGACTGCGCCGGTGTGAGATTGCCCTTGCGCAAATTACACGGCGAGCACGCCGCGACCACGTTCTCCCAGGTGGTCTGGCCGCCTTTGCTGCGCGGGATGATGTGATCGAAGGTGAGGTCTTCGGGCGAGCCGCAATATTGGCAGGCGAAACGATCGCGCAGGAAGACGTTGAAGCGGGTGAAGGCGGGGTGGGTGGTCGGCTTGACGAAGGATTTGAGCGAGACGACGCTGGGCAGCTGCATTTCGAGCGTGGGACTTCGAACCGCCTGATCGTAATGTGCGACGATGTTGACGCGGTCGAGGAACACCGCCTTGATCGCGTCTTGCCACGACCACAACGACAGTGGGTAGTAACTCAGCGGCCGGAAGTCCGCATTCAGCACCAACACCGGCCAACTGCCTTGCGAGACATGTGCGTTCAAGTAACGCTCCCGGCCTCCAATATACGCTGCGAAGCAGCATGTAGTGACATACTACATGCAGCGTGACGGGATTGTGAAGCCCGTTGAGCGACTTATTCAAGCGCAAGCAATGCGGCGGCGGGGTGGCAAACGTGCTCAAAAAGCCGCGATCCAGGGGGCGCGCGGAACCGCCCCAGCATGGGCTGCCGTTGCCATGGCAGCTACTCCCGTACCCGCTCCAGCTTCTGCAGGCAGCGCGTCGCGCGCACCGCGGCCGGCATCTCCTCGTCCGGAAAGCTGGTCTCCCAATTGGTGACGCCGACCTCGCCGACATAGATATCGCCCTTCGAGTCCAGCGCGATGCCGTGCGGCGCCAGGAATTTGCCGCTGGCGACGCCCGGCCCCTCCTCGCCGCCGAGCCGCGCGATGCGATTTCCCTTGGTGTCCACGATCGACAGCCGCGGGCCGAGATTGGGTACATTGCGGTTGATGGCGAGGCCGGGGCCGAGCTCGCCGATCACGAAGGTCGGGCTTTTGGCCCCGCCGCAATAGCACAGCGCGCAGGGTCGGTGCAGATTGTTCCACTGCGTCTCGTATTTGCCCTCGCCGTCGAACACCTGGACGCGGTGGTTCTCGCGATCGGCGACATAGACCCAGCCGTCGGCATCGGTGGCGATATTGTGCACGATATTGAACTGACCGGGATCAGTGCCCGGCTCGCCCCAGCTCTTGATCAGCTTGCCGTCGGGCGTGAATTTGTGCACGCGCGCATTGCCATAGCCGTCGGAGACGTAGATCTCGCCCTTCGGCGACAGCGCGGTGTGGGTGCAGCGGTGGAACGGCTCGCCGCTCATGAACGGCGCCGGCTTTGCCGGGATGCCGATCGTCAGCAGCACCTTGCCGTCGGCGGTGCATTTGCGCACGGTATGGTCGCCGTCGTCGGTGCAATAGAGATTGTCGTCGGCGTCGATGTGCAGGCCGTGCGCGCGGGAAAACAGTCCTTCGCCCCAACTGCGCAGGAAATTGCCGTCGCGGTCCAGCACCACCATCGGGTGGGCGCCGCGGTTGAAGACGTAGACGCGGTCCTTGCTGTCGACCGCGACCGAGGCGACGTCGGTGAGTTGCCAGCCGTCCGGCAATTTCGCGAAGTTGTCGACGACGCGGTAGCGGTGCTCGCCGGTGCCGAGAATGGCTGGCATTGATCTCTCCTCTTGTCATTCCGGGGCGCGCGAAGCGTGACCATGATGCGCAATTGCGCATCTGAGAATCCATTGGGCAGCATACTCTGTGGTTAGATGGATTCCGGGTTCGCGCTTCGCGCGCCCCGGAATGACGGCTGTAGCTATATTCGTGCCAAAATCCCTTCCTCGATCGCCTTGATCTGCAGCGCCAGATATTTCGAGTTGATCCGGCATTGCGCCAGGCTCCCGGCGATGAACCAGAGGCCGGGCTGCCTGGTGCGCGCATACATGTTGCGCAGCTCGAAGCCGTCGCCAAAACCCCAGATCGGCCCGACGCGGTCGGCGATGCCGTCGCCGAACAGCTTGCGCACCAGATATTCCTGCGGCTTGTAGCCGGTCGAGAGCACGACCAGGTCGGCGGTAATGATCGAGCCGTCCTTCATCCGCGCGCCCTCAGCGTTGAAGCTTTCGATGTCGGAGAACTGCCTGAGGCTGATCTTGCCCTCGACGATCAGGTTGGAGCAGCCGACGTTGAAGTAATAGCCGCCGCCGCGGGTGAGGTATTTGAACTGCCAGCCGGTGCCGGCTTCGCCGAAATCGAGCTTGAAGCCGACGCGCGCGAGGCCGTCGAGTAGCTCCTTGTCGAGCTGCTTGGATTGCTCGGTCAGCATCACATGCGTCTTCTTCGCGAGCGGCGTCGGCATCGAGGCCGCAATCAGATCGTTGTCCTCTAGCGTGCCCTCGTTGTAGGTCGCATAAGCGAGCTGCGCCGACGGTTCGATATTGGTCACGAGTGTGGGCGAGCGCTGCACCAGCGTCACCTCGGCGCCGCTGGAATGAAGATCCTGCGCGATGTCGTGACCGCTGTTGCCGGTGCCGAGGACGATGGCGCGCTTGCCGGTCCAGTTCTCGCCGTCCTCGTAGCCGCTGGAATGCACCAGCGTCCCCTTGAAATTGTCGAGGGTCGCAATGTCGGGAATGTTGGCGATGCCGCTGACGCCGGTCGCCATGATCACATGGCGCGGATGCATGGTGCGCTTGCTGCCGTCGGCGCGCCGCAGCGTGACGGTCCAGTGGCCCTTGGCCTCGTCATAGGCCCCGCCCTCGAACTCGGTGCCGGTCCAGAAGTTCAGCTCCATCGCATCGACATAGGCCTCGAACCAGTTGGCGAGCTTGTCCTTGGGGATATAGACCGGCCAGTTCGGCGGAAACGGCATATAGGGCAGGTGATTCACCTGCACCTGGTTGTGCAGGGTCAGCGCGTGATAGCGCTTGCGCCAATTGTCGCCGATCCGCATCTCGCGATCGACGATCAGGGTGTCGACGTTCAGCTGCTTCAGCCGCGCGGCAATCGCGAGCCCGGCCTGGCCACCGCCGACCACCAGCACGGCCGGATCGTGGTCGGCATAGGCGCGCGCAGCGTTGCGCTGGTCGAGCCAGTTCGGCCCGCGGAAGTCGCGAGAATAGGCCTGCCCCCGCGGCCGCGAGGTGCCGAGCTGTTCCTCGAAGCCTTTCAATTCGTCGAGCGCGGTGAGCAGCGTCCAGGCTTTCAGGCTGTCGTCAGGGCCGTCGGGAATGAGCCGGACAATGCCGCTGCCGCGGCCGAGCGCGGTCTCAAAATTGAAGATCGCTTCGATGTTGTTGGTGCCGGCGCGCGTCACCCAGCGCGGCGGCGCCCGGTTCGGCGCGATCTTGAAATTGCTGGGCGCCGCCTTGGGCGCGCGCGCCGCAAGCTCCTGCGCGATCGCATCGCGGCCCGCGATGGTCTGCAGGTTCCAGCTCAGCGCCAGCACGTCGCGCCAGAAGCCGTCGGCGAGGAAGAGCGGGCCCAGCGTCGCGGGATCAGGTCTGCTTAAGGTGCGCTCGAAGTCGTCGAGCCACGCCTGTGCGGCGATGGAAATATCCTGCGTCCGGTCCAGCATGCGCGACCTCATGGCCGTCTTCGCGGCGTTTCCTCAGAGATCGAACGCTATACGGTTTCGCCGACCGCCAAAAGCCGCGGACCTGAGCGAGGCCGGCATGCGGCCCTGCCCGGACGGAATATGGCCCGGAATTCCGCACGTGCGGACGCGGCCGGAGGACGACTTAATCGCCGCCCGGCCTCCGGTCCGCCCAATAGGGGTCGCGCAGCTTGCGCTTGAAGATCTTTCCGGTTGCCTCGCGGGGCAGCGCATCCAGGAACTTGACCTCCTTCGGCACCTTGAAGTTGGCCAGACGCTCGCGCAGATAAGCCTGCACCGCGGCGGCGGAGAGCTGCTCGGCCCTGTCGGGCTCGATGCAGGCGCACAGCCGCTCGCCATATTCCGCGTCCGGAATGCCGAACACGGCGCAATCGCGCACGCCGGGCATCGCGATCAACACGTTCTCGATTTCGGCGGGATAGATGTTGACGCCGCCCGAGATCACCATGTCGCGCTTGCGGTCGCAGAGGAACAGATAGCCGTCCTCATCGAGATAGCCGACATCGCCGACGCTGACGAGACCGTCGCGCCCGGCCTCGGCGCGCGCCTGCGCCTTGCCGTGATAGTCGAAATCCGGCACCGCGGTCTGGCGCATGTAGATCTCGCCGACCTCACCAGCATCGCAGAGGCTGCCGTCGTCGCGAAAGATCTTGACGATGCCACCTTCGATGGCGCGGCCGACCGTGCCGGGCTTCTTCAGCGCCTCTTCGGCCGAGTGCCAGACCGGGATGCCGGTCTCAGTCGAGCCGAAATATTCGTTGATGACCGGTCCCCACCACTCGATCATCGCCCGCTTCACCTCGGGCGGGCAGGGCGCCGCGCCGTGCACGACGAAGCGCAGCGACGACAGGTCGTAGCGCTGCCTGACCGCTTCGGGCAGGCGCAACAGGCGCACGAACATGGTCGGCACCATGTGGATATGCGTCACACGGTGGCGCTCGATCAGCGCCAGCAGCTCCTCGGCGTCGAACCGCGGCTGAAGCACGATGGTGCAGCCGTTGCGGAAGGCCATCATGCCGTAGGAATGCGGCGCCGAGTGATACATCGGACCGTTGATCAGCACGACCTGGTCCTCGCGCGGCTTGATGCCGTAGGCGATCGCGCCGACGCGCTCCGAGGCGGCGGCCTGCTCCGGCGGCATCGGCATGCGCCGCACGCCCTTCGGCATGCCTGTGGTCCCCGACGTGTAGATCATCGCCGCGGCCCGGCGCGGCGGCTCCTCTGTTTCCGTGTGGCCGTCGCGCCAGCGGTCCCAATCGGTCAGGCCCGAAGAGATCTCGGTCAGCTCACGGGGAATGGCGAAGGTCGCCGCCAGCTCGGGCGGTGTTGCGACCACGAGCAGGCGGACATCCTCCGGAATGCCGCCGCGGATTTGTGGCAGCAGGTCGGCGTGGCAGATCAGGATCTTCGCGCCACTGTCGGTCAGGATGTAGCGGACCTCCTCGGCCTTCAGGTGCCAATTGATTGGCACCACGGGGCTGCCCAGTGCGGCCGAGGCCGCGACCACCTCGAACAAGGCGAAGTCGTTGCGCAGCATCATGGCAACCGGTGCGCCTGCGGCAAGGTCGAGGGCGCGCAGCCCGCTCGCCGCGCGTCTGATGCGCGCCTGGATCTCGTCATGGCCGATCCGGCGTTCGCCGCTGATGATCATGGTCATTCCCATTCCGTTGGAGTCAGCGATCGTCCAGCACGTCGCCGAAGCCGACCCAGCTCTTGCCGTTGAAGCGCCGCAGCTGCAGCTGCTGGAACGGCAGATAGTCGTCGGCGGCGGTGCTGACGGATATGCCGGGCAGCAGCAGCGGCAGCTTCACCTCTTTCAGCGAGGCGGACTGGCGCATGATGTTGTCGCGGCTGAAATCGTCCTTGCACGCCTTCAGCACCGTCATCAGCAGCGTCGCGTAATGGTAGCCGGCCGCATAGTTGGAGTTGGAGAGATCCGCGTTCGGCATGTACTGCTTCATGAAGGCGAAATACTCCTTCACGCCGGGATCGCTGGCCCATTGCGGGTCCATCGTGTCCTTCTGGTTGCTCGACGAGATCAGGCCGACGGCGTTGTCGAGCCCGGCCGGCTCCAGGAACGAAATCGACGAGGCCGAGGTCGGCACGAAGAACAGCTCGGGCTTCCAGCCGAGCTCGGCGACGCCCTTGATCATCTGCGAGGTGAACTTGCCGAGCACGACGCCGAACAGCACGTCGGCGCCCGATGCCTTCAGGGTCGAGAGCTGCGAGCTGATCGTCGGCGCGCTGGTCTCGTAGGTCGCTTCCGCAACGATCATGCCGGCAGCCTTGTCGCCGAGCGCGCGCTTGAAGCCGGCGACGTAGTCGCGGCCGAAATCGTCGTTCTGGGAGAGGATGGCGATCTTGGCGCCCGGCTTGGTGCGCAGCACGTGCTTGGCATAGACCACGCCTTCGGATTCATAGGCGGCCATGCCGGGCATGGTCCATGGATATTTCTGCGGATCGGCCCATTTGGTCGCGCCGGAAAGCACGAACAGCTGCGGCACCTTCTTGCCGTTGAGGTAGCGATGCACGGCGCTGTTGGTGGCGGTGCCGAGCGAGCCGAACAGCATCAGCACTTCGTCCTGCTCCACCAGCTTGCGGGTCTGCTCGACCGTCTTCGGCGGCGAGTAGGCATCGTCCAGCGTGATGAACTTGACCTTGCGGCCGTTGATGCCGCCTTCGGCATTGATCTTCTCGAAGAACGCCTCCTGCGTGCGGCCGATCGCGCCGAAGCCGGAGGCCGGGCCGCTATAGGGCAGGGTCTGTCCGATCCGGATCTCCGTGCCTTCGGCGTGGGCGCTGTCCGTGGCGAGTGCCAGCAGGGACAGACCGATCAGTGCGGCTGCCAGCTTCATGATATCCTCCCGTTTGTCTTGTCAGTTGGAGACGTCAGGCGCTGACGCGCATCAGGAAATCCTGCCTCGCCTGATCGAATTCACGCTTCATGCGGTCGACGAGCTCCGCGACGGGCGGGGCATCGGTGATCTGGCCGATGCCCTGGCCCGATCCCCAGATGTCGCGCCACGCCTTGGATTTCATGTTGCCGCCGGAGCCGAAATTCATCTTCGATTTGTCGGCGGCGGGGAGGTTGTCCGGATCGAGGCCGGCGGCAGCGATCGACGGACCGAGATAATTGCCGTGCACGCCGGTGAACAGGTTGGTGTAGACGATGTCGTGCGCGGCGTGCTGCGTCAGCGCCGATTTGTAGGCTTGGTCGGCATTGGCTTCCTGCGTCGCGATGAAGCGCGTGCCCATATAGGCGAGGTCGGCGCCCAGCGTCAGCGCCGAGGCGATGCCATAGCCGTCGCTGATCGCGCCCGACAGCAGGACGGCGCCGTCAAACCATTGCTTGACCTCGCGCACCAGCGCAAAGGGCGACAGCGTGCCGGCGTGTCCGCCCGCACCGGCGCAGACCAGGATCAGGCCGTCGACGCCCTGCTCGGCCGCTTTGCGCGCGTGCTTGACGTTGATGACGTCGTGGAACACCAGTCCGCCATAGGAATGCGCGGCCTCGACGATCTCCGCCGGCGGCCGCAGCGAGGTGATGATGATCGGCGCCTTGTGCTTGACGCAGGTCTCCATGTCCTTCATCAGCCGGTCGTTGGAGGCATGGCAGATCTGGTTGACGGCGTAGGGCGCGACCTTCTTGCCGGGATTGCGCGATTTGTACTCGCCGAGCTCGTCTTCGATCCGGCTCAGCCATTCGCCGAGCTTCTCGACCGGACGGGCATTGAGCGCGGGAAAGGAGCCGACGACGCCCGCCTTGCACTGGGCGATCACCAGTTCCGGGCCGGAGACGATGAACAGCGGCGAGCCGACCACGGGCAGCTCGAGCGAATCCTTCAAGAGATTGGGCAGTGCCATCATGTCCTCCCGAAACGCGGCCCCGCCGGCGGGCGGATGACGAGGCGTTTCCGTATTGATTGTCGCGCGGGCGGATGGGCCGCCCGTGGCCGCGGATTTGATCCCATTATAAGGTTGGACGGCGCCGCCCGGGCCGTTCAATAATGAACGGACGATCATTCAGGTATGAACAGGGCCGCCGATGGATTGGGACCTTTGCAAGACCTTCGTCGCGGTCGCCGATACCGGCAGCTTCACCGCCGCCGCCCGCCGCCTGCACACCAGCCATCCCACCGTCAGCCGCAAGATCGCGGCGCTGGAAGCCCAGCTCGGCACCAGATTGGTGGCGCGGGCTGCCGATGGCCTGGCGCTGACCGCGGATGGACGGACCTTGCGCGAGCACGCCGAGGCCATGGCGGCCGCAGCGCTGCGGGCCGAAACCGCAGTGGCGGCGGGTGGACACAAGGCGCGCGGCATCGTCAAGCTGTCGATCGGCGCGACGCTGGCCTCGCACTGGCTGATGCCGCGCTTGCCAGCCTTCCTGCGCGCGCACGATCATATCCAGCTCGAGATCATCACCCATCCATTTCCGGCGAGCGTGCGCCGGCGTGAGGCGGACGTGGTGCTGCGGCCCTTCGATACCGGGGAGGAGAACCTGGTCGGCCGCAAGATCGGCCGTCTCGGCACCGGCTTCTATGCCTCGCGCGATTATGCCGCCGGGCGGTCCCTGCCGGAAAGGCGCGGCGATTGGAAGGAGCACAGCGTCATCGGCTTCGCCGACCAGACGTCCAATGCGCAGCTTGCGCGCTGGAGCGACGTCGTCATGCGGCAGGCAAGGGTGGCGATGCGCTGCTCGTCCCAGGGGGACATGCTGGCGGCGGTCCGCGCCGGCATCGGAATCTCCGCGCTGTCGTGCTTCGTCGCCGAAGCCTATTCCGATCTCGTGCGCGTCGCCCCGCAGAAGCTCGCCAGCGTTGCGGATCTCTGGCTGCTGGCCCATCCCGACCTCGTCGAGCTGCCGGCGGTGCGCGCCGTAATCGAATTCGTCGCCGAATGCGCCCGGACCGACCGCGCGCGGCTGCGGGGTTAGCCCGATTCCGCGAGCACGCCCTCGCGCTTCTTCACCGCGCGGTAATAGCTCCACCACAGATGCGCCGCCGCACCGCGCAGCGGACGCCAGGGCTCGGCAATCGGCGCCATCTGCTTCTCCGTCGGCCGCGCCTTGAGGCCGAGGCCGATACGGATGCCTTCCTGCACGGCGAGGTCGCCGGCCGGCCAGGCATCGCCGTGGCCGAGGCAGAACAGCAAGTAGAGGTCGGCCGTCCAGGGGCCGATGCCGGGCAGCGCGATCAGGGTGTGATGCGCGGCGTCGGCATCCTCCTCGGCGAGCACGTCGAGATTCAGCCGCTGCGCGGCGATCTCGCGGGCGAGATGCTTGAGCGTCTTGATCTTGGCGGCGGAGAGGCCGAGCCGCCCCAGCCGGTCGGCGCGGGCGCGGCGCACGGCGTCATGGTCGAGCGGATCGAATGCGGCCGACAGCCGCCCCCAGATCGCCGCGGCGCTCGCGGTGGAGAGCTGCTGCCCGCAGACGATGTGCGCGAGCCCCGTAAACCCGGGCTCGCGCCGCCGCAACGCCGGCATGCCCGCGATCTCGAGCACGGGCTTGAGCCGCGGATCGCGCTTGATCAGCGTGTGGACGGCCTCTTCGAGATCGGACTGGGTTTCGAGGTGGATGGTCATGGCGGGCGGGTTCTCTCCAGCGTCATGGCGGGCTTGTCCCGGCCATCCACGTCTTTCTCACCGCGAGGCACTGTGTAGCATGAGCGGTGATCGTGGTGTTTGTTCGTGACGTTGACACCATCGGTCTGTGGTACCGAAGAACGTGGATGGCCGGGACAAGCCCGGCCATGACGAGATTCATGTGATGGCACCACCCGTTTTCCGATTCGCCCCGAGCCCGAACGGCTTCCTGCATCTCGGCCACGCCTATTCCGCGCTGCTCAACTTCGATCGTGCGCGAAAGACGGGCGGGCGGTTGTTGCTGCGGATCGAGGACATCGACGTGACGCGGTGCCGGCCGGAGTTCGAGACGGCGATCTACGAGGATCTCGCCTGGCTCGGGATTGCCTGGGAGACGCCGGTGCGGCGGCAGTCGGAGCATCTCGCCGATTATCGCGCTGCGCTGGACAAGATGTCTGCGCTCAGTCTCGTCTATCCCGCCTTCGAAAGTCGGGCCGAGATCGCAAGGCTGGTCGCGGCGCGCGAGGCCGACGGGCCGTGGCCGCGCGATCCCGACGGCGCGCCGCTTTATCCGGGCGAGGCCAAATCGCTGTCGGTTGACGAGCGCTCGCGGCTGATCGCCTCGGGCGCGCCCTATGCGCTGCGGCTCGACATGGCGGCCGCCTGCCGTCACGCCCCAGGCGTGAGCTGGAACGAGCTCGGCGAGGGGCCGGACGGCGCGCGCGGCGTGGTGCCGGCGCGGCCGGAGGCCTGGGGCGATGTCATCCTGGCCCGCAAGGAGACGCCGACCAGCTACCATCTCTCGGTGGTCGTCGACGACGCGCTCCAGGGCGCCAGCGAGATCGTGCGGGGGCAGGACCTGTTTTACGCCACCGCGGTGCACCGCCTGCTCCAGGTTCTGCTCGGCCTGCCCGAGCCGGCCTATCGCCATCACCGGCTGATTCGCGATGAGGCGGGTCGGAAGCTGTCGAAATCGGGCCGCTCGACCGGTCTGCGCGAATTGCGCGCGGCCGGCCTCACGCCTGCCGCGATCCGCCGGCTAGTGGGATTAGGTTAAGTTTCTCTGGGGGTTAGCGAAACGTCGCCGTGACTCCGGGCGTTCCTCCGTGCCATGCTTGGCCAGCGCGGGGTTCGAAGAGGGTACTTCGAAGGGGATTCATGGCGGCGAAGACGCGTCCAGTGCGCACCACCCGGACGTCCAGGCGGCGGCCGCTTCGGAAGCGGCCCAAGGCGGCCGGCCAGTTGCGCAAGCGCAGCACCAAGGCGGCTGCGCCTGATGTCGTCCAGGCGGCGCTGGCCGCGTTTGCCCATGAGGTCCGCACCCCCCTGACCGGCATTCTCGCGATCAGCGACCTGCTCGCGACCTCCGATCTCGGCGAGCGGGAGCGGCGCTGGGCCGACACCATCAAGGCCGGCGCCGAGCATCTGGCGAGCCTCGCCACGCTGTTCGTGGATGCTGCCAGAACGGAGAAGGGCGGCAGCACGCCGCGCCAGGATCTGTTCGATCTCAAGGCGCTCGCCCGCACCGCCGGCGATTCCCTGGCCGGCCGCGCCGCGGCCAAAGGTCTCCAGGCCAAGGTCGAGATCGCCGACAAGATCCCAGGGCTCGTGGTCGGTGATTCCGTCCGCCTGCGCGCCGCGCTTGAGAACCTGATCGACAACGCCGTGAAATTTACCGACCAGGGCGGAGTAGCCCTCGCCGTCGAGCCGTGGCGTCCCGCCAAAGGCAAAGCAAAGGGCAGGGTCGGCGTCGCTTTCGCCGTGTCCGACAGCGGCATCGGCCTGACCATGGCCGAGATCAAGCGGCTTTTCCGCCCGTTCACCCAGGCCAATGTCACCATCGCCGCACGCTTCGGCGGCGCCGGCTTGGGGCTCTCCTCGGTCAAGCAATTGGCGCGGGCGATGGGCGGCGACATCAATGTCGCTCCGCGCCGCGGTGGCGGCGCCACCTTCACATTGACGGTGTCGCTGGACTTGGCGGGACGGGGCAAGACCCGCAAGGCAAAGGACGGTAGCGAGCCCGAGGCGGCCGCTGCGCTTCGCGTTCTCAGCGTCGAGGACAATCCGTTCGGCCGCGTCGTGCTCAACACCATCCTGACCGAGCTCGGCCATCACGCCGAGTTCATCGGGCGCGGTGAGGACACCGTGAACCGGCTGGAGCAGGGCGCATTCGACGCGGTGCTAATGGACATGGTGCTGCCGGGCATCGACGGCATCGAGGCCATCCGGCGGATCCGCAGGCTGCCAACCCCGCTGGCTCGGATCCCGATCATCGGCGTGTCCGGCCGCGGCGAGGACGAGGCCGCCTCGCGCGAAGCCGGGGCCGACGCCTTCCTGGTCAAGCCTGTGTCTCCGAGGGCTTTAGCGACTGCGCTGCTTGAAGCGACACGCCGTGAGGAAGCCGCGACTTGATGATCGCGGCATTGAGCTCGCCGCCGTAAACGAAGATCGCGGCGATGAAGTACAGAAACACCAGCGCGATGATCACCGAGGCGAGGCCCGCATACATGGTCACGTAGTTGTTGGCAAAGCGGGCCAGGTATTGGCCGAACACGATGCTGGAGATCAGTGACGCCACGATGGTGAAGACGATGCCGGGCAGTATCTGCAGGAAGCTGCGCCGTCCCGCCGGCAGCCAGGCGTGCAGGATGATCAGCGCCACCACCAGCGCGCCGATGGAGATGCCGTAGCGCACCCAGGTGAGGATGCTCTCGTTGGATTCGACGAACAGCGGAATGTGGCGCCGCGCCGCCTCGATAATGAGCGGACCGAGCACGATCAGGAACGCCATAGCGAGCGCCGTGAAGGCCGCAATGATCGTATAGGCAATCGACTCCAGCCGAAGCCAGTACCAGCTTCGCATCTCCACCACCGCATAGGCGCGGTTGAGCGCCACCCTGAGCGCCTCGACGCCGTTCGAGGCGAAATAGACCGACAGCGCCGCGCCGATGGTCAAAAGGCCGGTCCGGGTGGTGGTCAGCACGTCATGCACCTCGCCCGAGATCGAATCGGCGACCTGCTTGGGCCAGACCTGGAGCATCAGGCTGGCGGCCTGGTCGGCGAGTTCCTTCGAGCCGAAGAAGCCGGCGAGCGCGGTCAGCACGATCAGGAATGGGAACAGCGCCATCAGCGTCGAGAGCGCGATGTGGCTCGCGATCGCCCAGCCGTCATCGGCGAGGAACGTGTAGAACGCGTCCTCAGCGACGCAGTAGATGTAGCGGATGGCTTTCACTTGGCACCTACGCCGCTGCTGTCTCCTTCTGAACGTAGGGAGAGGCCAGGAGAACAAGCAATGGGCGCAAATCGAAAAATCATCGCGCTACCATCTGATATTCTTGGCCCAAAAGCCAGTTCGCGAAGCCCCCTTTGTCATTCCGGGGCGCGCGCAGCGCGAGGCCGGAATCCATCTAGCCGCGGCGCAAGTGGCGCGATGGATTCCGGGCTCGACGCGCCGGGTCTCGCTTCGCTCGATCCCGCCGCGTCGCCCCGGAATGACGAGCTGGGGAGATGGCGGACCGGCACACACGGTGTTATCTACCCTCAAATGGCATCTTTTCTGAGTACTTTCATCCTGCCGGCCGCAGCCGGCGCCGTGGCGCTGGTGCTGCTGCTCGGGCTCATCAACATGATGCGCGGCGGCTCGCCCAACACCTCGCAGAAGCTGATGCGTTGGCGCGTGCTGCTTCAGTTCGTGGCGATCATCGTCGCGATGCTCGCGGTCTGGGCGATGGGACGCTGATCATGGTGGTGCTGAACCGCATCTACACGAAGACCGGTGACGATGGCACGACGGCGCTCGGAACCGGAGAGCGGCGTCCGAAATACGATCTGCGCATCGAGGCCTATGGCACCGTCGACGAGACCAACGCGGCGATCGGCGTGGTCAGGCTCTACACCGCGGAGATGCCCGAGCTCGATGCGATGCTCGGCCGCATCCAGAACGATCTGTTTGATCTTGGTGCCGATCTCGCCGTGCCGGAGCGGGAAGGCAAGGCCGAGCGGCTGCGGGTGGTGGCGAGCCAGGTCGAGCGGCTCGAGCGCGACATCGACATGCTCAACGACAAGCTCGCGCCGCTGACCTCCTTCGTGCTTCCCGGCGGCACGCCGGCCGCGGCCCATCTGCATGTGGCGCGCACGATATGCCGCAGGGCGGAACGCGTGATCGTGGAACTGGCGGCCCAGCCGGGCGAGCCGGTCAGCGCGGCTGGCATCCAATATATGAATCGCCTGTCCGACTTTCTCTTCGTGGCCAGCCGGGTCGTGAACGGCAATGGCGCCGGCGACGTGCTCTGGGTTCCCGGCCAGAACCGCTGACCCATCGCGCTCCCGCATTTCAGAAGGCCAAAATTAGACCCGTTCGCGCGTTGACCGGGGCAGATCGGGCCTTTAGGTTCCGCGCCAGTTGATAACCCCCCTCCCAAATTGAGTGAAAGAGGATCGATGAAGGTCTTAGTGCCGGTAAAGCGGGTGGTCGATTACAACGTCAAGGTCCGCGTCAAGGGCGATGGATCGGGCGTTGAACTCGCCAACGTCAAGATGTCCATGAACCCCTTCGACGAAATCGCTGTCGAGGAAGCGCTGCGCCTGAAGGAAGCCGGCAAGGCCACCGAGGTCGTGGTGGTCTCGATTGGACCTGCGCAGGCGTCCGAAACGATCCGCACCGGTCTTGCCATGGGCGCCGATCGCGGCATCCTGGTGAAGGCGGACGGCACCGTCGAGCCGCTCGCCGTCGCCAAGATCCTGAAGAAGGTTGCGGACGAAGAGCAGCCGGGCCTGATCATTCTCGGCAAGCAGGCGATCGACGACGACTCGAACCAGACCGGCCAGATGCTGGCCGCGCTGCTCGGCTGGTCGCAGGCGACCTTCGCCTCCAAGCTCGAGGTCGAAGGTACCGACTTCAAGGTGACGCGTGAAGTCGATGGCGGTCTGCAGACCGTGAAGCTGAAGGGACCGGCGATCATCACCACCGATCTCCGCCTCAACGAGCCGCGCTACGCCTCGCTGCCCAACATCATGAAGGCGAAGAAGAAGCCGATCGCGGAGAAGACGGTCGCCGATTACGGCGTCGACATCGCCGCGCGCCTCGAAGTTCTGAAGACGGCTGAGCCCGCGGGCCGCAAGGCCGGCGTCAAGGTCAAGGACGTCGCCGAGCTGGTGTCGAAACTCAAGAACGAAGCCGGGGTGCTCTGATGACGACGCTTCTGATTGCCGAACACGACAATGCGTCGCTCAAGGACGCCACCAACAAGGCCCTGACCGCAGCTGCCGCGCTTGGCGCGGATGTCGAGGTGCTGGTCGCCGGCCAGAACGCCAAGGCCGCGGCGGATGCCGCTGCCAAGCTCGCTGGCGTGAAGAAGGTGCTGCTCGCCGATGGCGACCTCTACGCGCACGATCTCGCCGAGCCGCTGGCTGCGCTGGTGGTGTCGCTGGCGTCCGGCTATGACGCCATCGTCGCGCCGGCGACCTCGCGCTTCAAGAACGTGATGCCCCGCATCGCCGCTCTGCTCGACGTCATGCAGGTCTCGGAGATCACCAAGGTGGTCGCGCCCGATACCTATGAGCGCCCGATCTACGCCGGCAACGCCATCCAGACGGTGAAGTCGAAGGACGCCAAGAAGGTCATCACGGTCCGCACCTCGACCTTCGCCGCAGCAGGCGAGGGCGGCAGCGCCCCGGTCGAGACCGTGGCGGCGGCGGCCGATCCGGGCCTGTCGACTTTCGTCGGTGAGGAAGTCGCCAAGAGCGATCGCCCCGAGCTGACCTCGGCCAAGATCATCGTCTCCGGTGGCCGCGCCATGCAGAGCCGCGAGAACTTTGCCAAGTACATCGAGCCGCTCGCGGACAAGCTTGGGGCCGGTGTCGGTGCCTCGCGCGCCGCGGTCGATGCCGGCTATGCGCCGAACGACTGGCAGGTCGGCCAGACGGGCAAGGTGGTGGCCCCCGAGCTCTATGTCGCGGTCGGCATTTCCGGCGCGATCCAGCATCTGGCCGGCATGAAGGACTCCAAGGTGATCGTTGCGATCAACAAGGACGAGGACGCGCCGATCTTCCAGGTCGCCGACTACGGCCTGGTCGCCGATCTCTACCAGGCGGTTCCGGAGCTGACCGCCGAACTCGGCAAGCTCGGCAAGTAAAAGGCATCGAAAACACCGGCCGGAGGTATAAACTCCGGCCGGTGTTGCGTTTCAGAGGCGTTTTCTTTGGCGTGGGGCGCGCCCTTGGAGGCGATCCAATCTAGGTTTCGAGCCAAGGTTCTGATTAAATCGGACCTCCCGGCTCGAGGGGAAAAGGCAGGGCGCGCCCCCCGCGCGCCGTTCCGGTGGATGACAATATGGCGGCAGTGATCAAGAAGGTCGGCGTGATCGGCGCGGGTCAGATGGGCAATGGCATCGCGCATGTCGCGGCGCTCGCTGGCTTCGACGTGGTGCTCAACGACGTTTCGGCCGACCGCCTCAAGTCGGGCATGGCCACCATCAACGGCAATCTGGCGCGCCAGGTCTCCAAGAAGGCCGTCACCGAGGACGACAGGGCCAAGGCGATTGCGCGTATCAAGCTAGCCGAGAAGCTGGACGATCTCGCCGATTGCGACCTCGTCATCGAGACCGCGGTCGAGAAGGAAGAGGTCAAGCGCAAGATCTTCCACGAGCTCTGCGCCGTATTGAAGCCGGAGGCGATCGTCGCCTCCGATACGTCCTCGATCTCGATCACGCGCCTCGCCGCCGCCACCGACCGCCCGGAGCGCTTCATCGGCATTCACTTCATGAATCCAGTGCCGTTGATGGAACTGGTCGAGCTGATCCGCGGCATCGCCACCGACGACGCCACCTTCGAGACCGCCAAGGACTTCGTCGGCAAGCTCGGCAAGCAGGTCGCGGTCTCCGAGGATTTCCCGGCCTTCATCGTCAACCGCATCCTGCTGCCGATGATCAACGAGGCGATCTACACGCTGTATGAAGGCGTCGGCAACGTCGAGGCGATCGACGCGGCGATGAAACTGGGCGCCCACCATCCCATGGGTCCGCTCGAGCTTGCCGATTTCATCGGGCTCGACACCTGCCTCTCCATCATGCAGGTGCTGCACGAGGGGCTGGCCGACTCCAAGTACCGCCCGTGCCCGCTGCTGGTCAAATACGTCGAGGCCGGCTGGCTCGGCCGCAAGACCCAGCGCGGCTTCTACGACTACCGCGGCGCCAAGCCGGTGCCGACGCGGTAAGGTGGCCTTGTGCCCCGGACGCAGCGCGGAGCGCTGCAGAGCCGAGGCCCAGGAGCCGCGCGCTGAAGGCTAGGTCCCGGCTCTGCGGTGCGTCACTTGCGTGCCGCCCCTTGTCCGGGACACGATTGCCCGTACTGCTCCATGACAATTCATGTCGCGTTAACCTCTCGCGCCTAGGTTACGGCCGGTACGAGGGTTCGCGTAATGGACATGATGGCAATGGTCAGCAGCATGCTGACCGCACAGCAAGGCGCGCTGCAGTCGAATATCGCGGCGACGCTGACCAAGCAGAACGCGGATATGGAGAAATCCACCGTCCTGACGCTGCTCGGCACCGGCCAGCCCTCGCTCGCCAATGTCGCCCCCGGCGTCGGCGGCAATCTCAATGTGACGGCCTAAACTCTTAAAGCGCCGCGGCGGCCTTGCCGGTTGCCGCGCGGATCAGCTTGAGCGCGTCCTCACTCGCCCATTCCGCCGGCCCCGCGATCGTCGCGATTTCACACCCCTGCGGGTCGACCAGCACGGAGGTGGGCATGCCCAGTGCCCGTCCCACGGCCTTAAGCTCCTGGAACACCTTGGCTTTCTGGTCGCTGAAATAGGCGAGCCGGGTCAGGTTGGCCTCTTTCAGGAAGGTTTTCGGCTTCTCCAGGTCGCGGGTGTCGATGTTGATCGCCACCACCTCGAAATTCGGGCCCGATAGCTTGCCCTGGAGCTCGTCCAGCGCCGGCATCTCCTTGCGGCAGGGCACGCACCAGGTGGCCCAGAGGTTCACCAGCAGGGTCTTGCCGCGGAAGTCGGACAGCTTCTTCGGCTTGCCCTCGGCATCCTCGAAGGTGAGGTCGGGCAGCTTCAGCGGGGCGCTCGCCATGGTCAGCGCCGCCACCTCGCCATGGGCGAACGGGGCGATCTTCTGCGCCGTCGCCACCGCCGCCTTGCAGGTCGGATCGCCCAAGGGCGCCCGGCTCGGGCCGAGCCCGTACAGCGCGGCGAAGCCGGCCAGCCCGACGATCGCCACGGCGGCGATGACGAAGGGGATGCGGCGCGTGGCGGAGGGCTTCTGGTCGAGCATATCGTTTGTCATCCGGTCGCAGATATGGCTATCAGGGGCCTCTTAATACGGCTGGCCGCGGCCAGCAAACGTGCGGCAAATCAGGCGTGAGCAGGGGATCATGAGCAACAAGATGTGGGGCGGCCGGTTCTCGGAACGCCCCGACGAGATCATGGAAGAGATCAACGTCTCCATCGACGTCGATCGTCACCTCTTCGCCCAGGACATTGCCGCGTCCAAGGCCCACGCCGCGATGTTGGCCAATCAGGGCATCATCACGGCTTCTGATGCGAAAAATATCGGCAAGGGTCTAGACACAATCCTGTCAGAGATCGGCAAGGGCGGCTTCGAATTCAAGCGCGCGCTCGAGGACATCCATATGAATGTCGAGAGCCGCCTGTCGGAGCTGATCGGCCCGGCCGCCGGAAGGCTGCACACCGCGCGTTCGCGCAACGACCAGGTCGCCACCGACTTCCGTCTGTTCGTCCGCGACGTCATCGACGAGACCGATGCCGCGCTCGCCGCGTTCCAGCAGGCCCTGGTGGACCGCGCGCTGGAGCACGCCGCAACCGTGATGCCCGGCTTCACGCATCTGCAAACGGCGCAGCCCGTCACGTTCGGCCATCACCTGCTGGCTTATGTCGAGATGGCGGCGCGCGACCGCGGCCGCTTCCAGGACGCCCGCAAGCGGCTGAACGAATCGCCGCTGGGCGCGGCTGCGCTCGCCGGCACCTCGTTCCCGATCGACCGCCATGCCACCGCGAAGGCGCTCCTGTTCGACCGCCCGATGGCGAACTCGCTCGATGCCGTCTCCGACCGCGATTTCGTGCTGGAGACGCTGTCGGCCGCCTCGATCTGCGCCGTGCACATGTCGCGCTTTGCCGAGGAGATCGTGATCTGGACCTCGCCGCTGGTCGGCATGATCCGGCTCAGCGACAAGTTCACCACGGGATCCTCGATCATGCCGCAGAAGCGCAACCCGGATGCCGCCGAGCTGGTGCGCGCCAAGACCGGCCGCGTCATCGGCGCGCTCAACGGCCTCCTGATCGTCATGAAGGGCCTGCCGCTCGCCTATCAAAAGGACATGCAGGAGGACAAGCAGGGCGCCATGGAGGGTTTTGCCGCGCTGTCGCTGGCAATCCGCGCCATGACCGGCATGGTCCGTGATCTCGTTCCGGACGAAGCCAAGATGAAGGCGGCCGCGGGCGAGGGCTATGCCACGGCGACCGACCTCGCCGACTGGCTGGTGCGGACGCTGAAGATGCCGTTCCGCGAGGCGCACCACGTCACGGGCCGCATCGTCGCCAAGGCCGCCGAGGGGGGCGTCGCGCTGCACGAGCTGCCGCTCAAGGAAATGCAGGCGATCGAGCCCAAAATCACCAAGGACGTGCTCGGCGTGCTGTCGGTCGAATCGTCGGTGAAGAGCCGCACCAGCTTTGGCGGCACCGCGCCGAAGAACGTGGCGTCCCAGGCCAAGGCCTGGGCGAAGCGGCTGGAAAAAGAGCGAAAATTGGGCTGAGGGCAAAATTTCGCTTATGTTTCATGGTCATCCGGCTCTCGCCAGAACGCGCCAATCTCTGTATGGTGCGCCGCGCGTAGTGGGGATTTTCGTCGTGACGTCAAAGTTTCGCCCGGCCGGCTCGGGGTGGGCCATCATTGTCTTGAGCCTGACGGCGCTCGCGCTTGCAGGTTGCGGCCGCAAGGGCCCGCTGGATCTGCCGCCGACCGCCTCCAACGCCCCCGCAGCCACCGGCGCCGCACCCGTCGAGCCCGAGACCGCGGCCCAGAAGGCGCCGAGCCTGTTCGAACCCACGGCCAGCGCGGATGCTGCGCCCGCGGCGGCCAAGGGCCGGAAGAAATCGTTTATTCTCGACCCGCTCCTGGACGAACCTCCCGGCAAGAAATAAGCCGGGACAACCGAGCCTGCGCCATGAACCATTTCGACTATCGCAACGGCGTGCTGCACGCCGAGGCGGTGAACCTGTCCGAGCTGGCCGCCACCGTCGGCACGCCGTTCTACTGCTATTCGACCGCAACGCTGGAGCGGCATTACCGCGTCTTCACCGAGGCCTTTGCCGGCGAGAAGGTGCTGGTCTGCTACGCCATGAAGGCGAACTCCAACCAGTCGGTGCTGCGGACGCTGGCCAAGCTCGGCGCCGGCGCCGACGTGGTTTCGGGCGGCGAGCTGAAGCGCGCTTTGGCCGCCGGCATTCCCGCCAGCAAGATCGTCTTCTCCGGCGTCGGCAAGACCGAGGCAGAGCTGCGCGCGGCGCTCGCCGCCGACATCCTCTGCCTCAACGTCGAATCCGAGCCGGAGCTCGAGCTGCTGTCGCGCCTGGCGACCGAGATGGGCAAGACCGCGCGCATCTCGCTCCGCGTCAATCCCGACGTCGATGCCGGCACGCATGCAAAGATCTCCACCGGCAAGTCCGAGAACAAGTTCGGCATCCCGATCGTGCATGCCCGCGAGGTCTATGCGCGCGCGGCGAAGCTGCCCGGAATCAAGGTGACCGGCACCGACGTGCATATCGGCAGCCAGATCACCGACCTGTCCGGCATGGAGACCGCGTTCCGCATCCTCTCCGAATTCGTACAGGAGCTGCGCGGCGACGGCCACGACATCAGCCACGTCGATTTCGGCGGCGGTCTCGGCATTCCCTATTACATGGATCGCGAGGCGCCGCCGGCGCCGGCCGCCTATGCCGCCATGGTCAAGCGCGTCAGCCACAATCTCGGCTGCACGCTGATGTTCGAGCCGGGCCGCATGATCGTCGGCAATGCCGGCATCCTGGTCGCGAAGGTGATCTATGTGAAGCACGGCGACGGCAAGAATTTCGTCATCATCGACGCGGCCATGAACGACCTGATCCGCCCGACACTGTACGAGGCGCATCACGACATCCTGGCGGTGAAGCAGCCCGCCAAGGGCGCCGCCACCATCAAGGCCGATGTCGTCGGCCCGGTCTGCGAGACCGGCGACTATCTTGCCCTCGACCGCACGTTGCCGACGCCCGCGCCCGGCGATCTCCTCGCCATCATGACCGCAGGCGCCTATGGCGCGGTGCAGGCCGGAACCTACAACACCCGGCCCTTGGTGCCGGAGGTGCTGGTGAAGGGCGACCAATACGCCGTGGTGCGCCCGCGCATCGAGGTGGAGCAGCTCATTGCAATGGACACGCCGGCGCCGTGGCTGTGAGTTGACGACATCGGCTCAACAGCCGCGGTGTCGTCCCCGCGTAGGCGGGGACCCATACTCCCAGGCAGTCATTGTGACGCCAAGCTAGTAACTCCGAGTCTTCGCCACACGTTGTCCTGTGGTTATGGGTCCCGGGCTCGCGCTGCGCGCGCCCCGGGACGACGAGCGGAGGGGCAGCGCTACTTCCCCGTCACTCCGCCCTTCGCTCCACCCACCACGACACCCGCTTTCTTCTCGATCGGCTTGATCGCCGCGGTGAAATCGGACTCGGCGCCTTCGGCGCTGATCACCGTTTCCCACAACCGTCCGACCGCGTCGGCGACCTCCATCGACAGGCCGAGCTGCTTCATCTCCTCCAGCGCCAGCCGCACGTCCTTCACCATCAATCCCGTGGCGAAGCCGAAGTCGAAGGTGCGCGGCAGCACCGCGCGCGGAAACTTGTCGCGGCTCGCGGTGTTCATGCCCGAGCCGGCATTGATGACGTCGATCATCACGGCGGGATCGAGCCCGGCCTTCACGCCCATCACCACGGCTTCCGACGTCGCGACGATCGCGGTCGCCGACAGAAAATTGTTGGCGAGCTTCATGGTCTGCGCCGCGCCCGGCTTCTCGCCGATGAAGAACACCTTTCCGATCACCTCGAGCGCGGGCTTGAGCAGCTCGAACTCGGCTTTCGGGCCCGACACCATCACGGCAAGCGTGCCCTTCTCGGCGCCGCCGACGCCGCCGGAGACGGGACAGTCGATCTGCACGATGCCGCGCTCGGCGAGCAGCCCGTGAATCTTCACAGCCATTGCCGAGCCGACGGTGGAGAGATCGACGAAGCGTTTGGCGCGCCTGCCCTCGATCACGCCGTTCGCTCCCGTTGCGACGTCGAGTGAAGCCTGCAGCGAAGGCAAACTCGCCATGACGGTCTCGGCCTGGTCAGCGACGTCCTTCGGCGACGACGCGGCAAGGGCACCGCGCGCGACCAGCTTGCCGATAACCTCCTTGCGCGTGTCGAATACGACGAGCCTGTGCCCCGCCTCGATCAGCCGCCGCGCCATCGGGAAACCCATGTTTCCGAGCCCGATGAATCCGATGTCCATGGTGTTTCCCTTTGGTTGTTGAAAACGCGCACACCGATGTCGTCCCGGACAAGCGCGCCCTAAAGCGCGCGCCGGTCCGGGACCCATAACCACAACAAGGAGGAATCGTCCCGCAAAGGCGCCGCTCCGAGTCGTCGTAGCAACATCGTCCTGTTGCTATGGGTCCCGGGCTCGCGCTTCGCGCGCCCCGGGACGACAGTTGAGATTGGCGCTGGGTCTCACGCCTTCCCGTCGATCTCTGCGAACACCTCGCGCGCGATGCGGAAGCTGTCGACCGCGGCGGGCATGCCGCCATAGATCGCGACCTGCATCAGGATCTCGCGGATCTCCTCGCGGGTGACGCCGTTGGTCAGCGCGCCCTTCAGGTGCGCGCGAAACTCGTGCTGACGGTTGAGGATCGCGATCATGGCGATGTTGAGCATGCTGCGGGTCTTGCGCGGCAGCTCCTCGCGGGCCCACACCGTGCCCCAGCAATATTCGTTGAGCATCTCCTGGAACGGGCGGTTGAAATCGTCGACGTTCTTCAGGGCGTTGTTGACATAGGCCTCGCCCAGCACAGCTTTGCGGACTTCCAGGCCCTTGTCGTGCATCTTCTTGTCCATGGCGTTTCCTTCGTTTCCCTCGAGATTGGCGCGCGGAAATTACGGGGTTGCACCCGGCCAGTCACGTCCTCGTGTTATGCGGGAAAAGGAGGCGCTCCCGTACGGGAACGGATGCCTCAGTGCTGCCGTTGTGATAGGCTCTGCTCTACCGGGCAACCTGGAGAGTTGATTGAACGGCGTCCCCCCCGAGCCGTCAGACCCGATCCGCAACGGCGATGCGCTGTCGCGGCTGAAGCTGGCGCAGGCCCTTGATCGGGCGACTTATGCCATCGCGTGGGAGCGTGCCTGGCCCAATGCGGCGCGCCTTCTGACCGTCGTCGGCCTGTTCCTGGTGGTGTCCTGGGCCGGCCTCTGGCTGGCGCTGCCGTTCACGGCCAGGGCCGTCGGTCTCGCCCTCTTCGCCGCGATCGCGGCGGCCGCCCTGTTCCCGCTGATTCGCTTCCGCTGGCCGAGCCGCGAGGAAGCGCTGGCCCGGCTCGACCGTGGCTCCGGCATCCGGCACCGCCCGGCCACCGCGCTCACGGACACGCTGACCTCACAGGACCCGGTCGCGCAGGCGCTGTGGCAGGCGCAGCGCGAGCGGACGCTTGCCTCCATCAAGCGCATCCGCGCCGGTGTGCCGCAGCCCCGGCTCGCGCTTCACGACCCCTGGGCGCTGCGTGCCCTCGTGATGGTGATGCTGGTCGCGACCTTCTTTGCCGCGGGTGACGAGCGTGCGATGCGCCTTGGCGCCGCCTTCGACTGGAACGGGGTGCTGGCGCCGGCCAATGTTCGCGTCGATGCCTGGGTCACGCCGCCGCTCTACACCGGCAGGCCGCCGGTCATCCTGTCGGCCGCCAACAAGGAAGCCGCGGCGCTGCCCGCCAGCGGCCCGCTTGCCGTTCCCGCCGGCTCGACCCTGATCGTGCGCTCCTCCGGCGGCAATTTGGATGTCGCCGTCTCCGGCGGCCTCAAGGAGGTCGCCCCGGCCGAAGCCAGCCCCAAGGGGACCAACGAAAGGCATTTCGCGATTTCCGGCGACGGCACCGCGCATGTCCGGGCGCCCTCCGGCCAGCCGCAATGGGCCTTCGCCGCCACGCCGGATCGTCCGCCGACGATCGCGCTCGCGAAGGACCCGGAGCGCCAGGCGCGCGGCGCGCTCCAGCTCTCCTACAAGATCGAGGACGATTACGGCGTCACCGGCGCCGAGGCGAAATTCGCCCCGCGGCCGACCGACGCCAAAGATGGTGCCAAGGATGGCCCTAAGGATGGTCCGAAGGCCGCCGTCGGCGATGGCGACAGCAGGACGGCGCGGCCGCTGTTCCAGCCGCCGAAATTTCCGCTCGCGCTGCCGAATGCGCGTACCCGCAACGGCGTCGGGCAATCCGTGAAGGATCTCAGCGAGGATCCCTATGCCGGCGCCGAGGTCACGCTGACGCTCACGGCCAAGGACGAGGCCGGCAACGAGGCCGCCAGCGAGCCGTTCAACATGCGCCTGCCCGAGCGGCTCTTCACCAAGCCGCTGGCCCGTGCATTGATCGAGCAGCGCCGCATCCTCGCGCTCGACGCCAACAAGAATTCGGACGTCTATGCCGCGCTCGACGGCCTGATGATCGCGCCCGAGATGTTCACGCCGGAGCCGGGACAATATCTCGGCCTGCACAGCGTGGCCCGGCAGCTCGAAGCGGCGCGTACCGACGATGCCCTGCGCGAGGTCGTGGCGAGCCTGTGGGCGCTTGCGGTGACGATCGAGGACGGCAAGATCTCCGACGTCGAGAAGGCGTTGCGCGCGGCCCAGGAGGCGCTGAAGCAGGCGCTGGAGCGCGGCGCGAGCGACGAGGAGATCAAGAAGCTCACGCAGGATCTGCGTCAGGCGCTGAACGATTTCATGCGTCAGCTCGCCGAGCAGTTCCGCAACAACAATGACCCGCAGCAGCTGGCGCGGCCGCTCGATCCGAACACCAAGGTCCTGCGCCAGCAGGATCTGCAGAACATGATCGACCGGATGGAGCGCCTGTCGCGCTCCGGCGACAAGGATGCCGCCAAGCAATTGCTCGACCAGCTCCAGCAGATGCTGGAAGGCCTGCAGATGGCGCAGCCGGGACAGTCCGGCGAGAGCGACATGGAGCAGGCGCTCAATGAGCTCGGCGACATGATCCGCAAGCAGCAGCAATTGCGCGACAAGACGTTCAAGCAGGGCCAGGACTCCCGGCGCGACCGCTCGCGCGGCAAGCAGCAGCAGGGCGATCAGTCCATGTCGGAGCTGCAGCAGGACCAGCAGGGACTGCGCGACCGCCTGAAGAAGCTGCAGGACGAGCTTGCCAAGCGCGGCCTCACCCAGAAGGGGCAGAAGGGTCAGCAGGGCCAGCAGGCACAGAAGGGCCAGAAGGGGCAGCAAGGCGAACAGGGCCAGCCCGGCCAGAACGGCGATCAGGACGGCGACCAGGGCGATGACGGCAGCCTGGACGCAGCCGACGGTGCCATGGGCGATGCCGGATCAAAGCTCGGCGAGGGTAATGCCGACGGCGCCGTGGACTCGCAGGGCAAGGCACTCGACGCCATGCGCAAGGGTGCGCAGAAGATGGCCGAGGCGATGCAGCAGGGTGATGGCGACGGCCAGGGCGACGGCCCCGGCCAGCGTGCCGGCCGGCAGCAGAGCGGCGGCAACCAGACCGATCCGCTCGGCCGGCCGCTGCATGGGCGCGAATATGGCGACGATTACACGGTCAAGATTCCCGGCGAGATCGACACACAGCGGGTCCGCCGTATTCTCGAAGAGCTCCGCCGCCGTCTCGGCGATCCTTCGCGGCCGCAGATCGAGCTCGACTATCTCGAGCGGCTGCTGAAGGAGTTTTGAGGGACGGCTCAGTTCTCGTAGCCCGGATGAGCGCAGCGACATCCGGGGCAGTGTTCCCGCATATTAGCTGCGCTGATGCGGGCTACGATCGCGCCACAGTTTTCGTCATTGCGAGCGCAGCGAAGCAATCCAGAGTCTTTCCGCGCCGGCAGTCTGGATTGCTTCGCTGCGCTCGCAATGACGATATGGGGATACCGCCGACGCTAGCCCTTCTTCGCCGCCAGCGCATCGGCGACCGCCGTGCGGATATCGGCGACCGAGAACGGCTTGGTCACGACGTCATGCACCAGCGCGTTCAGGTTCGAGGCGCGCTCGCGCTGGTCGGCAAAGCCGGTCATCAGCAGGATGGTCAGGTCGGGAAAATCGCGCGCCGCGGAGAGCGCCAGCGCGATGCCGTCCATCACCGGCATCTGGATGTCGGTGAGCAACAGGTCGAAGGCGCCATCCTCGCGGGTCAGGATCTCCAGCGCCTCTGCGCCGTCCTGGGCGGTGACGGTCTCGTGGCCGTCCATGGCGATGGCGCGCGCCACCAGCGCGCGCATCGAATCCTCGTCGTCGGCGATCAAGATCTTCGGCATGAGACGAACCTTGGTATCAACCTCCCCTGGGGGGCGATTATACGCTGCCGCCGGCAATGTCGCGCCGGTTGAAGAAACGAACGTCGATGTTGCGGCCTTCCGGCGGCGGTGAGGCCAGGCGCGAGCGGAAGAAGGCGCGCTCACCTGGCCGCAGCACGGTCTGCTCCAGCACCGCATTCCAGGCATAGATCTCCGCGCCCTGGGCGTCGCGCACGGCAAAACGCAGCCGCGGAATGTCGAGCGGCTTCTTGCCCTCGCCGACGATGACGCCCTCGATCACCAACACCTGTTTACCGTCCACGGTCTCGCTGGAGAGCTTGACGTCCTTGAAGGCGAGACCCCGCAAGTTCACCTCGAGCCCGACCATCTTGTAGAACGCTGCCGTCTGCGGCAGCAGCCGCACCACGTCGCCGCGCCAGAGCACCAGTGCCAGCACCAGCGCGCCCATCGCGGCGCAGGCGGTCGGCAGGCCAAGATAGGATTTGCGCGGAGCTGTGGTGGCGACCGGGCGGCTCACCCGCGCGCCGCGGCGGGGGAACAGGCTGCGGAACCAGGACTGGTGTTGCGCGCCGACGGCCTCCTCTTCGGCCTGCCGGGCCGCTGCCGACCATTCGTCCTCGGTCTCGCGGGTCTCCTCATCCGGCCAGTCGCTGGCGATCGAGGGACTATCGACGACCGGCGTATCAGTGGCGCCGTCGTCCTTGGCATAGGAGTTCCATTGTTCGGCGAGGTCGGACTGGTCGTCGGCTCGGCTGGCCGCGGCCATGGCCGGAACGGACGCCTCCTCGATGGCATCCTCGGCGTGGGCGATCCAGGTCTCCTTGCAGCGGGAGCAGCGGACCGCCCGCCCGTTCGCCCCAAGGCTCGCGAGCTTGATGGCGTAGGATGTCATACAATGGGGGCAGACGATATGCATGGACGAGCCTTGATGCATGAACGAAGGTCTTGACGATGCCACGGTCGCGGAGACCGGGCGCCCCTTATGCTACTGGGCGACCGTTAACGAACCGGAAACCATAACGGCGGCAAAACCCGTTGATCGCGTATGGCGGACCGCCGCAATGCGGCCCGCGCCCCCTCTCGAACGGAGCTGAGCTTGGTTCGGTTCGAAAATGTCGGATTGCGTTACGGTCTGGGGCCGGAGATTTTGCGCGACCTCACCTTCCAGATCCCCGCGCATTCCTTCCAGTTTCTCACCGGGCCGTCAGGTGCCGGCAAGACGTCCCTGCTGCGCCTGTTGTTCCTGTCGCATCGACCGACGCGGGGCCTCGTCAACCTGTTCGGCCACGACATCTCGCAGCTCGGCAAGGACGAGATCGCAGACCTGCGCAAGCGCATCGGCATCGTGCTCCAGGATTTCCGCCTGCTCGATCACATGACGACCTATGAGAACGTCGCGCTGCCGTTCCGCGTCATGGGCCGCAGCGAGTCGAGCTACCGCAAGGAGGTGATCGATCTGTTGCGCTGGGTCGGCCTCGGCGACCGCATGGACGCGCTGCCGCCGATCCTGTCAGGCGGCGAGAAGCAGCGCGCCGCGATCGCGCGCGCCGTGATCTCGCGGCCGCAGCTGCTGCTCGCGGACGAGCCGACCGGCAGCGTCGATCCGACGCTCGGCCGTCGGCTGCTGCGGTTGTTCATCGAGCTCAACAAATCAGGCACCGCCGTCATCATCGCGACCCACGACATCGGCCTGATGGACCAGTACGAGGCGCGGCGCCTGGTGCTGCACCAGGGACGGCTGCACGTCTATGAGTAGGCTGGACGAGCGCGGCGTGCTGGTCGATCTCGGGCAGGAGCGTCCGCAGCTTCCGGCCAAGGCGCGCAACATGTCGCCGATCGTGCCGCGCGCCTCGATCCACGGGAGAGCGCTGCTCGCGGTGGTCGCCATCATGACGTTCCTCGCCTCGATGGCCACGGGCACGGTGCTGCTGGTGAGTGCCTCCGCCGCCGAATGGCAATCGGATGTCGCGAGCGAAATCACCATCCAGATTCGTCCGCAGGCCGGCCGCGATCTCGATCGCGACACCGCCGCCGTGGCGGAAGCGATGCGCACGCAAGCCGGTATCGTCGAGGTCAAGCCGTTCACCAGGGACGAGAGCGGCAAGCTGCTCGAGCCCTGGCTCGGCACCGGCCTGTCGATGGACGATCTGCCGGTGCCACGCATGATCATCGCGCGCGTGCAGCCGGGCACGCCGCTCGATCTCGGCGCCTTGCGCGCGCGCGTGGCGCAGGTCGCGCCGGGCGCCAGCGTCGACGATCACCGCGCCTGGATCGAGCGCATGCGCCTGATGACGAACGCCACCGTGCTGGCCGGCCTCGGCATCCTCGCGCTCGTCATCGTCGCAACCATCATCTCGGTGTCGTTCGCGACGCGCGGCGCAATGGCGGCGAACCGTCCGATCGTCGAGGTCCTGCATTTCGTTGGCGCCGGCGACCGCTACATCGCCAACCACTTCCTGCGTCATTTCCTCAGGCTGGGCCTGGAGGGCGGCGTGATCGGCGGCGGTGCCGCCATGCTGATGTTCGGCTTCTCCGAGTCCATCGCAGGCTGGTTTTCCGGGACTCCCGTCGGCGACCAGTTCGCCGCGCTGCTCGGCACCTTCTCGCTGCGCCCCTCCGGCTACATCGTGCTCGCGGTTCAGGCCGTCCTGATCGGCGCCATTACCGCAGTCGCCTCGCGCCAAACGCTGTTCGCGACATTGAACGATGTTGATTGAGTTTCTTTTCTTCCCTTCTCCCCTTGTGGGAGAAGGTGGCGCGAAGCGCCGGATGAGGGGTTCTGTCCACGCGTACAAATGTCGAGGTGAATGCGCGGAGAGAACCCCTCACCCGTCTCGCCGCTTTCGCCATAGCCGATGCAAAGCATCGGCGTTCTTAAGAACGGCGGTCGGCGGCCGCCTATGCCACCCTCTCCCACAAGGGGAGAGGGTGAAGAAACCGGACTCCACTTCGCCTCAAAACGTCATAAAATCAGATCGGGAAGGGATCACCGACATCGCATGAGCTCGCCGACCGACGATCGATCGCCGAAACTGCCGCGCGGCTGGCTGCGCGCGGCAATCGTGTCGACGATCGCGCTCGCCTTCGTCGGCGCGGCGGCGGGCTTCATTGCGTTCCTGGCGCAATTGCGCGGGGCCGAGAAAGTACCTGATCGCAAGGCGGACGGCATCGTGGTCCTGACCGGCGGCTCCTCGCGGGTATCGGACGCGATGGAGCTGCTGGCTGCCGGCTACGGCAGGCGGCTCCTGATTTCCGGCGTGCATCCGACCTCGACGGCGAACGACATCTCCCGCACCTTGCCGGAGAATCAGTCCTTCATGACCTGTTGCGTCGACCTCGACCGCACCGCGCTCACGACCCGCGGCAACGCGGCGGAGGCGCGGCGCTGGGCCGAGGGACGCCGATTTACGTCTCTGATCGTGGTCACCTCGAACTATCACATGCCGCGCGCGCTGGTGGAATTCTCGCATGCGATGCCGCGGACGACGCTGATCCCGTTCGCGGTGGTCGGCGAAAAATGGCGCGAGGAGCCGTGGTGGATCTCAGGCTCGACGCTGCGGCTGCTCCTGTCCGAATACGTCAAGTACGTTGCGGCCGAGCTCAGGGTGCGGCTGGAGGATTTCGGGATTGACCTTTGGCCCGAGATGTCGGAGCAGCCTGCAGGTCAGCAACCGAAGCGGCCCGCCACCGCGCAGGCCAATTGATCGGACCATCGATGTTCCTGATTTTCCTGCGATCGCTCGTATTCAACGTGCTGTTCTATGCCGTGTTGGTCTGTCTGGCGATCGTTGCGCTGCCGACCTTTGCATTGCCGCCGCGCGCCATGCTGACGGTGGCGCAATGGTGGGCCAAGGCCACGCTGGTCCTGATGCGCCTGGTATGCAACATCAAGGTGGAATTCCGCGGGGTGGAGAAGATCCCGACAGGACCGCTGCTGATCGTGGCCAAGCATCAGTCGTTCTGGGAGACTTTCGTGCTGCCGGGCTTTTTCAATCGCCCGATCTTCATCCTCAAGCGCCAGCTGATGCAGATCCCGGTGTTCGGCCAGTTCCTGGTCAAGACCGGGATGATCGCGATCGACCGCAATGCCGGCGTGAAGGCGCTGCTCGAGATGACGCGGCGCGCGCGCGAGGCGGTGCGCAGTGGAAAGCAGCTCGTGATCTTTCCGGAAGGCACGCGCCGTGCGCCGGGCGCGCCGCCCGATTACAAGACCGGTTTTGCGCAGATCTATTCCTCCTGCGGCGTGCCGTGCCTGCCGATCGCGCTCAATTCCGGCCTGTTCTGGCCGCGCCGCACCTTCATGCGCTACCCGGGCACGCTGGTGGTCGAGTTTCTCGAACCGTTGCCGCCGGGCCTGCCGAAGGACGAGTTTCTCGCACGCGTGCAAGCGGCGATCGAGGACGCGACCGCCCGGCTCGTCGAAGCAGGACGGAAGGAGCAGGAGCAGTTGATCGGCTCGGCGCCGAGCTACGCGCCGACCGGCTAAAGCGCGATGAGATTGGGATGAATCTTCATCGCGCTCTAGGTTGTTGTTTACGCATGATCTTTCCGGAAAACCGCTTCGCACTTTTCCGGGTCATGCTTTAGCGGCTTTCCCGATCCTGGTCCCGAGCCGCCGCGTGCAGGGAATGCGCATCACCGTGCAGCATCAATGCAAGCTGATGCAGCTGCGTGTCGCGAAAGCCTTCGGCCTCGATCGCCTTCACCGTCGCGGTGACGTAGTCGCGGTTGGCGCCGGACTGGCCGTGGCCCTGGACGACATGGCGGTGCTGCTCGGCGAGCGAGAGGCGGCCGGCATATTGCACATGACCGCGGTCGACGACGTAGGCGAGCGCGGCGACGCGCTGGCGTGCATCGTTCTCCAGCCACACCGAGCGCATCACCTCGCGATAGACCGAGGTGACCTGCTCGCGTGCGCGCAAATAGGCGACCACTTCGGCACGGTTCTTCTCGGCGACACGGAAGGCGATGCCGCGGCAGGCGCCGCCGCGGTCTAGTCCGAGCACCAGGCCCGGCTTCTCCGGCGTGCCGCGATGCACGAAGGAATAGACGCAGAGCGCTCGATGCTCGCCGACCAGCCGCGCCGGGACGCGCTCCTCGAAATCGAAGCCCGGCCGCCACATCAGCGAGCCGTAGCCGAACACCCAGAGGTCGCCCTTGGCTGTGGTGACGGAGGGGAGGGTGATTTCGGACATTTCGGGGACGGCTACCAGAACCCTGCGCCCAAGCGAAGCGATTTCTGCGCCTTTCGTCGCAGGCCCGCCCCGCTTACATTTGCCTGAATCTGGCGTCAAAGGGTCGCCGCATGTCCAATATGACCGTTGCCACTGGCCGCCGCTCCCGCTGGGGCCTTTTCATCGCCCCCGTTCTCGTCCTGGTCCTCGCCGTCGGCTGGACCTGCTTCTGGTTCTATGCGGCGTGGCAGGCCGAAATCGTCGCCGACGCCTGGCGGGCGCAGGAGGCCAAGGCCGGCCGCATCTATGATTGTGCCAAGCGCTCGATCGCCGGCTTCCCGTTCCGCTTCGAGGTCCAGTGCTCCGGCGCCAGCGTCGCCCTGGTCTCGCAGAACGCGAGCAAGACGCCGTTCACGGCCAAGCTCGACAACATCCTGGTCGTGGCCCAGGTCTACGACCCCAAGCGCATCATCGCCGAATTCGCAGCGCCCGCCACGCTGATCGACGGCATTACACAAAACACCTTCACCGTGAATTGGAGCAAGGGCCGCGCCAGTGTGGCGGGTCTGCCGGCTGTGCCGGATCGCGCTTCCATCGTGTTCGACGACCCCAGCCTCAACCGTCTCGATGGCAGCGTGCAGGTGCCGCTTGCGCGCGCCAAGCAGGTCGAGCTGCACGGGCGCCTTGCCGATGGCTCGCCGGCCGATCATCCGGTGATCGAGACCGTGCTCCATGTCGCGCAGGGCAGCATCCAGGGCGTGCATCCGCTGCTCTCCGAGCCGTTCGAGGCGGACACCCGCGCCAAGATCACCGGCCTCTCCGACCTCACGCCCAAACCGTGGCCGCAGCGCTTCCGCGAGATCCAGGCCGCCGGCGGTCACATCGAGATCGTGCAGTCGCGCATTCAGCAGGGCGAGATGATCGCGGTCGCGGCCGGCACGCTCGGCCTGTCGCCCAACGGCCGACTCGACGGCGAATTGCAGATGACGGTGACCGGCCTCGAGCGCGTGATCCCGGCGCTCGGCATCGAGAAGATGCTGGAGGAGGGCGTACCGCAGGCAACGCTCGATCGCCTCGCGCCCGGCGTGAAGTCGCAGGACCTGAATAATCTGTTCGGCGCGCTCGACCGCGCCGTGCCGGGCCTCGGCAAGGTCATCAAGCAGAACGCCAATGCCGGCGTTGCCGCCGGCATCAATTCGATCGGTACCGAGAGCACGCTGGAAGGCAAGAAAGCGCGGAGCTTCCCGCTAAAATTCGTCGACGGTGCCGTGCTGCTCGGCCCGGTCAAGGTCGGCCAGATCCCGCCGCTGTATTAGTTGGCTCCCGTAGCCCGGATGGAGCGCAGCGCAATCCGGGGTTCTTGATCACAGCTGGCACTGTCCCGGATTACGCTTGTGCTCCATCCGGGCTACGCAGCTTTGTCCGGGCTACAGGCTCACGGCTTCTTCAGCGCGCCATGCTGGCGGCCGAAATCGGGCGCGGCGGAATCCTGGCCGATCTCGACGATGCCGCGGCGGATGGCGCGGGTGCGGGTGAAGTGGTCGAACAGCGCCTCCCCGTCGCCGCGGCGGATCGCGCGGGTGAGTTTTGCCAGATCCTCGGTGAAGGTGCCGAGCATCTCCAGCACGGCCTCCTTGTTGGCGAGGAAGACGTCGCGCCACATCGTCGGATCGGACGCCGCGATGCGGGTGAAATCGCGAAAACCGCCGGCGGAGAATTTGATCACCTCGGATTCCGTCACCTGCGCCAATTCGTCGGCGGTGCCGACGATGGTGTAGGCGATCAGATGCGGCAGGTGGCTGGTGATCGCGAGCACGAGGTCGTGATGATCCGGCGTCATCACCTCGACCTTGGCGCCCATCGCCGCCCAGAACGCGCGCAGGTGCTCCGTCGCCGCTGCGTCGCTGCCATCAGGCGGGGTCAGGATGCACCAGCGGTTGATGAAGAGCTCGGCAAAGCCCGAATCCGGGCCGGAATGCTCGGTGCCCGCCACCGGATGCGCCGGCACGAAATGAATGCCGCCCGGCAGATGCGGGGCCATGTCGCGGACCACAGCGCCCTTGACCGAGCCGACGTCGGAGACGATCGCACCCGGCTTGAGATGCGGCGCGATCTCCTGCGCTACGGGTCCGCAGGCGCCGACGGGAATGCAGAGGATGACGAGATCGGCATCCCTCACGGCCTCCGCATTGGTCGCCACCACCTGATCGACGATGCCGAGCTCGGCGACACGCGCGCGTGTCTTCTCCGAGCGTGCGGTGGTGACGATTTCACCGGCAAGCCCCTGGAGCTTCGCAGCGCGGGCGATCGAGCCGCCGATCAGGCCGAAGCCGATCAGCGCCACGCGCTGGAAGTGCGCCTGCGCGCTCATTTGCCGCCCATGAAGTCGCGCAAGCCTTCGACGACGAGGCGGTTGGCCTCCTCAGTGCCGATGGTCATGCGCAGCGCATGCGGCAGGCCGTAGTTCTTCAAGCCGCGCAGCACGAGCCCCCGCTTGGTCAGGAACGCGTCGGCGTCATCGGCGGTCGTGCCCTTGTCCGTCGGGAAATGGATCAGCACGAAATTGGCGACGCTCGGCGTCACCTTCAGCCCGAGCTTGCCGATCTCCTCGGTGAGCCAGTTGCGCCAGGTCTCGGTGAACTGCTTCGACATCGCCTGATGCGCGGTATCCTCGATCGCGGCGACCGCGGCATACATCGCCGGCGTCGACACGTTGAAGGGACCGCGGATGCGATTGACCGCATCGATGACGTGCTCGGGCCCGAACATCCAGCCGATGCGCAGCGCGGCAAGACCGTGGATCTTGGAGAAGGTGTGCGTCACCACCGTGTTCTCGGTGGTGGCGACGAGCTCGATCCCCATCTCATAGTCGTTGCGCGAGACGTAGTCGCAATAGGCGGCGTCCAGCACCAGCAGCACGTGCGAGGGCAGGCCGGCGCGCAGCCGCTTGACCTCGTCGAACGGAAGATAGGTGCCGGTCGGGTTGTTGGGGTTGGCGAGCCAGACCAGCTTCGTCTTCGGCGTCACGGCCTTCAGGATGGCGTCGACGTCGGCGGTGAGGTTGGTCTCCTGGGCGATGACGTTCCTGGCGCCGACCGCCATCGTCGCGATCGGGTAGACAAGGAAGCCGTGCGTCGTCGAGATCGCCTCGTCGCCCTGGCTGAGATAGGTGTGCGCGAGCAGATTGAGGATCTCGTCCGAGCCGGCGCCGCAGATGATGCGGTTGGGATCGAGGCCGAACGAGCGGCCGATCGCCTCGCGCAGCACGCGCGAGGTGCCTTCCGGGTAGTCCTCCAGATGATCTGCCACGCGCTTGAAGGCTTCGATCGCCTTGGGCGAGGGCCCGAACGGCGTCTCGTTGGCGGAGAGTTTGAACACCTTGCGGCCCGGCTCCGGCACCGGGCTCTTGCCGGGCGTGTAGGGCGCAATATCGAGAATGCCGGGATTCGGCACGGGGCGGGACATCTTGGACTCCGGATAGGCTGGGCTGCTCGCGATTTTACGATTTCGGCCCGGTCGGGGGCACCGTATAGCGCGTTGCGTGGCTGCCGACGAGGGCCACAGAGCGCACCGAGGCCCCCGCCTCGATCAGGGCAGCCCTGATCTTGTCGATGCTGGTCGCGCCGGTGACCGAGACCAAGAGCGCCGCGCCGTCGAAGGCGGTATCAGGCACGGCCACGATCTCGGCGAGCGGCGACAGCGCGCGGGCGACCTCGGCGTTCCATCCCGAGACGCGCACGCTGAAGGTCTCGACCTCCGTCACCAGGGCGCTGTCGGCGACGCGCGAGATCGCGAACACCGGCAAGGCGGCCGGATGGTCGGCGCGCTCGATGAAGGGCATCCGCGCGATGATCTTCGGCGCGCCGTCCGCTTCCAGCTCCAGCCACCATGGCGTGCGGCTCGAGGTCGCCGAGACCATTGCCAGATCACCCTTGGATTTCGCTACCGCCTCGACCGCGGCCTGTGCGCTGAAATGCGCGACGTAAGGCACCGTGAAGCCGAAATTGAAGCGCACGGAATCGCGCATCGCCGCCTCGCTGGCCGAGATGTCGGCATGCACCGAGAACGGCGCCTGTACGTAAGTGAAGGTCGAGATGATGACGCGCCAGATGCTCTCGACCGTGTCGAGCGGCAGGATGCCGCGATGACGCTGCACGATCTCGCGCATCATCGAAGCTTCGCGCGCAGGCCGGAACGCCGAGCCGACCTCCTGGGTCTGCTTCACCTGGATCAGGCGATCGATGATCTCGCCGCGCTGCATGAGGAGGCGATGCATGCCCTCGTCGATCGCGTCGATCTCCTTGCGCAGTTCCTGAAGCGATGGTGGCGCGGGCGGACGTTGGGACATGTCTGGTCGTCGATCGTTCCGGTGGGGGATATCCTGATTAGGCAGTCGGGGCGGCGAAAGCAAAGAGAAATGACGTGCTTTGCGGGCGTCGCGGCAGAGGCGAATTGGGCCGATCCGGGCCGCGACTTGACGAAAACCGCCCAAGACGGTAGCTTTTGCCCGTTCCGTGGTCATTTGAGCCGGCCGGCTTGCAGCCACGTTAAAAAACTCGCTAAACAGGCCGGGGACGCTTCCGATCCCGGCCGAACCTATCGTTCAGGCCGGGTTTTTCATGGCCTGATGTCAGCGGCGCGGTCGAGCAGCCAGTCGCAAACGAGGTCGATGTCCGAGATGGGTAGCGTCAAGTCGATACCGAGTCCTGCGATCAGCGCCGACGAGCGGTCGCACGAGGTCGATCATCCAAGCTCGCTGGTTGCGCATTTCGGCACCGAGCAGCCGCTGCGGCTCGATTGCGGCGTCGATCTCTCCCCGTTCCAGATCGCCTACCAGACCTATGGCGAGCTCAATGCCGATCGCTCCAACGCCGTGCTGATCTGTCATGCGTTGACCGGCGATCAGCATGTCGCCAACGTGCATCCCGTCACCGGCAAGCCGGGCTGGTGGGAGACGCTGGTCGGTCCCGGCCGACCCATCGATCCCAAGCACTACTTCATCATCTGCTCCAACGTGATCGGCGGCTGTATGGGCTCGACCGGGCCGGCGTCGATCAATCCCGCCACCGGCAAGGTCTGGGGCCTGGACTTCCCCGTCATCACCATTCCGGACATGGTGCGCGCGCAGGCGATGCTGATCGACCGGCTCGGCATCGACACGCTGTTTGCGGTCGTCGGCGGCTCGATGGGCGGCATGCAGGTGCTGCAATGGACCGCCGCCTATCCGGAGCGCGTGTACTCCGCGCTGGCGATCGCCTGCGCGACGCGGCACTCGGCGCAGAACATCGCCTTCCACGAGCTCGGCCGCCAGGCCGTGATGGCCGACCCCGACTGGCACGGTGGCGGCTATGCCGATCGCGGCATCCATCCGCATCGCGGGCTCGCGGTGGCGCGGATGGCGGCGCACATCACCTATCTCTCGGACGCGGCGCTGCACCGCAAGTTCGGCCGGCGCATGCAGGACCGCGAGCTGCCGACCTTCTCGTTCGACGCCGACTTCCAGGTCGAATCCTATCTGCGTTATCAAGGCTCGTCCTTCGTCGAGCGCTTCGACGCCAATTCCTATCTCTACCTGACGCGGGCGATGGACTATTTCGACATCGCCGCCGACCATGGCGGCGTGCTGGCCAAGGCCTTCGCCGACATCAAGACCCGCTTCTGCGTGGTCTCCTTCACCAGCGACTGGCTGTTTCCGACCTCGGAATCGCGCGCGCTGGTGCACGCGCTGAACGCTTCGAGCGCGCGCGTGTCATTCGCCGAGATCGAGACCGATCGCGGCCACGACGCCTTCCTGCTCGACGTGCTCGAATTCTTCGACATCTCCCGGGCCTTCCTGCAATCGGCAGGCAAGGCCCGCGGGCTCAACCTCGAGGACCGTTAGCGATGTCCGTGCAGGAAGTGCTGCCGCTGGACGGCGTTGCGGCCAGGCCGTCCGGTGATTATCGCGCCGATCATCGGCTGGTCGCCGAGATGGTCAAGCCGGGCTCGAAGGTGCTCGACGTCGGCTGCGGCGACGGCGATCTGCTTCAGCTGCTGGAGACCCGCGGCATCGACGGCCGCGGCATCGAATTGTCGCGCGAGGGCGTCAACCGCTGCGTCGCCAAGGGGCTCGCGGTGGTGCAGGGCGATGCCGACACCGATCTCGTCAACTATCCCGACGATGCCTTCGACTACGTGATCCTGTCGCAGACGCTGCAGGCGACGCGGCAGCCGAAGGTCGTGCTGGAGAACCTGCTGCGCATCGGCCGCCGCGCCATCGTCTCGTTCCCGAATTTCGGGTTCTGGAAGATGCGACTCCAGCTCCTGATCGGCGGCCACATGCCGCGCACGGAGAATCTGCCGGCGACCTGGTACGACACCGCCAACATCCATTTCTGCACCATCAAGGATTTCGTGCAGCTCTGCGACGAGATCAACGTCAAGATGGAGCGCTCGGTCGCGCTCGATCTCTACGGCCGCCCGGTGCCGCTGAACCTGCCCTGGTGGGTGTGGAACATGTTCGGCGAGCAGGCGGTGTTCTTGCTGAGCCGCGGCGGGGGGAAGTAGTTTCTCTCCGTCATTCCGGGGCGATGCGAAGCATCGAGCCCGGAATCCATCGTCCGACAGCGCCTGCAGCCCGATGGATTCCGGGCCTGCGCCTTCGGCGCATCCCGGAATGACAGCTAGTGGGAAACCAGCGACCGCGGGTCCCGCACCGGCCAACGTCCTGCTTCCACCAGCGTCACGAACCGCTCGACACTCTCATTGAACAGCGCGGGCTCCTCCAGGTTCAGCACGTGGCCGGACTTCGGAAACATCGCGAGCCCCGCCGCGGGCAGGTGCTTCTTCAGGAACAGGCTGGCGCCCATGCAAGGCTCGTCCTCGTCGCCGCAGATGATCAGCGCGGGTGTTGCCGCGCCTCTGATCGCGTCCGTCATCGTGTAGATCGAGGGACGGCCGCCCTGGAATCCGCGCATGGTGCGCGCCGATCCCATGGCATCGTGCCGCGCCAGTGCGGCGTAGAAATCGGCATGCCCGCGTGGATCCTTCACCAGGAACGGAATCCGGCTCGGCGCCTCGCGCGTGACTTTCGCGACCTCCACCGATCCCAGCGTCTCGAACTGCTCGGCATTGGCGCGGCACTGCGTGCGCCAGGTCTCCAGGTTCTCGAGCTCCGAGCCGGAGCCGACGCCGGCCAGCGTCATCGACAGCGCGCGCTGCGGCGCGTTCAGTCCGATCTGCAGCGAGGAATAGGCGCCCATCGAAAGACCGACGAGATGCGCGCGCTCGATGCCGAGATGATCGAGCACCGCAAGCGCATCGGTGTAGAAATGCGTGTAGGTGTAGACCTCGCCGTCAGGCACGTCCGACGGCGTGTAGCCGCGCGCCGAATAGGTGATGCAGCGATGGCCACGCGAGAAGTAGCGCATCTGCGGCTCCCAATTGGTGTAGTCGGCCGCGAACTCGTGCAGAAAAAGTATCGGCGTTCCCTGGCCCGCCTCCTCGAAATAGATGCGGACGCCGTCCCTGGTCGTGGCGTGGGGCATTAACCGTTTCCCTCTGTTTCAAGCCGTGTTCGAGGATCGCAGTTAATTCTGTTGTCGGCAATGCGGCAGCAGCGCCGAGCACGAACACAAAATCATTGCAGCCATTCGCGGGCGTTGCGTCTTTTTCTCGCCACATCGGGCGGCTTAACGGCCAAACGGATGTCGGCCATTGCACGGGCCGGCGGGAAGTGGGGGTGTCAAGAAGGATGAAGAATGTTCGAGTTGTTTGCGTCTCGCCTGTCGCGTTGTGTTGTCGCGCTGGCGCTGTTCTTCGCGGCGGTCGCCGTGTTCGTTTCTCCGGCCTCGGCACGGCCGTATCATCGTCATAGCGCAGAGCGGCACGGTTACGTGCATCACGCCAGACATCATCACCACCGTCACTATCGCCATCATGCCCGCAGTTCGCGCTTCGAGCGCAGCGCGGCGCAATTGCAGGCAAGCGGCTTCGCCGACACCCAGGCGAGCTATGATCCGAATGCCAATGCCAGCGGTGCCGGCATGAACGGAGGCTTCAGCGGAGGATCGGGTCTCGTCTCCGAGGCGCGCCGCCATATCGGCGGCAATCCGACCGGGCGCGGCCGCCTGTGGTGCGCGCGCTTCATGAACATGGTGCTGGAGCATACCGGCCATCGGGGCACCGGCTCCGACATGGCGAGCTCGTTCGCGCGCTACGGCACGCGCATCTCCGGACCGCAGGTCGGTGCCATCGCCGTGATGTCGCGCGGCCGCCGCGGCGGTCATGTCGGCATCATCACCGGCATCGACGCGCAGGGTAATCCGATCATGATCTCCGGCAACAACGGCAACCGAGTCCGCGAAGCCCCGGTCTCGCGCGGCAAGATCTATGCGTATGTGATGCCGAACTGACGGTGGAGCTGTAGCGACGGTCTCGTAGGGTGGGCAGAGCGAAGCGTGCCCACCACCTCCCTCCGCTCGACGAGATGGTGGGCAAGAGCGCCTTTGCCCACCCTACGGCAGCGGAGTTAGCTCACAGCAGCTTCGGCTCTTCCACCGCCACCACATCGCCGACGCCGACGTCACCGTCGGCGATCACCTCGGCATAGATGCCGCAGTCCATATGGCCGAGATGGCGCGAGAGCGTGGGCGGGATTTCGAGATCGCGCTTGGCGGTCTCGGGGTCGACATTGGTGGCCGGGCAGCGGACGATGCGCTTGATCACCTTCAGCCGGGCCTGTCCGATCGCGAGCGTCTGGCCGACGAGGTCGAGCTCCGACCAGGCCGGCCAGCCTTTCACGTAGAGATTGGCGCGGAAGCGCAGCGGATGCACGGCGACGCCGCCGAGCATGGTCTCGATGGCGCGGACGCTGTCGAGATTGATGATGGAGACGACCTTGCGGGCGACGTCGGAGAAGCTGTGGTCGCGGCCGGAGAGAATTTTGGGCGGGCCCTTCAACTCGGGTTGGAAGTTCTCGCGAAAATAGGCCTCGATGGCGGCGCGCCCGGCGGCGGTCTCGAGATCGCCGCTGGCGACGATCTGGCCGTCCTTGCGGATGGTCAGCACGTTGGTTTCGTCGTCGAACCGGCTGTCGAGCTCGGCCAGCCGCTCATTGCGCGCCAGCATCAGGAACTGGATTTTCGGCTTCCATTCGGGCGCCTCGGGGTTGAACCCGCTCGGGCCGTTCTCGATGGCGTAGCGGCGGTCGGCCGGCAGGGTCTGGCCGACCCGCAAAGGAACGTGCGACAGGCGCTCCGGCGTCAGGCCCTTGATCGGGTAGCGGTAGAGGCCGGTGATCTCGGCGGTATGGCTGGCTGTCATGCCGCTACTTAAGGGATTCGGCCCGCCACCGCCAAGCCCGCTCCCGCGCGCACGAAATTGTGAAGTTGCCTCTTTCGCATCCGCAACCTGCTTCCCACATCTGGCCCAGGCCGGCGGCAACGCCGGCAAAAGACGACCGTTACCGGTTGAGAAACGTCAATGCGGTAATTGGAAACCCAATGAAGATGCCGTTTGGGGTGCCTTACAGGGCCCCGAGGGCAGGCCGAGGGACAGAAAAGATGAATATCGAGAAGTATACCGAACGCTCCAGGGGCTTTATCCAGTCCGCGCAGTCGCTCGCGATGCGCGAGGGGCACCAGCAGTTCTCAACCCTGCATGTGCTGAAGGTCCTCTTGGACGACAATGAGGGGCTCGCCGCCGGTCTGATCGACCGCGCTGGCGGCAATTCCCGCGCAATCCTGAAGGCGACAGAGGACGCCCTCAACAAGGTGCCGAAGGTCTCCGGCGGCGGTGCCGGGCAGATCTATCTCGCGCCCGAGCTGGCCCGCACTTTCGATTCGGCCGAAAAGGCCGGCGAGAAGGCCGGCGACAGCTTCGTCACGGTCGAGCGCCTTTTGCTCGGCCTCACGCTGGAAAAGACCAGCGAGGCCGGCACCATCCTGAGCAAAGGCGGCGTCACGCCGCAAAACCTCAACGCGGCGATCGAGGCGCTGCGCAAGGGCCGCACGGCCGACTCTGCGACCGCCGAGAATGCCTATGATGCGCTGAAGAAGTATGCCCGCGACCTCACCCAGGCCGCGCGCGACGGCAAGCTCGATCCGGTCATCGGCCGCGACGAGGAGATCCGCCGTACGATTCAAGTGCTCTCGCGTCGGACCAAGAACAACCCCGTCCTGATCGGCGAGCCCGGCGTCGGCAAGACCGCCATCGCCGAAGGCCTCGCGCTGCGCATCGTCAACGGCGACGTGCCGGAGAGCCTCAAGGACAAGAAGCTGCTCTCGCTCGACCTCGGTGCATTGATCGCCGGTGCGAAATACCGCGGCGAGTTCGAGGAGCGGCTGAAGGCCGTGCTGCAGGAAGTGACCGGCAGCGAGGGCACCTTCATCCTGTTCATCGACGAGATGCACACGCTGATCGGCGCCGGCAAGGGCGACGGCGCGATGGACGCCTCCAACCTGCTCAAGCCGGCGCTCGCGCGCGGCGAGCTGCACTGCATCGGCGCGACCACGCTCGACGAATACCAGAAGCACGTCGAGAAGGATGCCGCGCTGGCCCGGCGTTTCCAGCCGATCTTCGTCAGCGAGCCCTCGGTCGAGGACACCATCTCGATCCTGCGCGGCTTGAAGGACAAGTATGAGCAGCATCACGGCGTGCGGATCACCGATTCCGCGCTTGTTGCGGCGACGACGCTGTCCAACCGCTACATCACCGACCGCTTCCTGCCTGACAAGGCGATCGACCTCATGGACGAGGCCGCGGCGCGGCTGAAGATGCAGGTCGATTCCAAGCCGGAAGAGCTGGATTCGCTCGACCGCGAGATCATCCGGCTCAAGATCGAGCAGGAGGCGCTGAAGAAGGAAAGCGATGTCGGCTCCAAGTCCCGGCTCCAGACCCTGGAGAAGGACCTGGCCGAGCTCGAGGAGAAGTCGGCGGCGCTGACGGCGCGCTGGAGCGCGGAGAAAAACAAGCTCTCCGACGCCCAGAAGCTGAAGGCCGAGCTCGACGGCTTGCGTGTCGAGCTCGCCAATGCGCAGCGGCGCGGCGAATTCCAGAAGGCCGGCGAGCTGGCCTATGGACGGATCCCGCAGCTCGAGAAGCAGCTTGCCGATATCGAAGCCAAGGAGAACTCGGGCGAGATGATGGAGGAGGCTGTTACCGCCAACCACATCGCGCAGGTGGTCTCGCGCTGGACCGGCGTGCCCGTCGACAAGATGCTGGAAGGCGAGAAGGAGAAGCTCCTGAAGATGGAGGAGCAGCTCGGCAAGCGCGTCGTCGGCCAGGCCGAGGCCGTGCGTGCGGTCGCAACCGCCGTGCGCCGCTCGCGTGCCGGCTTGCAGGACCCGAACCGCCCAACGGGCTCGTTCATGTTCTTAGGGCCGACCGGCGTCGGCAAGACCGAGCTGACCAAGGCTCTCGCGGAGTACCTGTTCAACGACGAGACCGCGATGGTCCGCCTCGACATGTCCGAATACATGGAGAAGCACTCGGTCTCGCGGCTGATCGGCGCGCCTCCCGGCTATGTCGGCTATGACGAGGGCGGCGCGCTCACCGAGGCGGTGCGGCGCCGGCCCTACCAGGTCGTGCTGTTCGACGAGATCGAGAAGGCGCATCCTGATGTCTTCAACGTGCTGCTGCAGGTGCTCGACGACGGCCGCCTGACCGACGGCCAGGGCCGCACCGTCGACTTCCGCAACACGCTGATCATCATGACCTCGAACCTTGGTTCGGAATATCTGGTGAACCAGCCGGAGGGCGAGGACACCGCGGCGGTGCGCGAGCAGGTGATGGGAATGGTGCGGGCGCACTTCCGCCCCGAATTCCTCAACCGCGTCGACGAGATCATCCTGTTCCACCGGCTGCAGCGCAGCGAGATGGGCCGCATCGTCGAGATCCAGTTCGCGCGGCTGCAGAAGCTCCTGACCGATCGCAAGATCGTGCTGAGCCTCGATGCCGCGGGCCGCGACTGGCTCGCTGCCAAGGGCTGGGATCCCGCCTACGGCGCAAGGCCCTTGAAGCGGGTGATCCAGCGCTACCTCCAGGACCCGCTCGCCGAGATGATCCTCGCCGGCGACGTCAGGGACGGCGACAATGTCGCGATCTCGTCCGAAGGCAACGTGCTGACCTTCAACGGCAAGGCGCCGCAGACCGCCGAGATCACCCAGTTCGAGGCGCCGGTGGCGAAGCGGAAGCTGAACTGATGAAATACACGCCCTCCGCGCCAACCTCGCGGAGGGCGTTTTCAATCCACTAAGAACGCGTCCACCACTGCCTGATCGCGGTCGTAGACCCAGCATTCGCTCAGCAGGCCTTCACGCACGGCATAGACCAGCAACCGTTCCAATTCAGCCGTGCGACCGTCCCGGCTGAATGATTCCCGTGCGAGAATGGCGCCGCGCCGCGGCCCGGCCATGACGTCATCGATGGCGAGCAGTTTTCGGTTGGAGCGGCGTGCGACCTCGGCCAGAGTGGCAAGCGCGGCCGCCTTGCCGCGGTGAGTGCCGGCGAGCGGATTATGGCCGGCATAGTGCAGCATGAATTCATCGTGGTAGCAGGCGGCGATCGCGGCGCGGTCACCGGCCTGCCAGGCGGCCGCGTAGCGCGTCACGGCGGCGCGGATAGCGGCGATTTGTGCGGCGTCGTCTACCAGAACTCTGTCCATCGATATGATCTCCCGGGTCATCGGCAGCGCTGTGCCGGTGCGCTATGATGAGGCATGACCTCGCCTTCCGGCTTTCAGGAACTGGCTATCAGCACGCCGCCCAGCGGCGGACCAAAGAGGGCGCGGATGCTCGATTGGGACGCGCGGGTGCTCTATCTCGGTCCAGCCTTCGGGCTGACGCCCCACCGCAATGCCACCGGCGTGCTGGCCGTCGCGCTCGACGGGGCGATAGGCGTAGCTAACGATCCGAGGGCGCGCTCACCGTCTTATCGCGAGACCCGCAGCGTGCTGATCATGCCCAACAGTCTGCACCATCTCCGCACCGATGCTGGACGGATGGCCTTCCTCTATGTCGATCCCCTCGGCCGCGATATCGAGGCGCTTCGCTCACGAATGAAGGAGGTCGGATCGAGGGCCGCGTTCGACATGATCGACGAGAGGTCGGTCGTCGCGCTGTTTGGCGCCATCGCGGAGCGACGCCTCGCATCTGAGGACGCGCAGCAAGCAGCCCGCGATATGCTTGGGATCGGATCAAGTCCGCAGCCAGATGCAAGAATTGCCGCCGCCATCGAGCGGATGCGCGAGCAGCCCAGCGGTTCGCACACCCTTGCTGAACTCGGCCGCAGGGCCGGACTTTCGTCCTCGCGCTTCCTGCATCTTTTCAAGGACGTCACGGGTGTGCCGCTCCGCCGCTACCGGATCTGGTCCCGGATCGGCGCTGCCGCGCGGGCGGTCGCACAAGGCCAATCGCTGACCGAGGCCGCGCATGACGCGGGCTTTTCCAGCTCCGCGCATTTCAGCACGGCCTTCCGCGACATGTTCGGTATGATGCCGTCGGAATTGTTCGCACGGGTGCGTGCGGGTTAACGTCTTCAACGTGCTGTTGCAGGCGCTCGGCGACGGCCCGCTGGCCGAGGGCCAGGGCCGTACCGTCGATTCCGCGACATGCTGATCATCATGGCCTCGAACCTCGGTCCGAGTATCTCGTGAACCAGCCGGAGGGTGAGGATCTGAAATGAAAGCCGCCCCGGAGGGTCACCTCTCCGGGGCGTCCTGTTTTGCTGTCTGGCTAGTTGCCAGGGGCCGAGGCGGAGCGCGGCTCGACGCCGTCCTCCTCGTCCTCCTCCAGCTCCGACAAAATATCCACCAGCTCGCGCACCCGGCCCTGCGCCAGCGGGCGCAGATCGTTGATCATCGGCTCATCGTTGGCGAGCCAGGCCTGGGCCTCAGCAAGCTCCTCAGCGGTCGCGCCGGTCCCGATGATCTGGGCAATGGTGACGTCATCGGCGCGGTCCACGGCCTTGACGACATCGTCGCGTGAGAGGCGCGTCATGAGCGATCCTCCTGCTGGCTTCCGTCAGCGTCTAACCGGGGAACCGGCGTGACGGTTCCCGCCAGTCCCGTGCACGTAGCTCCTACTTCTTCACCACCTTGTAGATCGCATTCTCGACATCCGAGCTGACGTAGATCGCGCCCGTCGCGCCGACTGCGACGCCGGTGGGGATATGCGTCGGCAAGCCGCCGGGGGCGCCGGTCAGGCCGATCGGGAGATTGGCTGCGATCTCGGTGACCTTGCCGGATTCCGGCACGATCTCGATCAGCCGCTTGGCGCCGACTTCGGCGACGATCAGCTTGCCGTCGCCGGTGCGCGCGATGCCTTCTGGCATCTTCAGATCCTTGGCGATCACGGTCTTTTCGCCGGTGCTGTTGATTTTGGAGATGATGCCAGCAAAAGCCTCGGTGACGTAAACCTCGTCGCCGGCCCCGCGGACGAGACCCATCGGACCCTCGAGCGCGCTGATCAGCGTCGTGCGATCCTTGCCGTGCTCGCCGCTCACCTTGACCAGTGACTTGGTGCCGAGCTCGGCCACCAGGATGCTGCCGTCCGCGAGTACGACCGCGTCATGCGGCGCCTTGAAGTCGTGCAGCATGTCGCGCGTCGCGCCGGTCTTGCCGTCGATCACCTGCACGGTGCCGGTGAACCAGCTCGACAGGACCACGTCGTTGCCCTTCGCCGTCGCGCTCATCGGATATTCGAGCGTCGTGCCAGCGGCGTGCATGCGCGCCTTTTCGGTGACCTCGCCGGTCACGCCGTCCACCGTGCGATAGGCGAACAGGTCGGCGACGTGGATCGTATCCTTGCCGTTCTCCGAGGTGACGCCGATGCCGCCGGGCAAAGCGAGCTTGCCGATGATGATCTGCTTGGCATGACCAGTCGCGGGATCGACCTCCTGGATGCCGTTGTCGGCCATGTTGGAGACGTAGATGCGGTCCTTGTCGTCGATGGCGAGATTGTCCAGCGACGGCTTCAGCTGCGCGACCATGGTCTTGGCGCCCGATTTGGGATCGACCCGGACGAGCTGGCCGAGCGCGGTGTCGATCACGACGAGATTGCCCTTGGAATCGAAGTTCACGGCGGCCGGGATCTTGAAGCCGTCGGTGACGACACTCAGCTCGGCCTTGTCGACGTCGACCCTTGCGACCTGGCCCTTGAACCACAGCGGACCATAGAGCTTGTCGTCGGGACCGAACTCGAAGCCGTTGAGGCCGCCCATCTTCTCCATGATCTGGCGGGGCGGTTTGACGCCCTCGACGTCGATCTCGTAGAGCGCATCGCCGAGGAAAACGGTGGTGGCGTAGAGCCTGCCGTCCTTGCGGAAGGCGAGCGAGTTGATGCCGGGCAGCCCGGACGCGAGCTTCTTGATCGGACCGTCGCCCTTGCGCGCATAGAGATCGCCGGCGAGGAAGCCGGTCCAGGCCATGGTGCCGTCGGGTGCGAACGCGATGTCGTCGGCCATCCCGACCGGTGCCGGGATTGCAACCTTGGCGCTGCCGCCGCCAATGTCGACCTCGTAGAGCGCAGCGCCCGCGACGCTGCCGGCAAACAAATGGCCGGCCTTGTCGACACCGAGCCCGTGCACACCGTGGAATGCCGAGCCCGGCACGAGTCTCGTGACTTCCCAGCCATCGGCCGATGCGCTCGTTGTGCAGAACAGCGCAGCAATCAGGGCTGCGCAGGCGAGCCTGTTTCTCATGGCGTGACCTCCCATTTTTTTGGAAAGTATTCGCCCGTCCTGCGGCTTTGGCAAACGAAACTTGACGTTGTGACGCCGCGAAGCGGCCTCGCTGCGCAGCGTACTTGCTTGAAATCCTGTTTGAAAATACCGGCCTTCTCGGCCGGTTGTCGGCTTACCGGTTGGTGACCTGCAGCGGCCCGCCGGTGGCGTCCGACATCCGGGCGATGGCGCCGCCGCGGCCGCTCATCATGCCGTCGAGCCGGTCGCGCTCCTTCTCGAAGCTTGCCAGCATCGGGCCCTCCAGCGAACGGCCACGCGGCAGCTTCACGCGCATCGGGTCGACGAAGCGGCCGTTGACCAGGATCTCGTAATGGACGTGCGGGCCGGTCGACAGACCGGAGGAGCCGACGAAGCCGATCACCTGGCCCTGCCGCACCTTCTTGCCGGGCTCCATGCCCTTGGCGAAGGCCGACATGTGGCCGTAGGCAGTCTCGTAGCCGTTGGCGTGCTTGATGCGGATGTACTTGCCATAGCCGCCCTCGGGGCCGGCCTTCTCGATCATGCCGTTGCCGGAGGCGAAGATCGGCGTGCCGTAGGAGGTGGACCAGTCGACGCCGGTATGCATCTTCACGTAGCCGAGGATCGGGTGGCGGCGGCCGCCGAAGCCGGAGCGCATGATGGCGTTGTTGACGGGCTTTCTGACCAGGAACTTCTTCGCGCTCTTGCCGGTCTCGTCGTAATAGTCGACGAGGCCGTCGTCGGGGCTCTGGTAGCGGTAGTATTTCTTGGTCTCGCCGCCGACGGTGAGCGAGGCGAACAGCACCTCGTTCTTCTCGGTCGCGGTCACGCCCTCGTCCTCGCCCGCGTAAAACACGTCGAATGAATCTCCGGGCTGCACCTTGCGCTGGAAATCGACGTCGTAGGAGTAGATCTTGATCATGTCCTCGATGACGGGCATCGGGACCTTGTTGCGCATCGCGGTCTCGTAGATGCTCTGGTAGAGCCGCACGCCGGAGCCGTCATCGTCATCCTCGTCGTCGCTGCTGGCGTTGGCCGCAGTATCGGCGACGGTATTCATGCTGGAGACGTCGACGGCGACGTATTTGCCGAGATCGGACAGCGCCGCGATCGCTTCCACCATCGTGTCGTTTGCAACCACGACGCGATAGGGCTGCAGGCGGGCGCCGGGGCTTGCGGGCGCCATCAGGATGCGGAGCTTCTCGCCTTCCTTCAGGCCGCCGTCGCGGCCGCGCGGTCCGAGCGTCGCGGTGATCGCCTTGATCTCGTCGGCATTGGCGCCGAGATCGCGCAGCACGCCGGCGACGCTGTCGCCCTTCTTGACCATGTGGACGCGTTCGCCGTTGGGATTGCCGCCGGTGATCTGCTCCTTGGTCTTGGGCAGCAGCGTGACGTTCTCCGGCACCACGCGCGTTTCGAAGCCGGCATAGGGATCGGACGGCGAGGCCTCGGCGGCGTAGGCGGTTCTGATGTCGGAAGGACCGGTCGCGCCGGAGATGTCGGCAGCCGTGTTGGCGAGCGAGGCGTAGCGCACCCCGCCATTGCCGCGCCAATTGGCGGCATCGCGCACCCGCATCAGGATGTCGTCGAGTGCCACCACCGCGGAAATCTTGGCCTTCGGCAGCACCGGCGACAGGTCCTTGGTGACGAAGGACACTTCCGCGTCGGGCTCGACGGCTTCGGGATTGTTGGGATCGTCGGACGCCGTCTTCGGGTCGGAGCCGACATCGGTCAGCAGGCGCTGGGCGTTGAACGGCGGGATCTTCGCCGACAGATCGCTCGTCGTCATCGACAGATTGCCGGCGATCCGCACGAACGGACGCACCCGCATCACGTCACGGTTGCCGACGCGGGCAACCGTCGAGACGCGCATCACGTTGCGTGAAGCGGTGGATTCGCTCGGCGGCGGCAGGCGATCGCTCTTGTGCAGCGTGGCGGCACGATCGGCGGCGCCGAATGCTCCGCGCAGCGCGCCTTCGACCCGCTCCGGCACCTTGGCGAAGGTCATCTCGCCGTCGAGCGAAGCGAAAACGGCGCCGCCGATCAGGGCTGCGCCGCAGAGTCCGGTCAAAATTGTCCCGCTGAACCATTGCACCGAGACGCGTCGGCGGTCGATCACCGCGGCTTCAGAACCATCGACGGACAGCGGCGGCTCGTGGCCGAGATCGATGATCCCGGTCTCACGCCCGTAAGTGCCGCGTGACGTCCTGTGGTTCAACCCAAGTCCCCCAACTCAACGACCCAAGATGCCCGGTTTCGAACCTGTCCCAGGCTGCCCTCTTGAACGGGGATCGCCGGAGCAGGCAAGCCGCACAACTGTCCGCGCCCAGAAAGCCCCTTGATGGGGCCGGCCGAAATTACGAACAGCTGGACGGGTAAAGCTCTCTCGATGTCTTTCGAATGCCGAAGGAAGGTCGCGTCATTTGCAACATCGCCTTCCTCTGACCCCATGAAAATCGCCGGCAGCCCCCACAGGCGTCCCCGCGATTCAAGCTTGTCTCTTATCAGAACGCCGCGGGATTGTGGCTCAAGTACGGCGCCAAATATGGAAAAAGTTTCCTAAATGCCGGGCCGTAAAGGCCCCCGTGAGATCACGGGCTGAGCTCGAGCGGGGTGGGGGACAGGGCCCCATCT